>NZ_JAMYPL010000005.1:0-302223 GCF_040320355.1 Mesorhizobium sp. M0715 | reverse complement strand
CGGCCCCCCCCCCCCCCCCCCCCCCCCCCCGCCCCTCCGCCACCCCCCCCCCCCCCCCCCCCCCCCCCCCCCCCCCCCCCCCCCCCCCCCCCCCCCCCCCCCCCCCCCACGCCGAAATCCTGGCGACCGCCTTGCCGCCGCCCTGGACCTATATCGCCACGGCGCAAGCCTGGGATGACGAGATGCGTGAGCGCATCGCGCTGCACCGGTCGCAGCGCGGCGAAGGCTGGACGACCATCGACGCACCGCTCGATCTCGCCGGCGCGCTTGCCGCCTTGCCTGATAACCAACCGGTACTCGTCGACTGCCTGACGTTGTGGCTGACCAACCATATGCTGGCCGAACACGATTTCGAGCTGGAATGCCGCCGATTGGCAGAGGTGCTGTCGCGGCCGCGCGGACCCTGGTTCGTGGTGTCCAATGAAGTCGGCCAAGGTATCGTGCCGGACAATGCACTGGCGCGCCGGTTTCGCGATGCCGCCGGCCGGCTCAACCAGCAGGTCGCGGCGATTGCCGATACGGTGCTGCTGATGGTGGCGGGGCTGCCGCTCAAGGTGAAATGACATGACCGACATCGACGATAAGGACGAAGAACGCCACCGCGCCAAGATGGCTAAGCGCAAGGCGGTGCAGGATGCCGAGGTGGCGAGCAAGACGGTCGAGAAGGGGCTGCTGATCGTCAACACCGGCCCCGGCAAGGGCAAGACCACGGCCGCCTTCGGCCTGGCGCTGCGGATGCTCGGCTACGGCAAGCGCGTCGGTGTCGTCCAGTTCATCAAGGGCAAATGGCACACCGGCGAGAAGGATGCGTTCGCCGCCTTCGGCGACCGCGTCGTCTGGCACGCGATGGGCGAGGGATTCACCTGGGAAACGCAGGATTTGAAGCGTGATATCGCAGCCGCCGAAGCCGCGTGGGCCAAGGTGCTCGAGCTGATGGCCGACCCGTCGATCAGCCTGCTGGTGCTCGACGAGATGAACATCGCGCTGCGCTACGACTATCTCGACCTCGACAAGGTGGTTGCGGCGCTGAAAGCGCGGCGCGAGGACCTGCATGTCGTCGTCACCGGCCGCAATGCCAAGCCGGCGCTGATCGAGGCGGCCGACCTCGTCACCGAAATGGGCGTGACCAAGCACCATTTTTCCGCGGGCGTGAAGGCCCAGCAGGGGATCGAGTTCTGAGGCTTCTTACCCCCTTTGAAGGCAGGGCTATCGCATATGGATTCTTGCGAAGAGGGACCCCCACCCTAACCCTCCCCACAAGGGGGAGGGAACGCTGCCGCGTGCCTTTAATTCTTCTTTGGCGCCGAAAAGACAGGCGATTCGCTTGGGTCGGCGCCAGCGGAAGTCTCCCTCGCCCTTGTGGGGAGGGGCTAGGGGTGGGGGTCCGTGCCGGGCAGACATCTCAGGAATTCCATATGCGATAGCCCTGCCCACAAGGGGGAGCGTGAGATCACGTCACGATGACAACGACCGAAACCAACCCGAACAGGGCGATCAGCAGATAGTCGGCAACGCGATAGAGTTTCAGCGCCTGCCTGATGTCGAGGCTGTCGGCTTCGCGCCGCCCACCTTCGCCCATGAAGACGTCGTCGACCAGTACGCCGCCGTAGCTGCGCGGCCCGGCGAGCGACAGGCCGAGCGCGCCGGCCATCGCCGCTTCCGGCCAGCCGGCATTGGGTGAGCGATGTTTTTTCGCGTCGCGCAATACCGCATGCCAGGCATTTTTCGCATCAGCGCCTTTGACGAGGAACGCCGCCAGCACGATCAGCAGCGCCGTCAGCCGCGACGCCGGCAGATTGATCCAGTCGTCGAAGCGCGCCGCTGCCCAGCCGAACGCCTCGTGGCGCGGGGTGCGGTGGCCGATCATCGAATCGGCGGTGTTGGCGGCCTTGTAGGCGGCGCCGCCGGCCAGGCCGCCGACGCCGGTCCAGAAGGCGGGGGCGACGATGCCGTCAGAGAAATTCTCGGCCAGGCTCTCGATCGCCGCGCGGCAGACGCCGGCCCTGTCGAGCGTTTCAGGGTCGCGGCCGACGATCCGCGAAACGGCAACGCGGCCCAAAGCCAGGCCGCCGGTGTCGAGCGCGTCAGCCACCGCCTCGACATGCTCATAGAGGCTCTTTTGCGACAGAAGCGACGTTGCCAGAAGGGCCGTGATGACGAGGCCCTTGGGAACAAACCAGAACAGGATCTGCACGCCCAGGCCAATTATCGCCGGCACCAGCACGATGACCAGCAGCGCCTGGACACCACGCTTGCGACGCAGCGCGTCGGGATCAGTGGCGCGGTTGAGCCTGTGGTCGAGAAAGGATATCAGCCTGCCGAACCACGTCACCGGATGGCCGATGGCGCGAAACAGCCAATCGGGGTAACCGAGGGCGAATTCGACGGCCAATGACAGGAAAGCGATCAGGACTGACATGAAGCTTCTTAATGGGGCGGTTGTGGACCATGGTGGAAGTCTTGGCCGCGCGAGGGGGCTTTTTCCCAACGCCCTGCTGCCATTCGTCGACCTCTCGACCGGTATCAATCCGCACTCCTACCCGCTTTTCGACCTGCCCGCCACCTCGCTGTCGCGGTTGCCGGAAGCCGCGCGCACGCGTGAGCTGACAGAGATCGCTGCCAGTGCCTATGGGGCGCCGTCGCCAGCCAACATCGTGGCGGCACCGGGCACGCAGATCCTGTTGCCGCGCGTCGCCTCGCTGATTACCCCCGGAAGGGCGCTGGTGCTGGGTCCGACCTACGCCGAACATGCCCGCGCAGCAGTGATCGCCGGGCACGCGGTGACCGAGGTCGGCGATTTCGCTGACCTGGCGGACGCCGACCTTGCCATCATCGTCAATCCGAACAATCCGGATGGACGTGTCATCGAGCGCGACCGGTTGCTGGCTCTGGCTGCCGGATTGCGCGCCAAGGGCGGGCTGCTGGTTGTCGACGAGGCGTTCATGGATGTTGGGCCGCGCGAGCATAGCCTCTGCGGCGATGTCGGCCAGGGCGGTATCGTCGTCCTGCGTTCGTTCGGCAAGTTCTTCGGCCTGGCCGGGCTGCGGCTCGGGTTTGCACTTTCCGATGTAGCGACGGTCGAACGGCTTGAGACGCAATTCGGGCCATGGGCCGTCGCCGGCCCGGCGCTGGAATACGGCATCCGCGCGCTTGCCGACATCGACTGGCAGGACGCGATGCGATCATCTCTTGCCGGCGCATCGGCGCGGCTCGACGCGCTGTTGGCCCGCTTCGGCGTACCCGTAGCGGGCGGCACCACATTGTATCGTTTCCTCAGTTTGACCAATGCCGCCGATTTGTTTGCCGCGCTCGGCGAGCGCGGCATCCTGCTTCGCCATTTTGCCGATCGGCCTGACGTTCTGCGCGCCGGCCTGCCGGGAAGTGAGGAGGAATGGCAGCGGCTCGAGACCGCTCTTGCCGAATGGGCGTCGCGGCGCGAGGATCAATCGAAGGGTTCGGAACAATGATCCATGTCTGTTCGCTGGCAAAGATCGAGGAAACGGTGGCCAGGACCGGCGCCGACCGCATGCTGTCGCTGCTTGCCGCCGGAACGGAGGTGGTCCGTCCGGCGTCGATCGCCCGAGAAAACCATCTGCATCTGGTCATGCATGACATCGCGGCGGCGCAGGACGGCATGACCATGCCGGGCGAGGAGCATGTCCGTAACCTGCTCGATTTCGCGCGCCGCTGGGACCGGGCAAGGCCGATGCTCGTGCATTGCTATGCCGGCATCAGCCGCTCGACCGCCTCCGCCTACATCATTGCGGCGGCATTGGCGCCGAAACGCGATGAGGCCGAACTGGCTCAGACATTGCGGACGCTGTCGCCATCGGCGACACCCAATCCGCGGCTGATTGCGGTGGCCGATGCGCTGCTTGATCGCAACGGCCGCATGATCGAGGCAATCGAATCGATCGGGCGCGGTGCGGATGCCTTTGAAGGCACGCCCTTTGCGCTGAGGATCGACAGCTAGCTGCCCCATGTCGTTGTTCGATTATCGAGTGGCCTTCATTCGCCCAATCTTCATGCCCGTGGCGTACCCGGACAATGAACACGTCGTCGTCGGCTTCGATCCGGTAGACGACAAGATGGGCTTTGAAGGGATGGATACGCATCGGTGGCCTCAATTCAAGCCGCTCTCGCGCTATTCGGGGACTGGCAGCGATCAGGTCAAAGATCGTGAACAACTCGTCATGATACTGTCTGGCCTGCACAGCGCCGAACAGGCGCACCCCTTGCTCGGCAATACCGACGATGTCCTCTTCCGCGGCTAAAGAAAGGCGAAATCCCACTACCTATTGCCGGATGGCTTTTCAGCGCGTTTAACCGCCTCCGTGAAAAGCGCGTCCCTGGATCGATTGCCGATGCCACTCTTCAAGCCATCATCGACAAAGCGCTGCATGGCGGCAATCTTGTCGTTGCGCTCCTGATCCCGACGGATCAAATCGCGCACATAATCGCTCGCGTTGGCGTAGCGGCCCGTTTCGGTTTGCGCCTCAACCCAATCTTTCATCGGATCGGGCAATGATACGTTCATCGTTGCCATACTGGCCTCCATATCCCGTCCAGTATGGCCCATTTTGGCAAAGTTTGTCAAAATCTCTTGTGCGGAAATCTCTCTGTGCAAAAGCGTGATCGTCTGATCCGCCCTCCGTCGCCTGGTTTGTTCAAGAGGACAGCGTTTGCCTTTCGATGCCAGACCACTGGTTTGGAGGCTACGTCAACCAGTCCGCGAGCTTCGCCTTGCGGACATCCCGCAGCAGGCTGATGAAGCCGTCGGCCTGATATTCTGCCGTCAGCCGGCCTTTCTCCGCCGTCGCGATGCTGGCATCGCCGACGACGCCGTTCGGGTTGAGATCGCCAGCTATCCAGGCGAAGGCGTGGGTGCCGGTGTGGCGCAGCAGCGAGAATTCCTTCTCGGCCTTGGCGACATTGGAAACGAAATTGTCGGCCTTGGCCATGTCGACGAGGTCCGGCCGGAAATGCAGCATCAGCGAGGTCTCGACATCGCCGCCATGGATGCCGTGGCGGTCCTCGAGCTCGGTGTACATGCCGGACGGGCGGCCGAAGCGTTGCCAGCTGGTCTTTACCGCCAGCATCTTTTCACGCACGCGCAGTTCGCGCGTGACAATGCCCATGATCTCTTCGTTGCCGCCATGCGAATTGACCACGATCAGCTTGCGCACCCCGGCGCGCGCGATCGACAGGCCAAGCTCGGTCCAGGCTTCTATCAGCGTGGTTGCCGGCAGAGTGAGGGTGCCCGGCGCGTGCAGATGTTCGTTCGACTTGCCCACTGCCTGGACCGGCAGGATGCGGATGTCGAGATCGTCGGGCAGGCGCGAAATAACCGTGTCGAGCATGCCGTTCATGATCGAAGTGTCGGTAGAGACCGGCAGATGTGGCCCATGCTGCTCGATCGCCGCCACCGGCAACACGGCGATCGTCGCCTCCGGATCGATCGAGGCGTATTCGGTGGTCCGGTAGTCGCCCCACCACGCGCGTTTCTTCGCAACAGTCATGTCATGCCTCTTCGATGAACGGCCAGACCTAGCGCGGCGGAGGTTGTCTGTCGATCACCCGGCCGCGATAGCCTCGACCTCGACCTTGAATTCGGGTCGGGCAAAGCCGGAGACGATCATCAGCGTCGAGGCCGGCGCGGGGCTGGAAAACAGCTGGTCGCGGACATCCATATAGGGCCGCAGATGCGCGCGGTCGGTGACATAGGCGTTGATACGGATGATGTCGCGTAGGCCCAGCCCGGCTTCGCGGAGAATCGCTTCGATGTTGCGGAAGCAGAGTTCGGCCTGCGCGCCGGCCTCTTCGGGAATCTGGTCGTCCGCGGTGATGGCGACCTGACCCGAGCACAGCACTAGCCGCTTTCCAGGCGGTACCTCGACGCCGTGGCTGTAGCGGGCAAAGGGCGGCTTTATCGACTTCGGGGTGAGGAATCTGAACATGGCAATCTCCGGTTTGGCCGTAGCCTAAGGCTTGACCCATTGCACCTTCAAGATGGCGGTGCATGTTGCCCGGGCGATTATGGACAGCCGTTCAAAAAATAGGCACGATGCCTTCCGTACGGCATGACCCGTCCGCGCTTGGCATGGCAACGTCTTTCAAGCGGGCGGCCCGGCGCCAGACGCCGGTGGCATGTGTCTTGCTTCTTGAATCTTTGGTGTCGAGCCTGGCGCGTGGCGCGCCGGAGCAAACAGAGGGTGGTGTCGATGTACGGAAAACAGAAGATCTCGGTGGGGGTTGTGGCCCTGCTTGCAGCCAGCACGCTGGGTGCTGCTGCGAATGAGAAAGTCACCTTCGGCACCAACTGGTTGGCCGAGCCGGAGCATGGCGGATATTACCAGTCCGTGGCGGACGGCACCTATGCTGCCTGCGGCCTCGACGTCACCATTATGCAGGGCGGTCCGCAGGTCAGCGGCCGGCCGATGCTGCTGGCCGGCAAGATCGATTTCTACATGGGCGGCAATCTGCTGTCGGCTTTCGATGCCGTCCAGCAAGGCATTCCGATGCGGGTGGTGGCGGCGGATTTCCAGAAGGACCCGCAGGTCATCATGTCCCATCCCGGCGAAGGGCTCGACAAATGGGAGGACCTGAAGAACGCCGACCAGTACATATTGGGTGACGAGGGCGTGCAGACCTTCTTCCAGTGGATGGTCATCGAACTCGGCTTCGATGCCTCCAAGCGCGCGCCCTACACCTACAACACCGCTCCCTTCCTCGCCAACAAGAAGTCGATCCAGCAGGGCTACGTCACCTCCGAGCCGTTCGCGGTCAAGAAGGAAGGCGGCTTCGTGCCGAACCAGTTCCTGCTCGCCGACTATGGCTGGGATACCTACTCGACGACGATCGAGGTGATGCAGGACACGATCGACAAGAAGCCGGAGGTGGTCCAGTGCTTCGTCGATGGCTCCGCCAAGGGCTGGTACAAATATCTCTACGGCGACAACAAGGCCGCCAACGACTTGATCAAGAAAGACAATCCCGACATGAGCGACGAGCAGATCGCGTTCTCGATCGAGCAGATGAAGAAGTTCGGCCTGGCCGATTCCGGCGACACCGAAAAGCTCGGCATCGGCGCCATGACCGACGAGCGGATCAAGAGCTTCTACGACAAGATGGTCAAGGCCAAGGTCACGCCCGACGGCATCGACATCAAGAAGGCCTACACGCTGACCTTCATCAACAAGGGCGTCGGGCTCGAGCTGAAGAAATAGGCCGGTCCCGGCATGATAAGGGAAAAAGTGGCGCCAGCGCCGGCTGTGTCGGGTACGGCCCCGACGCTTCTGGCGCTGCGCGGCGTCGGCAAGGTATTTTCCAACGGCGTGACGGCGCTCAGCGACGTCGACCTGACCATCCGGGAAGGCGATTTCCTCAGCCTGCTTGGGCCGTCGGGGTGCGGCAAGTCGACGGCGCTGCGGCTGATCGCCGGCCTGTCGACGCCGACCTCCGGCGTGCTCGACTGGCGCGGCGGTGGCTCGCTTGACCGTTCGAACATCGGCTTCGTCTTCCAGGAGCCGACGCTGCTGCCCTGGGCCAATGTTTTCGACAATGTCTGGCTGCCGCTTCGGCTGAAAGGCATTTCGCGCGCCAAGGCGACACCGGCGATCACGGAAATGCTGGCGCGGGTGCATCTAACCGGTTTCGAAGACGCGGTGCCGCGCGAACTGTCCGGCGGCATGAAGATGCGCGTCTCGATCGCGCGGGCCATGGTGACCAAACCGCGCGTGCTGCTGATGGACGAACCGTTCGCGGCACTCGACGAGATCACCCGCTTCAAGCTCAACAACGATCTCCTGGAACTGTGGCAGGACGAACGCTTCACCGTCGTCTTCGTCACCCACAGCGTCTTTGAAAGCGTGTTCCTCTCCAACCGCGTCGTCGTCATGGCGGCGCGGCCGGGCAGGGTGTTCGACGAACTCGCCATCGAGGCCTCCTATCCGCGCGACGAGGCGTTTCGCACCTCGCCCGACTATGCGGCACTCTGCCGTCAGGCCTCCGATGTGTTGGTCAATGCCATCAATTCAACAGCAGGCGCGCATCATGACGGCCATTGACGAGCGCGTGCTCGAACTCGACCCCGAGGAAGCGCGCCGCGTGCGCCAAGAGCGGTTCGAACGGATCGGCCGCTGGCTGCTGCCGCTAACGATCATGATCCTGGCGATCTGGCTGTGGGATCGCATCTGCGTCTGGAACGCGATTCCGCAATACATCCTGCCGCGCCCGGGCGTGGTGCTGTGGACGCTCTACAACGACGCCGGCCTGCTGTTTTCCTCGCTGCTGGTGACCTTGCGCATCACCTTCCTCAGCCTGGCTCTGGCGGTCGTCGGCGGGGTCGGGCTGGCGGTGCTGTTCGCGCAATCGAAATGGGTCGAGATGTCGTTCTTTCCCTTCGCCATCGTGCTGCAGGTGACGCCGATCGTGGCGATCTTTCCGCTGATCAACATCTATGTGAACGACCAGACGACCAAGCTTCTGCTGTGCGCCTGGATCGTCGCCTTCTTTCCGATCCTGTCCAACACCACGCTTGGCCTCAACTCCGTCGACCGCAATCTGCGCGACATGTTCAAGCTCAATGGCGCGACGCGCTGGCAGCAATTGCGCTATCTCAGGCTGCCGGCCGCGATGCCCTATTTCCTCGGCGGGCTGAAGATCGCCGGCGGCCTGTCGCTGATCGGCGCGGTGGTGGCCGAGTTCGTCGCCGGCACCACCGGCCAGTCGTCCGGCCTTGCCTCGCGCATCATCGAGGCCGGTTACCGGCTCAACGCGCCGCGGCTGTTCGCGGCGCTGTTCCTGATCTCGCTGACCGGCATTTTGATCTTCCTCGTGCTGTCGCTGATTTCGCATCTCATTTTGCGGCGCTGGCACGAAAGCGCACTGAAGCAGGAGCGCTAGGCCCTTGATTCCGAACACAGGTTCATACCGGCTCGCCAATGTCAGGCTTCACGCATCCCTGACCCCAGGCCTTGGCGCTGCTCTCGACAGGGATGGCTTTGCGCTTGCCGACGTCACTATCGCGGACGGCAAAATCGCAGGCATTGCCGCCCACGGTCGTGCAGCGCCTGCTGATGCCGTCGATCTTGGCGGCCGCATCGTGCTGCCATGCTTCGTCGACAGCCACACGCATATCGACAAGGGCCATATCTGGCCGCGAAAGCCCAATCCCGACGGCACGTTCTTGGGCGCGCTGAATGCCGCCGGCGCCGATCGTGTGGCACGCTGGAGCGCCGAGGACGTTGCGAAACGGATGGATTTCTCGCTGCGCTCAGCCTACGCCCATGGCACCAGGGCGCTGCGCACGCATCTCGACAGCGTCGCGCCGCAGGAGGAAATCTCCTGGCCGGTGTTCGAGGCGATGCGCGAGGCATGGCGCGGCCGCATCGAGTTGCAGGGCGCCTGTTTGCTCGGCATCGAAGGCGTACGCGACAAAAAGTGGTTCGACAGGCTGGCAAAGAGGGTTGCCGCGGCAAAGGGCGTGCTCGGTGTCGTCACCTATATGGTGCCGGACCTCGAAGAACTGCTCGACCATGTCTTCGCGCAAGCGATCAAGCATGGCCTCGATCTCGATTTCCATGCCGACGAGACCGATGACATCTCCGCCATATCGCTGAAGAAGATCGCCGAGGCCGCTCTTTGGAACGGTTTCGAAGGAAAGATCCTCGTCGGCCATTGCTGCTCGCTTGCGCGCCAGCCGGACCTCGACGTGCTCGACACGCTGGACAAGGTGGCGAAGGCAGGGCTAGCCGTCGTTTCATTGCCGATGTGCAATCTCTATTTGCAGGATCGGCGCGGCGACGGCACCACGCCGCGCTGGCGTGGTGTGACGCTGCTGCACGAAATGAAGGCGAGGGGCATTGCGGTTGCCGTCGCATCCGACAATACGCGTGACCCATTTTATGCCTATGGCGACCTCGACATGCTGGAGGTCTACCGCATGGCGACGCGCATCCTGCACTTCGATCATCCGGTCGCCGACTGGCCGCAAGCGGTCACCGCGACGCCGGCCAAGGTGATGCGGCTTGATGGCTTCGGCACGCTTGCCGCCGGCGGCGATGCCGATTTTGTCCTGTTCAAAGGCCGAAGCTGGACGGAATTGCTCTCGCGGCCCGAATCGGATCGCATCGTGGTGCGCGGCGGCAAGGCGATCGACCGGCAATTGCCCGACTATGCCGAACTCGACGAACTGATGGTGGAATGATGGACGTTTCGGCGCTCAAACGCGATCTTGACGGGCTCAAGGTCGACGACAATCC
Source organism: Mesorhizobium sp. M0715 (assembly GCF_040320355.1). NCBI lineage: Bacteria > Pseudomonadati > Pseudomonadota > Alphaproteobacteria > Hyphomicrobiales > Phyllobacteriaceae > Mesorhizobium > Mesorhizobium sp. M0715. The sequence continues at coordinate 291,961 of NZ_JAMYPL010000005.1, read as the reverse complement.
GGCCATCGTCCAGCAGAAGAGCCGTGACTTCTACTGGTACAGCCCGGTGCTGAAGCAGCAACTGGACCATGTCACCGGCGATCTGATCGTGACGCCGAAGAACGAGGCCGAACTGATCCGCGTGCTTGCCGCCTGTCATCGCCATGGCGTGCCGGTGACACCGCGCGGCAGCGGCACCGGCAATTACGGCCAGGCGATGCCGCTCTCCGGCGGCGTCGTGCTCAACCTTGCCGAGATGAACGAGATCAAGTCGATCGCCCCGGGTCGCGTCGTGACCGGACCGGGGGCCATTCTGGCCGATATCGACAAGGCAACGCGAGCGCATTCCGGGCAGGAACTCCGGCTATCGCCCTCTACCTACAACACCGCTTCGATCGGCGGCTTCATCGCCGGCGGTTCGGGCGGCGTCGGCTCGATCAATTTCGGTGGCCTGCGTGATTTCGGCAATGTGCTCCGGCTGCGCGTGGTGACCATGGAGGCCGAGCCGAAAGCGCTCGAACTCACCGGCGAGGATCTGCACAAGGTGACCCATGCCTACGGCACCAACGGCATCATATCGGAGGTCGAGATGCCGCTGACCGCGGCTTATGAATGGATCGACGTCATCGTCGGCTTCGACGCTTTCATGGATGCGGCCCGCTATGGAAATGCACTGGCGTGCCAGGACGGTATCCTGACCAAGCTGATCACGCCGATAGCGGCACCCGTGCCACAGCTTTATTTCAAGCGGCACCAGAAATTCCTGCAGCAGGGGCAGAGCATCTGCGTCGTCATGGTGGCGCGGCATGGGCTGGACGCTTTACTGGCCTTCACCGGCCGGGCCGGTGGCGAGGTGATCTACAATGCCGCAACCGCAACGCTGGACGAAAAGAAGGGGCTGCCGCCGGCCTATGAGCTGGCCTGGAACCACACGACGCTGAGGGCGCTGCGCGTCGATCCTTCGATTACCTATCTGCAGTCGCTCTATCCCTTTCCCAACCAGCTCGCGTTGGTCGAAAAGATGGACAAGATGTTTCCGGGCGAGGTTTTCTCGCATGTGGAATTCGTGCGGCTGGACGGCAACATCACCTGCTTCGGCCTGCCGCTGGTCAAGTTCACCAGCGAGGCTCGGCTCGACGAGATCGTGCGCCTGCATGAGGAGAATGGCTGCCCGATCTTCAACCCGCATCGCTACACGCTGGAAGAGGGCGGCATGAAGCAGACCGACGCGGTGCAGCTCGCCTTCAAGCGCGAGACCGATCCGCAAGGCCTGCTCAACCCCGGCAAGATGATCGCCTGGGAGAACCCGGACTACGACTACCGTTCGGGTCGGACTTTTTTGTTCAAGGGGCTGCAGAGAGTGGGATGAGGAGAGGTTTGCGCTTGAGTACCCCCCTCTGTCCTGCCGGACATCTCCCCCGCAAGGGGGGAGATTGGCAGCCTTTGAGTCGCGACCATTCTGCGGCGTCGACAGTTAGCGAAAGCGATACGGCAGTCCGATCTCCCCCCTTGCGGGGGAGATGCCCGGCAGGGCAGAGGGGGGTGCCTCGCACTGACCTAGGGGATATTCCCCTGTGAACATCCTCGTCCTTTACGCCCATCCGGTCGAGACCAGCTTCAATGCCGGCCTGCACCGCATGATCGTAGAGCGGTTGACGGCGGCGGGCCATACGGTCGATGACTGCGACCTCTACGCGGAGGATTTCGATCCGCGGATGACGCGGCAGGAAAGGCTGGACTACCACAATCCGCGCGGCGCCGCTGACGCTGCCGCACCTTATGTCGAACGCCTGCTGCGAGCCGATGCGCTGGTGCTTTCCTATCCAGTCTGGAACTATGGCTTTCCAGCGATACTGAAAGGCTTTTTCGATCGCGTCTTCCTTCCCGGCGTGTCGTTCAAGCTGGTCGACGGCAAGGCGCAGCCGTCGCTGCACAACATACGCAAGGTTGCGGCGGTGACCACTTATGGCGGCAGCCGGTTCCGCGCCATGCTGATGGGCGATCCGCCGCGCAAACTGATCAAGCGCATGCTGCGCGCCACCGTCAAACCGGGCGCGCCGGTGACCTATCTTGCGCATTATTCGATGAATCTGTCGACCGACAGCACGCGCAAGACCTTCATGGCCAAGGTCGCGGCCAGCATGGATGCCTTCTGATGCGCGCGCTGGTGGTCTACTGCCATCCGGTGCCGGACAGCTTCTGTGCGGCAATTCGCGACACCGCCATCGACGTGCTGATGCGACGAGGCTGGGAGGTGCGGCTGCTCGACCTCTACGCCGATAAATTCGACCCGGTGATGGGTTGCGACGAGCGACGCTCCTACAATGACCAGGCGCCGCAGGACCCGGCGCTGAAGCCGCATTTCGAGCTGCTCAACTGGGCCGAAGCGATCCTGTTTGTCTATCCGACCTGGTGGTACGGGCTGCCGGCGATGCTGAAGGGCTGGCTCGACCGGGTGTGGGCGACGGACGTCGCCTTCAAGTTGCCGGCCGGCAAGGGGCGGATCAAGTCGCTGATGACGCATGTAACCAAGGTTGGCGTCATCACCACCTGCGGCGCGCCGACCTGGTGGAGCGTCGTCGTCGGCCAGCCGGGGCGCAAGACCCTGCTGCGCGGCATGCGGGCGCTATGCGCGGCGCGCTGCCGGACGTTTTTCCTGGCGCACTATTTGATGGATGCCTCGACGCCGGCAACAAGGGCGGCGTTTCTGGCGAAGGTGCGGGCAAAGCTGGAGCGGTTTTGAGAAGCGGGGTCTCGTAGGGCGCTATCCCCACCCCGTCCCGCAATCTCCGCTCTGCTCCGACCGCGAGCCGACCCTCCCCACAAGGGGGAGGGTAAGAGGCGCTACATCTTCACCCGCTCGGCCTTCGGATCATACATCGGCTTCAGCGAGGCTTCCGCCGCAAAGCGCTCGCCGGCGATCTCGATTTCGTAGGATGAAGCCAGCACATCCGCTTCGCTCTCGCCCTCGGATGGCACATAGCCTAGCCCGACCGCGCCGCCGAGATGATGGCCGTAATTGCCTGAAGTGATCGGGCCGACGATCTTGCCGTCGCGCAGGATCGCTTCGTTGTGGAAGAGCAGGGGCTCTGGATCCTTCAGGCGGAACTGGACGAGCCGGCGTGACAGGCCGGCTTCCTTCTTGCGCAGCACGGCATCGCGGCCGATGAAGTCGCCCTTGGCGGTCTTCACCGCAAAGCCAAGGCCGGCTTCCAGCACATTGTCTTCATCGGTGATGTCGTGGCCGAAATGCCTGAAGGCCTTTTCGATGCGGCAGGAATCCAGCGTGTGCAGGCCGCAGAGCTTCAGGCCGCCTTCGGCGCCGGCCTCATCGATCGCCTCGAAGACATGAGCCGCCTGGTCGGTCGAGACATAGAGTTCCCAGCCGAGTTCGCCGACATAGGTGACGCGGTGGGCGCGGGCCAGGCCCATGCCGATCTCGATTTCCTGGAACGTGCCGAACGGATTTTTATCATTGGAAAAATCGTTGGGGCTGACCTTCTGGATCAGCTTTCTTGCGTCCGGGCCCATCAGGCAGAGCACGCTTTCGGCCGCCGTCACGTCGGTGACGACGACGAACTCGTCGGCGACGTGCTTGCGCAGCCAAGCCAGGTCGCGCTGCAGCGTGGCGCCGGGGACGACGAGGAAGAAAGCCGTTTCCGACAGCCGCGAAACCGTCAGGTCGCTCTCGATGCCGCCGCGCTGGTTGAGCATCTGGGTGTAGACGATCTTGCCCGGCGCGACGTCCATGTGGTTGGCGCACAGTCTTTGCAGGAAAGCGCTGGCGTCGCGGCCCTCGACACGGATTTTGCCGAAGGAGGTCATGTCGAACAGGCCGACGCCATTCCTGACCGCGAGGTGTTCTTCGCGCTGGTTGTCGAACCAGTTCTGGCGCTTCCAGGAATAGCGGTATTCGCGCTCCTGGCCCTCGCGGGCGAACCAGTTGGCGCGCTCCCAGCCGGCGACTTCGCCGAACACGGCGCCGCGCACCTTCAGATGCTCGTGCAGCGGCGAACGCCTGACATTCCTCGAGGTCGCCATCTGCCGATAAGGGAAATGGTCGGCATAGAGCAGGCCGAGCGTTTCCGAGACGCGTTCCTTCAAATAGCGGCGGTTCTTCTGGAACGGCTGGGCGCGGCGGATGTCGACTTCCCACAGGTCGAACGGGGCTTCGCCGTCATTGATCCACTGCGCCAGCGCCATGCCGGCGCCGCCGGAGGAGACGATGCCGATCGAGTTGTAGCCGGTCGCCATCCAGTAGCCGGACAGCTCCGGCGCCTCGCCGAGATAGTAGCGGTCGTCGGGCGTAAAACTCTCAGGACCGTTGAAGAAGGTGTGGATGCCGGCGGTTGCCAGCATCGGCATGCGGTTGACGCCCATTTCGAGGATCGGCTCGAAATGCTCCATGTCCTCCGGCAACTGGTCGAAGCAGAAATCCTCGCTTATGCCGTCCATGCCCCAGGGTTTTGCCACCGGCTCGAAGGCGCCCAGCATCATCTTGCCGGCGTCCTCCTTGTAGTAGGCGCACTCGTCCGGCACCCGCAGCACCGGCAGACGGGTGAGGCCGGGGATCGGTTCGGTGACGAGGTAAAAATGCTCGCAGGCATGCAGCGGGATGGTGACGCCGTTCTGCGCTCCCAGTTCGCGCGCCCACATGCCGGCGCAGTTGACGACGATGTCGGCTTCGATCGTGCCTTGGTCTTCGCCCTGTGCCCAGGACACGCCGCTGACGCGGCCGGCCTTGGTATGGACCTTGGTGACCTTCACATTCTCGACGATGGTGGCGCCGCGCTGGCGCGCGCCCTTGGCCAGGGCCATGGCGATGTTGGCGGGGTCGCATTGGCCGTCGAGCGGCAGATGCACGGCACCGACGACATCGGAAACATTGAGATGCGGGTACATCTCGCTGACTTCCCTGGGCGAAATCTCACGCACGTCGACATCGAAGGCACGCGCCAGCGACGCTTGCCTGTAGATCTCGTGCTTGCGCTCCTCGGTCAGCGCCACGGTAATCGAACCGACCTGGCGCATGCCGGTGCCGACCTCGGTCTCGGCTTCCAGCTTGACGTAGAGATCGGCGGAATATTTGGCCAGCCGTGTCATGTTCTGCGAACCGCGCAACTGGCCGATCAGGCCGGCGGCGTGCCATGTCGTGCCCGACGTCAGCTGTTTGCGTTCGAGAAGCACGATGTCAGTCCAGCCGAGCTTGGCCAGGTGATAGGCGACCGAACAGCCGGAAACGCCGCCGCCGATGATGACCGCTCTTGCTTTGGCGGGAATTGCCTTGGCGGTCATGCTGCCTCGCGACGGTAGCTGGAAGCAAAGCGGCGCAGACGAAGTGCAGCTTCCTGCAGCACGGGTTCGGGCTGGCAGAGGCTGATGCGAATGTGGCCGGCGGCCGCTTCGCCGAAGCTGGAGCCGGGCATGACGCCAACCTTTTCGCTGTCGAGCAGGGCCCAGGCGAATTTCTCGTCGTCCGGTTCGACGGCCGAGATGTCGAGCATGACATACATGCCGCCCTCCGAACCGCGCACGGTGACATCGTTCATGCCCCGCACGGCGTCGAGCAAGACGGTGCGGCGTGCCGCGTAACGTTCGGCGATCTCCTTGACACCGTAACGGTTCTCCAGCGCCTCGGAACAAGCAATCGAGATGAAGGCCGGCAGGCCGTAGGTCGTCACCAGATTGAGATTGATCATGAGCGTGATCATCTCCTCCGGTCCCGTCAGCCAGCCCATGCGCCAGCCGGTCATGCCGTGGCTCTTGGACATCGAATTGATGACCAGCGTCCGCTCGGCCATCCCTGGCAGCGAGCGCGGCGAGACGTGCTCGCCGCCGCCGAGCGTCCAGTAGACTTCGTCCGACAGAAGCCAGAGGTCGTGCTCCCGGCAGACTTCTGCCAACTGCTCCAGCCGCTCGCGCGAATAGACAGCTCCTGTCGGATTGTTCGGCGTGTTGATCAGGACGGCGCGCGTGTTCGGCCGGATTGCCGCGCGGATCATGTCGGCACGCGGCTGGAAGCCATCCTCGGCCGGTGTCTCAACGACGGTGAAATCAGCGCCTGCGGCGCTGAACGTGTTGGGATAGGTGGCATAATAGGGCGCCACGACGATGGCGTGATCGCCCTGGTCGAGCACGCCCTGCACGGCGGCGTAGAGTGCGGCCTGGCCACCCGGTGTGGCGATCACCTGATCCGGCGACGTCTCGACGCCGGTGCAGGCGGTCGAGGCCGCCGCCATCGCCCTGCGCAGGCGCGGCAAGCCGGGAAGCGGGGTGTAGTGATGATTGCTGCCGCGAACCGCGGTCACACAGGCTTCGATGGTCTGCGAAGGCGTGTCGAAATCATGGTCGCCGACCGACAGCATGATGATGTCTTCGCCGGCCTCCTTGCGCGTCCAGGCGGCGAAATGGACTTCCCAGCCGTCCTTGCCCGAAGGCACGATGCCGGAAATACGCGATGATGGTCTAGGCATGCAAAACTCCCGAAATTTCGTAGCCGGCCTGTTCGAGCCGGTCGCGCAGGGCGGCGATGTGCGGCGGTCCGACTTCGCAGCAGCCGCCAACGATGCTTGCCCCAGCCTCGACCCAGCCGATCGCCTGGTCGGCATAGGCATCCGGGCCAAGGTCGTGACGGGCGTGCAGCACATCGACGGTGCCGCCGTGCTTGAGTGCTTCGGTTGAAGTGAAGCCATTGGCGTAGGCGCCGACCGGGCCGCCGAGGTCGATCAGTTCAGGCAAAGCCGCGGCGATTGCTTCCGGCCGGCAGCAATTGACCAGCCGCGCGGCGACTGCCAGGCCATCGAGCGCGCCTGCCGCGGCGGCTATTGTCTCGCCGCTGCGCAGCCGTGGCTTGCCGTGGTCGGCCAGCGTCCACGACACCCATACCGGCTTGCCGCTTTCCGATGCCGCCGTGACCGCCGCGCGGGCTTCGTCCGCCGACGCCATGGTTTCACACAGGAACAGGTCGACGCCCTCGGCCTGCTCGGCAACGATGCGGCGGTAGATATCGAGCGTCTCCTCGAAGGAAATGGTCAGCGCCGGTGCATAGCTGCCGAAAAGCGGCGACAGGCAGCCGGCGATGGCCGCATCGCCGGCTTCGTCGCGGGCCTGCCTGGCCAATTCGATGCCGCGCTTCTGCAATGGCTTGAAGAGGTCTTCCGCGCCCTCGCGCGCCAGGCGTTCGGGTGTCGCAGAATAGGTGTTGATGGTGATCACGCGGGCGCCGGCACGGATGAATTCCGCGTGCAGGTCGCGCACCAGATCCGGTTCGTCGATCAGCACCCTGGCCGACCATAGCGGCGTCGGCTCGGACTTGCTGCGGCGGACCAGTTCCTGGCCCATCCCGCCATCGGTGAGGATGATTTTCTTCATGCGCGCAGCCTTTCGTTCTTCGGATCCCACAGCGGTTCATCCTTCTGCACGATCGCCTGAAAGCGGTCACCGAAGATTTCGACCTCGACTGATGTACCTGGTTCGGCCAGGTCGGCGCGCAGCATGCCGAGTGCGATCGATTTGTCGACCCGGTGACCCCAGCCGCCCGACGTCGTCTCGCCGACGATCTTGCCGTCGTGCCAGAGTGTAGAAACTGACGGAGCGTCGCAATCGCCGGGGTTTTCCACCACCAGTGTGACGAAACGCTTCTTCACGCCTTGCTGCTTTTCGTTCTGGAGTGCTGCCTTGCCGCGGAAGTCGGGCTTGTCCCATTTGACGAAGCGCTCCAACCCGCCCTGCAGGATCGAATAGTCGGTCGACAGGTCGCCCTTCCAGGTGCGGTAGCCTTTTTCGAGCCTGAGTGAATCCAGCGCATACATGCCGAACGGCTTCAGCCCATGCTGTTGTCCCGCCGCGCAGATGGCATCGAAGATGGCGGCGGTGTCGTCGATCCTGGTGTGGATTTCCCAGCCGAGTTCGCCGGCGAAGGACACGCGCACAAGCTTCGCCCAGCGACCGGCGATCTTTGTCTCCTGATGCGTCAGCCATGGCAGAGTGAGGTCGGCTTCGCAGACATCAGCGAGGATTTTTCGCGAGTTCGGGCCTGCCAGGATCTGGGTCGAGAATTCCTCGGTCCGATCGATCAGCTTGAAGGTCGCATCTTCAGGCATGCGCGATTTCAGCCACTCGAAATCATGCCATTGCGCGACCGCCGCGGTGATCAGCGTCATCAGGTTGTCGTCGTGGCGCACCACGGACATTTCGGTGACGATACGGCCCTTGTCGTCGGCGAAATAGGCCAGGCCGATGCGGCCTGGCTTCGGCACCAGCCCAGTGACCTGCAGGCTCAGCCATTCGGCGGCACCCGGGCCTTCGAGGTTGAAGCGCGAGAAGCCCGGCAGGTCCAAAATGCCGGCGGCATCGCGCACGGCCAGGCATTCTTCACGCACACGATGGTGCCAGGGTCCTTCGCGGCGGAAGGTCAGCGTCGCTTCCTCTGAAATATCATCGCCCTCTTGCGCATACCAGGTGGCGCGCTCCCAGCCATTATAGGCGTCGAAGCGGCCGCCGAGCGCCTTGATGCGATCGTGGATCGGCGACAGCTTGCGGTCGCGGCCTTCCGGCCAGGCATGGCGCGGGAACTGGATGGCGTATTCGTTGCCGTAGATCTCCATGCCCTTGGCGACGCAATAGTCCGGCGCCGCGGCAAAGGAGGTGAAGCGGCGCGGGTCGCATGACCACATGTCCCATTCGGTCTGGCCCTCTGTCACCCATTCGGCCAGCACCTTGCCGGCGCCGCCGCCCTGGGCGATGCCGAAGGTGAAGACGCAGGCCTCGAAGGCATTGGGAACGCCGGGCATCGGGCCGATCAGCGGATTGCCGTCCGGCGTGTAGGGGATCGGGCCATTGATGACCTTGGACAGGCCGGCGGTGCCCAGGATCGGCACGCGGGCGACGGCGTCGGCCAGATAATGTTCGAGCCGGTCGAGATCGTCGGGGAACAGCTGGAAGGAAAAATCCTCCGGCATCGGGTCGTTGTGGGTGGCCCAATGCGCGCGGCAATTGCGCTCATAGGGGCCGAGATTCATGCCGTTCTTCTCCTGGCGAAGATAGTAGGAGGTGTCGACGTCGCGCAGCAGCGGCAGTTTCTTCCCCTGTTCCTTCGACCATGCCGCCAGTTCGGGAATCTCCTCGAACAAAATGTACTGATGGCTCATCACCATCATCGGCACGTCGCGGCCGAACATCCGGCCGACTTCGGCGGCGCGGTAGCCGGCGGCATTGACGACGATCTCGCAGCGGATCTCACCTTGTGCCGTCTCGACCACCCATTCGTCGTTCTCACGGCGCACGCCTGTGACCGGGCAGAAGCGGATGATCTTCGCGCCCATGTCGCGCGCACCCTTGGCCAGCGCCTGGGTGAGCTGCGCCGGATCGATGTCGCCGTCGCTCGGGTCGTAGAGCGCGCCTTTCAGGTCATGCGTCTCGATGAAGGGATAGCGACGCTGGATCTCGCCGACACCGACAATGTCGATGTCCATGCCCTGGTAGAGGCCCATGCCCTTGGCGCGCTGAAATTCCTGCATGCGCTCTTTCGTGTGGGCAAGGCGCAGCGAGCCGGTGACGTGATAGTTCATGGGATAGTCGACCGCGTCGGCCAGCCCGCGATAAAGCTCGGTCGAATAGCGCTGCATGTTCATCAGCGACCAGGACGAGGAGAAAGTCGGCACGTTGCCAGCGGCATGCCAGGTCGAGCCCGAAGTCAGCTCGTTCTTTTCCAAGAGCACGCAGTCGGTCCAGCCCGCCTTGGCGAGATGGTAGAGCGAGGAGGTGCCGACGGCACCGCCTCCGATGATCACCACGCGCGCCGTGCTCGGCAAACCCGCCATGTTCTTCTCCAAACTTGAACTCAATAGACGGGTGGTGAAACCACCCAGATGACAATTGCCGGCTCGGCACCCGGATTGCGCCAGCGGTAGGGCTTGCCTTCGAAGCGAAAGGAGTCGCCCTCGCCAAGCCGATGCCAGACACCTCCGATCTCGATGTCGAACAGTCCGGACGCGACGTATCCGGCTTCCTCGGTCGGCCGCTGCGCCTCGGCCTTCAGTTCCGCGCCTGGCGCGAAGACCGAACGCACCATCTCGAAGCTACCGCCGAGATCGGGCGACAGAAGCTCCTCCACCAGGCCGGATTCGCTTGTGCCAAGCGTGCGGCGCCTGCCGGCGCGCACGACCACGCCGCGCTCGCTTTCGACAGGTACGTCATGGCTGAAGAACAGGCTGATCGGCACGCCGAACAGTTCGGCGAAGGCCCTGAGGTCACCGAGCGATGGCGTCGACAGGCCGCGTTCGACCTGGCTGACCCAGCCGACGGAACGGCCAAGATTCAGGCCGATCTCGGCGAGTGTCAGCCCGCGCGCCTTGCGCAGGGCCCTGATGTCGCCGGCCAGCACGCGTTCGTCAGATCCCTGCAATGTTCTTGCGGTAGTCGAAGGCAAAACGCTCTCTTCATGAAAAAATACCGTCAAATTTCATGAGAAATCAAGCTCATGAAAAAATCAAGCAGATTTTCACGGATGCACAAGATTTGCTTGCGCGATTTTGATGGTTCATGCAAAGGCTCCGCCGAGAGCGGCGAGTGGGGACGTCCGATCGAGACAAAGGGTAAGGGACGGCCCATGCTGGAAAATAACCCCCGAATCGCGGGCGATGCCGAGATTGTCGACGAGGCGATCCTGTCGCGCCGTTCGGTGCGCGCATTCCTGCCCGACATGGTCGACGACGACACCATCCGCGCCATTCTGGCGGTTGCGGCGCGCGCCCCATCCGGCACCAACATGCAGCCATGGAAAGTCTATGTCACCAAGGGCGAGAGCAAGCAGCGGATATCAGACGCCATTCTCAATTCCGGCATTCGCGCCGAAAAAGCCGATTGGGACGAGTACCGGTATTATCCCACCCAGTTCTTCGAGCCGTATCTGACCCGCCGCCGCGCCAACGGTTTCGGCCTCTATGGCGCGCTCGGCATTGGTCGCCGCGAGGTCGACAAGATGCGCGCCCAGCACGACCGCAACTTCGTCTTCTTCGACGCTCCGGTCGGCATGATCTTCACCATCGACCGCCGCCTCAACCAGGGCTCGTGGATTGACTACGGCATGTTCCTGCAGAACATCATGGTCGCAGCTAGAGGCAGGGGTCTGCACACCTGTCCGCAGGCGGCCTTCGCGCCCTATCACCGGCAGATCAGGCCGGTGCTCGACATTCCGGACGAAGAGATCGTCGTCTGCGGCATGGCGGTTGGTTACGAAGATACGTCAAAACCTGAAAACGCCTTCCGCACCGACCGCGTGCCGCTGGAAGAGTGGGTGACGTTCAGCGAGTAAGCCAGCCAGCTTCATTCCGTGTTCATCTGTGCGCCGTGGCCGCTGACATGGACGCCGTCTTGCGGCGTCAGCTTGAGGTAGGCAAGCAGCGCGCAGAGCGTGATGACGCCCTCGATCACGAACAGGATGCGAAAGTCGTCGGCGACGGCAGGGCCGCCGCCCGCCAGAAACGACAGTGCCGCGGCGGCCAGGCCAACGCTGATCGCCACTGCCAGCTGCCATAATATGTAATAGAGCGCGCTGAAACGGGCGAGCTGCTCGGGCGCGATGTCGGAATAGGCGAGGTTGCCGGTCGAGGCCCATTGCGCGGAGCGGAAGACGCCGAAGACGAAGATGTAGGTGAGCACGATCCATACCGGCGTCGTCGCCTGCATCAGCGCGAAGCCGGCAACCAGGGCGGCGACGATGGGCGTGTTGTAGACCAGCACGCGGCGAAAGCCGAAACGGTTGAGGACACGCGGCATGAAGAACCGCATGGCCACGGAGCCGACCGCGGCGACGAAGGTCAGCGATCCCGCCTGAACCGCGCTCATGCCGAAGCCGAGCTGGAACATCAGCGGCAGCAGGAAGACGACGGAGCTGAGGCCGATCGTGTCCAGCCCGCCACCGGTGAGGAACGAAATGCGGAAGGTACGGATGCGCAACAGCTTGAGATCGAGCAGCGGATTGCGCACGCGCAGGCAGTAGAACGAGGCGATGGTCAGGATAACGAGCGCCAGCGCCAGTTCGGCGGCGATGATGCCGCCCGCGGCATCCTTGGCGGCAAGCGAATCCATGCCGAAGACCAGCAGGACCATGCCGCTGCCGACCAGCAGGAAGCCCGGAAAATCGAACGGCGTGCGCACCGGCTTGGTCATCGTCGGAAACAGCGAGGCGGCAAGAATTGCCGCAGCCAGCGCGAACGGCACGTTGATGAAGAAGATCCAGCGCCAGGAAATGTAGGTGGTCAGCGCGCCGCCGACGAGCGGACCGACCAACGGTCCGGACTGGCCGGCCAGCGAGATGTACATGTTGATCTTCAGCGTTCGGCTGCGCGGAAAGGTCGACAGGATGACGACCTGGCCGAGCGTGCCCATCAAGGCGCCGCCAAAGCCTTGCAGCGCGCGGGCGCCGACCAGCGTCCAGATGTTGTCGGACAGCCCGCAGAGCGCCGACGAGGCGGCGAACACCAGCAAGGCAAAGCAGTAGACGTTGCGCAGTCCGAAGCGGTCGGCGGCCCAGCCGCCAAGCGGCATCGAGATGATCAGGCTGGCGACATAGACGGTAATCAAGAGGCCGAGCTGGCTGGGCGGACGCCCGAGGCTTTCGCTGATGCCCGGCAGCGCGGTCACCACGACATTCTGGTCGAGGCTGGTCATGAACACGCCGCAGGCGACCGTTAGCGGCAGCAGGAGCAAGGCTCTGGCCGGCACATCGGCGCGATCCGTGGCGCCGGCGGATAGTTCTGCGGTCATGGAGATGTTCGAACCAAACGAATGTGCCGACTCTTGAAGAAGGGATTTCATATCCCTGGGCCGGTTGGGCGGCCACGTTTTCGCACCATGGGCGCCTGCGGCCAGATTCTCTAGCGGCAGAACCGGCTTGCCTTGATGCCAGAAGCAGGAGCGATGCGACCGTTCGGCGCCGCCGCCTACTGCACCTCGTAGCCGACTTCCTCGCTGGCATGGCAGAGCGCCTTCCAGAACGAGCGTGCAAACGAGCGGAAGACATAGGTGTCGAACTGGTCGGCGCCGGTGCGTTGGATCTGGGCGAAGACATCGTGATGGGTGGTCGAACGGCCGGCGCCGATGGGAAAGGCCGGCAGCGAAAAGTCGATGGCGAAGAATTTCGCCAGTACCCATTCGGCCTTCGGCCCGGCAATGCGGATGGCGGTGCGGCCGTGCGAGAGGTCGGTCACCGTGCCGATGGCCGGGGGCACCGCCTTGGCAAAGGCAGCGGCCAGCCCTTCGGCCTCGTCGGCAACGGTGAACTTTCCCGGCGCGAAGCCGAAAGCCGACTTCACGCCGTCGCTCAGGCCACCGCCGGCGCCATCGGGCAGGGCAAGCCCGGTGACGGTGCGGAAGGCCGCGATCAGCTTCTTCTCCTCGCCGGGCCAGGCGGCGAGCTGCACGATCGACCCCGGCCTCGTCTCGGTCAGGATGATCTCGACACCATGCTCGAAATTGCCGTGCGAGCCGACGTGGAATTCGGGCTCAAGCGGCGACAAGGGCTCGGGTGATTGGCGCTCAACCATGCATGCGGCTCCCGTCCGGATCGAAGAAGTGGTTGGAGACGATCTCGACCGGTCCGAACCGGTTGCGCAAGGGATCGGAGACATGAGCGCGTGTGCCTTGCCGTGCCTTGCCGCCCTTGACCAGCGCCAGCGCGATATGTTTGCCGAGCGCCGGCGAATAGCAGCAGGCGGTGATATGGCCGATGGAGTCGTGCGGATTGGCTTCGTCAACCTCCTCGACAATGTGGGCGCCACCGTTGAGTGGCCGGTTATCGAGGGCGATCAGGCCGACCAGTTCGAGGCGGTCCGATGCGATCAAGCCTTCGCGGTCCATCATTGCCGAGCCGATGAAAGGCTTCTTCTTCGACAGCATCCAGTCGAGATGCAGGTCGCGTGCCGTGGTGCGGCCATCGATCTCGGCGCCGGTGACATGGCCCTTTTCGATGCGCATGGTGCCCAGTGCCTCGAGCCCGTAGGTGACCAGCCCGAACGGCTTGCCGGCTTCAACAAGCGCTTCCCAGACATGGGTGCCGAAGCCGGCGCCGGAATAGACCTCGAAGGCCATTTCACCGGAGAAGGACAGCCGGCATATCATCACCGGCACGCCTGCTATATCGCCACGCACGATGCCCATGAAGGGCAAGGTGGCATTGTCGACCCCGGTGCCGGTGACGCAAGCGGCAAGGATCTGCCTGGCCCTCGGCCCGCCGATCGCGGCACCTGCCCATTCGTCGGTCACCGAGGTGACGTGGACTTTCAGCTCCGGCCAGATCACGTCGAGGAAATATTCCAAATGCTGCATCACCTTGCCAGCATTGGCCGTGGTGGTGGTCATCAGAAAATCCTGCTCGCCGAGCCGCCATGTGGTGCCGTCGTCGAAGGCAAGGCCGTCCTCGCGCAGCATCAGGCCGTAACGTGCCTTGCCGACGGCCAGCGTCGAAAACATGTTGGTGTAGACACGGTCGAGGAATGCGGCGGCGTCGGGGCCCTGCACGGCGATCTTGCCCAATGTCGAGACATCGACGATGCCGGCGCTTTCGCGTGTCGCCTTGGCTTCGCGCACATAGGCCTGCTCGACCGTTTCGCCTGAAAGCCCGTAGATCATAGGGCGATACCAGAGGCCGGCGGAATACATCGTCGCGCCATTGGCCAGATGCCAGTCATGCATCGGCGTCAGTCGCTCGGGCTTCAGTTCGCCGAAGCGTTCCGCCGCCAGCGAGCCGATCGACACCGGCGCAAAAGGCGGCCGGAAGCGTGTCGTGCCAACCTCGGGGATCGGCTTGCCCAGCGCTTCGGCCATGATGGCCAAGCCAGGCACGTTGGAGCTCTTGCCCTGGTCGGTCGCCATGCCGAGCGTGGTGTAGCGCTTGAGATGCTCGACCGAGACGAAGCCTTCGCGGTGTGCAAGTCGCACGTCTTCTGCCGTGACGTCGTGCTGGAAATCGACAAAGCTCTTGCCCTTGGCCCTGATCTCGAACACCGGTGCCGGATCGGGATCGCCAGGTGCTGCTTCGACCGTCGGCAGCACGGCCGGCGTGCTCGTTCCACCGGCGGCGGCGAGGCCGGCGGCGCGGCCTTCGGCGATGGCCTCGGCGGTGGAAAAACTGCCAGTGAAAGCGCCGGCGCCAATCCAGCTCTGTGTCGGCTTTGGCGGCAGGAAAGCTTGCCGCGCGGCGTTCCATTCCGCCTTGGCACCGGCCTGGCTGGCCAGATGGATGGTCGGCGACCAGCCGCCCGACATCAGCAGGCAATCGGCGTGGATGCTGCGGGCATCACCGATGAGCGTGCCATTGATCATGTCGAAGCGCTGCAGTTTGAGGCCGGACAGCGCCTTGCCGCCTTCGGTGGCGACGACGGCATGGCCGGCGAAGATCTCGGCCTCCGCTTCCGCGGCCAGCTTGCGCATCTCCGGCGAAAGTTCCGGCCTGACATCGGCGATGGCGACGACCGCGGCACCGGCCTTCTTCAAGGCGACGGCCGCCCGATAGGCACTGTCATTGTTGGTGAACAGTGCGATCCGCTCGCCCGGCAGCACGCCGAATTCGTTGACATAGCGCTCGGCTGCATGCGCCAGCATCACGCCTGGCCGGTCATTGCCGGGGAAGACCAGCGGCCGCTCGAACGCACCAGTGGCCAGGACCACGGATTTGGCGCGGATCGCCCAATAGCGATGGCGCGGCTCGCCCTTGCCTGGCTGATCCTTGTGGTCGCTGACCCGTTCGAGCGCGGCAAGCGTGTTGTTGTCGTAATAACCCCACACCGTGGTGCGCGGCAAAAGCCGGACATTGTCGCGGCCTTCGAGCTGGGCGACGGTGCGACGGGCCCAGTCTGCGGCCGGCGCGCCGTCGATCGTCTCATCGGACCAGTTGGCCGAGCCGCCGAAACGCGGCTCGAGATCGGCCAGCATGACGCGCGCGCCCTGATCGGCGGCGGCCTTGGCGGCCATCAGTCCGGCCGGGCCGGAGCCGACCACCAGCACCTCGCAAAAGGCGTTCATGCGTTCGTAGCGGGCCGGGTCCTTCGCCGATCCGGCACTGCCGAGACCGGCTGCGCGGCGGATGAAGTGTTCGCAGAACATCCAGAAGCGCGTGCCTTTGAGCGGACCGAACACCGGTCCCATGAAGGTCTTGTAGTAGAACCCGGCCGACAGGATCTTGCCGCCGAGCTGGTTGACGGCGTTGATGTCCCAGGCAAGCGAGGGGAAGCGGTTCTGGCTGATGGCAACCAAGCCGTCATGGATCTCGACCATGGTCGCCGGGATGTTGGGTTCACGAACCTCGCCCTTCAGCACCGTTACCAGCGCATTGGGCTCCTCGACGCCGGCAGTCAGCAATCCGCGCGGGCGGTGGTATTTGAACGAGCGGCCGTACAGCGTGACGCCCTTGGCCAGCAGGGCTGACGCCAGCGTGTCGCCGGCATGGCCGGTGTAGGATGCGCCATCGAAGGTGAAGCGGATGGTTTTCAGCCGGTCGATGCGGCCGCCGGTGTCGGTGCGGCGCGGGCTCATGACTTGTCCTCCGCCTTGCGGCGCGCGGCCGAGCCATGATCGCCGCGCATAAAGGCGACACTGGAAATCTCATGCGTCAGCGTGTTGCGCACGACGCGCAGATGCGTGCGGCAACCGCCGGAATGCTGCCAGATCTCGTTGTGGTCGCCGGCCGGGTTCAGCCGGTCATAGACATAAGCGTTCCACGCCTCGAAATTCTGCGAGGCGGGGTCGGGGCGCTCACGGTTGCCGTCCCCCTGATAAGTGAACTCGATGACGTCGCGCGGACCGCAATAGGGGCAAGTGATCAACATTGAACTCTACCTAATGCCTAATGCAGCCGCGGGTTTGCACCCTGGCCCTTGTCGTCGATCACCAGGCCGCGGTGGAAGCGGTCGAGGGTGAAGGGGGCGTTGAGATCGTGCGGCTGGTCCTTGGCGATGGTCCAGGCGAAGCACCAGCCGGAAGCCGGCGTCGCCTTGAAGCCGCCATAGCACCAGCCGCAGTTGAGATACATGCCGGGCAGGGGGCCGGTGGTGATGATCGGCGAGCCGTCCATCGACATGTCGCAAACACCGCCCCAGGAGCGCAGCATGCGCACGCGCGCAAGGCCCGGAAACAGCGCCAGCATTTCGCTCATCACCTCGTCGACGACGGGCAAATTGCCGCGCTGGGCGTAGCTGTTGTAGCCGTCGATGTCGCCGCCATAGATGAGGCCGCCCTTGTCCGACTGCGACATGTAGAAATGGCCCATGCCGAAGGTGACGACCGTGTCGATGAAGGGTTTCAGCGATTCGGTGACGAAGGCCTGCAGCACATGGCTCTCGATCGGCATTGTCTCGATACCGGCAAGCTGCATGACACGCCCGGTGCTGCCGGCGACCGCAACGGCCACCTTCTTGGCGCGGATGTCGCCACGGGACGTCGTCACGCCTGAAATGCGGTCGCCGTCGCGCAGGAAGCCGGTGACCTCGCAGTTTTCGATGATGTCGACGCCGCGACGGTCGGCGCCGCGCGCATAGCCCCAGGCCACCGCATCATGGCGGGCGGTGCCGGCGCGTCGCTGCATCAGGCCGCCAACCACCGGAAAGCGCGCGCTGTCGGAGATGTCGAGCGCCGGAATCAGACGTTTGATCTCAGCCTTCGTCATCAGTTTGGCATCGACGCCGAGATGGCGCATGGCATTGCCGCGTCTTGCATAGTCGTCGAACTGGGCCGGCGTGTGCGCCAGGTTCAGGCAGCCGCGCTGCGAGAACATGACATTGTAGTTGAGCTCGTGCGAAAGGTTTTCCCACAGCTTCATCGAGTGTTCGTAGAAGCGGGTGTTGGCCGGCAGCAGATAGTTCGAGCGCACCGCCGTTGTGTTGCGGCCGACATTGCCGGAGCCGAGCCAGCCCTTTTCCACAACGGCGACATTGGTGATGCCGTGTTCCTTGGCAAGATAATAGGCGGTCGCCAGCCCATGACCGCCGCCGCCGATGATGATGACGTCATAGGACGCCTTCGGGTCCGGCTTGCGCCATGCCGGCTTCCAATCCTTGTTTCCCTTGAGCGCGTTCGCGAGCAGCGAAAAGGCCGAGTACTCTGCCATTGATGTCATCCGGTTCGGGCGATGCGGCAGACTATAGAGCAGGCCGCATCCGCAAAGCCAATATTGCGCCATCGCCTTTCGACTGGCCGACGCCTGGGATGGGATCAATCGGAGTGAGTGATCGGTTGAGGCCAATGATCGGACGGGCTCGCGATACGACGGCTTGCCCCATGATAGGGCCGTCTTTATCAAGAGCAGGCTTTCAAATTGCCTTTGCCGCCGATGAGTCGCCAACAAATCATGCTTTTCCGATTGCTTCGTCTCATTTTGATCCTCACGCTTGTCGTCTCGGCGCCGCTGTCGTTCGATGCGGTGGCACAGGGGCTTGGCCAGGCGCCTGCCGGACTGGTCGCCGACCAGCAGAAGATCATCCAGGCGCTGACGACCAAGACCGACAATTTCGAGAAGCAGATACAGCAGGACGGCGAGGAGGATAGCAGCCTTGTCGATATCCGCTTGCAACTCGAGGAGCTGTCGCGGCAATCGCTGAACAGCGCACTGGCCTTCCGTACGCGTCTTGGCGAGATCAACAGCCGTCTTGAGCAGCTTGGCGCGGCACCTGCCGCGGGTCAGCCGCCGGAGCCCGACATCGTCAGCGGCGAACGCGAGGCGCTGGTGTCGGAAAAGGCGGAGATCAATGCCGTCATTGCGCAAGCCCAATCGCTTTCGATCCGCATCAGCGGGCTGATCGACAAGATCGGCAACATGCGCAGCGAGCTGTTCCGCAATGTGCTCACCAAGCGCTATGTGCTGTCCGACGCGCTCAGCCCGCAGGTCTTTTCGGACGCCAGGGACGAATTCGGCAATTTCTACAAAGCGGTGTCGTCATGGCTAAGCTTCGCTTTCAAGTTCAAGTTCCAGGCCATTCTGGCGGCAACCTTCGTGGCGCTCGGGCTGGCGCTGGTGCTGCTGGTCGGTGGCCGGCGCCTGTTCGGGCGCGTGTTCGAAGCCGACCCTGCCAATGAGGATCCATCCTATCTCAGCCGCTTGTCGGTGGCCTTCTGGTCGACCTTGCTGCCGACGCTGGCGGTTGGCGTGTTCTTGGCCTCCACGGTGTTCTTTTTCAACTATTACAATGTGTTGCGTGGCGACATCGGCCTCTTCCTGAATGCGCTCGCGGCCGTCATCGGGGTGGTGTTCTGCGTCAACCGATTGACCAATGCGGCGCTCGAGCCGCGGCTGCCGAATTGGCGCCTTATCCCCGTCGAGACAGGTCCGGCGCGCTGGCTGGTGCGGCTGACGACCGCCATGGCCGTGGTCATCGGCGTCAATTATTTCCTGTCGGTCATCAACGACAAAATGGGCTCGCCGCTGTCGCTGACCATCGCCCGCAGTTTCGGCGCCACCATCATCGTCGGCGTCATCCTGATCCTGATGGCGATGCTGAGGCCGTTCAAGGCGCGTGACGGAAGCTGGCGGCCTTGGCCGGCATGGCTGCGCTATACGGCGCTTGCGCTCGGTCTTTTCACCATCGTCGCGGCGCTGCTCGGTTACATCGGCCTTGCTCTGTTCGTTTCGTTGCAGGTCGTCGTTACCGGCACCGTGCTGATCACCGCCTATATCGGCTTCCTGTCGGCGCAGGCGATCGGCGAGGAGGGTGCTTTCGCCAACACGACCGTCGGGCGCTGGCTGTCGGCCAAATCCAGCTACGAGGATACAGCCCTCGACCAGCTCGGCCTTGTCGTCAGCGTTGCCATCAATGTGATGATCGTGCTGGTGTTCCTGCCGTTGATCCTGCTGATGTGGGGTTTCCAGCCCGGCGATATCCAGGCCTGGGCCTACAAGCTCGCAACCGGGATCAACATCGGCTCGGTGACGATCTCGGTCACCGGCATCCTCTCCGGCATCGTCGTCTTCGTCATAGGCTATTTCCTGACACGCTGGTTCCAGGGCTGGCTCGACGGTTCCGTGATGGCGCGTGGCAAGGTCGATACCGGCGTGCGCAACTCGATCCGGCTGGCGGTCGGCTATGCCGGCGTCGCGCTCGCGGCACTGGTCGGCATCTCGGCGGCGGGCATCGACCTGTCCAGCCTGGCGCTGGTCGCCGGCGCTCTTTCCCTCGGTATCGGCTTTGGCCTGCAGAACGTGGTGTCTAATTTCGTTTCCGGCCTGATCCTGTTGGCCGAACGGCCGTTCAAGGTGGGCGACTGGATCGTTGCCGGCGATGTCAGCGGCACAGTCAAGAAGATCAGCGTGCGCGCCACCGAGATCGAAACCTTCCAGCGGCAATCGGTGATCCTGCCCAACTCGAACCTGATCAACAATGCCGTCGGCAACTGGACGCACCGCAACAAGCTCGGCCGCATCGACATCAAGGTCGGCGTCGCCTATGGCAGCGACGTCAAGCAGGTTCATGCCGTCCTGCTGGAGATCGCCCGCAGCCACCCGATGGTGCTGAAGAACCCCGAACCCTTCGTGCTGTTTTCCAATTTCGGCCCTGCCGCCCTGGAATTCGAGATCCGCGTGTTCCTGGCCGATGTGATGAACGGCAACATCGCGCAGAACGACATCCGTTTTGCCGTGCTTGAAAAATTCAGCAGCGAACACATCGAGATGCCCTCGACGCCACGCGCCGTGGTCGAGGCCCACAAGCCCAAGGCCTGGCCGACAGACGACGACAAGATCGAGGCCGACTTCGCCGAACAGGAGCAGGTGAAGGCCGAAGCCGAGGCGGAGAAGAAGCGACTAGTCAAGTCCCGCAAAACCAGGAAGCCAGATCCGGACTAGGCTGGGAATCGGTGGGTCTCAACCATCGAAAGCCGATTGCGGCATGAATGGGGCATTCAGTTGCGGTTCAGCTTCCATCTCATATAAGCTCCATGCAAAGGCGAAAATGCCTTGCGAAATGCAACAGAGGCGGTGGGAACACCGATATTGCACCATGTGGAAGTCTCTCGTCGCTGCCGTCGCCCTGGTCGCCGCTATCGGCTCGGTCCATGCCGCGAGCGCGGTCAACAAGGACGCCGAGACCCGAACGCTGGTCGTCACCGAGGGCGGCAGCAAGACCGACCTTGCGTTGGCCGGTGGCGAAACGGTTGAGTTCTGCCCGAATGGCTGCTTCGTCACCTTGCCCAATGGCGACCTCGAAGCCCTGACCGGTTCGGAAACCGTCGAGATTTCGGGCGGTGTCGCCCGCATCAAGTAATCCTGGCGTCACGATTGCGGAGGCCGGGAATTTGCCCGGCCTTTTATCGTTTCCGGTAGCGGTTGTTTAACAATGACGCCGGAAATACCCCCATGGCAGCCGTCTGCAACCGTGCGTTTTAACGTTCGCTACGTCATCGCCCGCTATACCAGCCTCAAGACGCCGAAAAGCGGCGCGCAACTCTACGCGGGCAGGGTAGGACATGGATGCGCGGTCGGACAGGAACGCAATACCGCTTGCGGTCGATCTCGACGGCACGCTGATCGCGA
The DNA here is from genome assembly GCF_040320355.1 of Mesorhizobium sp. M0715. NCBI lineage: Bacteria > Pseudomonadati > Pseudomonadota > Alphaproteobacteria > Hyphomicrobiales > Phyllobacteriaceae > Mesorhizobium > Mesorhizobium sp. M0715. Next base: position 270,465 of record NZ_JAMYPL010000005.1, on the reverse strand, counting down.
CCGACCTGTTGTGGGAAGGGCTGTTCATCCTTCTCAAGAAGAACCCGCTCTATATCTTCCTCGTGCCTTTCTGGGCCGCCGGCGGACCGGCGCGGCTGAAGCAGGCAATCGCGCAGCGCATCGACATCGATCCGGCATCGCTGCCCTATCGCGAGGTGCTGCTTTGCCGCCTCCGGACCGAGCATGCCGAAGGCCGCAAGATCGTGCTGGCGACCGGCACGCCGCGCAAGTTCGCCGATGCCATCGCGGTCCATCTCGGCATTTTCGACCAGGTGCTGGCCACCGATGGTCTCGCCAATCTCACCTCGGGCAGGAAGCGCGCTTCGCTGATCGCAGCCTATGGTGATGGCGGTTTCGACTATGCCGGCAACAGCCGTCACGATCTCCAAGTCTTTGATGCAGCGCGCAACGCGATCGTCGTCGCGCCCGACCGCCATGCCGCGCGCTGGCAGGCGGCACATGGCGCCGAGACGATGCCGGCGCCGAAGCCGACTTTGCGGACCATCGTCAAGATGCTGCGTGTCCATCAGTGGCTGAAGAATTCGCTGATCGCAGTGCCGATGGTGCTCTCGCACGAATATTTCAACACCGACATGATCTGGCAATGCCTGCTGGCATTCGTCTCGTTCAGTGCGGTGGCATCGGCCATCTACATCCTCAACGATTTCTTTGACCTCGCGCTCGACCGCAAACACCTCACCAAGCGCAACAGGCCGTTCGCCAGCGGTGCGCTGTCCATCCCGTTCGGACTTGGCGCGATTGCGATGCTTTTGGCGATCGGCTTCGGCACCGGGCTGTTCTTGTCGCACGAATTTCTGGCTGTGCTTGGCGGCTACATGGTCGTCACCACGGCCTATTCGCTGTCGTTCAAGCGCATGCTGCTGGTCGATGTGCTGACGCTCGCCGGCCTCTACACGATCCGCGTCCTGGCCGGTGCGGCGGCGACCGGCGTCGACGTCTCGTTCTGGCTGCTGGCCTTCTCTATCTTCTTCTTCCTGTCGCTGGCGCTGGTGAAGCGCTTCGTCGAATTGCGCACCACCGCCATTCCGCCTGGCGAGCGCATTGCCGGCCGCGGCTATCGCACCGAAGACCAGGAGATCGTCGCCCAGGCCGGCATGGCCTCGGCCTTCTCCTCGGCGCTGGTGCTGGCGCTCTACATGGACAGTGTCGCGGTGCGGGAGCTCTATCCGCATCCATGGCTGATCTGGCCGCTGGCGCCGATCGTGCTTTATCTCACCATGCGCGTCTGGATCCTGGCGCGCCGCAACGAGATGCATGACGATCCGGTCGTGTTCATCATCCGCGACTGGCGCAGCCAGATCGTGGTGCTGATCGGTGCGGTGATGCTGGTCATCGGGGGCTGGTAGGCATGGCCGCCGGACGTTTCCCAAGCTTTGGCCTTGCCACACCGCCGGCGCCGCGCGCCATCGGGGCCGATGAGGCGATCGCGCTGCTGAAGGGCGGTCGGGCCAAGCCGGCGTCGCTGCTTGCCTATGGCAATGGCCGCTCCTACGGCGATTCCTGCCAGAACGAGGCCGGAGCGGTCGTCGATATGCGATCGCTGAACCGCATCCACGCCTTCAACGCCGAAACCGGTGTTCTCGAGGCGGATGCCGGCGTGCTGTTGTCCGACATCATCGCCCACGCCGCCCCTTACGGCTTCTTTCCGGCGGTTGTGCCAGGCACGCAATTCGTCACGCTCGGCGGCGCCATCGCCAATGACGTGCATGGCAAGAACCATCACCGGCGCGGCACCTTCGGCTGCCATGTCGAGAGCTTCACGCTGCTCAGGTCCGACGGAAGGACCTATCGCTGCTCGGCAGCAGACAATGCGCGCCTGTTTGCGGCGACGATCGGCGGCATGGGGCTGACCGGTCTCATCCTGTCTGCCTCGATCCGGTTGATGCGGGTTCATTCGCTCGACATCGTCGAAAAGGCGACGCCGTTTCGCGATCTCGACGAGTTCTTCGGTTTGGCCGAGGCGGCCGATCAGGCCAATGAATATGCGGTCGCCTGGATCGACCAACTTGCCGGCGGCCGCAATAGCGGTCGCGGGTTGCTGTTTACAGGCAATCATGCCGAGCACGGCTCGCATGCCGCCTCGCGCGCCGGTGGCAATCTCTCGGTGCCGGTCCAGCCGCCGTTCAATGTGCTCAACCGGCCGTTCCTGACCGCCTTCAACGCCGCCTACAGGTGGAAGAAGGGGCGGTCGACGGCGCCGCGCCAGGTTGGCTACCAGGGCTTCTTCTTCCCGCTCGACGGCGTGCGCGACTGGAACCGGCTTTATGGGCCGAAAGGGCTTTTCCAACACCAGAGCGTGGTGCCGGAAGCGGCGGCGCGCGAGGCCGTGCCGGCATTGCTTGCGGCTGCAAGGCAAGCCGGGCAGGGCTCGTTCCTCACCGTATTGAAACGCTTCGGCTCCATCCGCTCGCCGGCGCTGCTGTCGTTCCCGCGTCCCGGCTACACGCTGACGCTGGATTTCCCCAACAGGGGGGCTGCGACGCTGGCCTTGTTGCGGGAACTCGATCGCATCACCGTCGAGGCAGGCGGCGCCGTCAATCCCTACAAGGATGCTCGTATGGGCGCAGACATCTTCGCTTCGTCCTTTCCCGAATGGCCGCGGCTGGAGTTGCTTCGCGATCCCGCCTTCCTATCGAGTTTCTGGGCGCGGACGGCAAGGAAGCTCGACACGCGGCGCTGCGTAGCCGAGGCAGCGGAATAGATATAACTTGAGTAATTCTTGGTATCGATCGTTAAATCCATGATTCACTCAAAACATTCTTGTGGCTTCACGAAATGTTTGCTTGTTTGTAATAGGAAGCATGAAGGGGTGGCTCGGAACACATGAAATACATCGTCTTCATTCTCTTTACGGTCATGACCAATGCCGCCGCACAGCTGATGCTGAAGCAAGGCATGATGTCGCTCGGGCCGATCTCGTTCGAGGGCGTCAATCCGCTCGTCAAGCTGTTGCAGATCGTTTTCAGCCCCTGGGTGTTCCTTGGCCTCTGCACCTTCGTCATCTCGATGGCCTCGCATCTCTATGTGCTGTCCAAGGTCGAGCTCTCCTTCGCTTATCCGTTCCTCAGCCTCGCCTATGTTGCCGTCGCCATCTTCGCTTATTTCGTCTTCCGCGAGGACCTCAATGGCTGGCGGATCGCCGGCATCGCCTTCATCTGCGTCGGCACGGTGCTGATCGCGCAAAGTGGCCGGGATTTGGGTAAGCAAGGGCATGAGGACCAGACCGCTTCCATCATGCCCGACAAGATCCAAGCAAACGAGATCATTCGATGAGACATGTGATTTTCGGCGGTGACGGTTTCGTCGGCCGCCACCTTGCTCCGAAGCTTGTGGCCGATGGTGAAGAGGTTGTCGTCGCCGACGTCGTCAAGAGCGACCTGCCGCAGTACCGCACCGTCCGCTTTATCCAATGCGACGTCACCGATCCGGCGTCGGTCGCGGCGGTCGGGCTGAAGGCCGATGATATGGTCTACAATTTGTCGGCCAAGATGCTGTCGCCGATCCAGGTGCGGGCCAAGCGGCACGATTTCTTTTTCCCGGTGAATTTCCACGGCACCGAGCACATCATGCAGGCCATGGACAGAGCCGGTGCGACAAAACTCGTCCACTACACGACCGACATGATCTACGGCCACACGGTCACGCAGCCGATGACCGAGGAGCACCCGGTGGCGCCGCTGGGCGAATATGGCTGGTCGAAGCAGAAGACAGAGGAGTTGGCGGCCGAATGGCGCAAGCGCGGCATGTCGATCTCGCTGTTTCGCCCGCGCCTGATCATCGGCCCAGGCCGGCTCGGCATCCTGGAAAAGCTGTTCAAGCTGATCGACTGGAACCTTCCCGTGCCGATGATCGGTTCGGGCAGGAACCCCTATCAGTTCATCTCGGTGTTCGACTGCGCCGAGGCCGCGCGCGCGGCCTGGAAGGCCGGTGTGCCTAATGAGGCCTATAATCTGGGTTCGCTCAACCCGCCGCCGGTCAAGAAATTGCTCGGCGATTTGATCCGGCATGCCGGCTCGAAATCGATCCTGATCCCGACACCGGGCTGGGCGGTCAAGCGCACGCTCGACCTGCTCGACCTCTTCAACATGCCGATCATGGACCCGGAACAGTATCTGATCGCCGACGAGGACTGCGTGCTCGACGTGTCCAAGGCCGGGCGCCAGCTCGGCTGGGTGCCGCAATATCGCGACGAGGACATGCTGATCGCCGCCTATAGCGAGTACCGCGCAAAGAAAGCCGGCCACGCAGTCGCCACCAAACATGTGCCCGCCGAATAGCGGCTCGCAAAACAGCTTTCGTTGCGCCCGATCCTGGTCGTGCGTGCAGACAGGAGATTGAAATGACCGTCATGGCCAAGCCCGAACAGACCAATTTGCGCACCATGGTCAGCGCGCCGTCGCTGTCGCCAGCGACCATCGCCAAGCCCGATTTGATCAGCGTCGAGCAGGCCAAGGCGATGGACGTCGCCCGCATGACCGACCTGTTCAAGGCGCATCTCAACCCCGGCCAGCTGCACTTCATGAAGCTGCTCGGCTTCCACAAGATCAAGATCGAGCGTGCCGAAGGCATGTTCTACATCGACCAGAACGGCCGCAAGATCCTCGACTTCTTCGGTGGTTTCGGATCGCTGGCCTTCGGCCACAATCATCCGCGCATCCTGGAAGCACGCAAGAAATTCCAGGAGGAGAAGCGCCAGGAAATCGCCATCGCCTTCATGTCGCAATATGCGGCGGCACTTGCGCACAACATCGCCAAATGCTCGCCCGGCGATCTCGACATGGTGTTTCTGGGTTCGTCCGGCTCGGAGGCGATGGAAGCGGCGGTTAAGCTCGCCGAGCGCGCCGCCGGTCCGAAGCGACCGAAGATCGTCTATGCCGAGAATTCCTTCCACGGCAAGACCAAGGGCGTGCTGGGCATCACCGACGGCCAGCTCTACCGCGCCGACTTCAAGGTGGCCGAAAACACGGTCCGCATCCCGTTTGCCGACATCGAGGCGGTCGAGCGCCTGTTCCGTTCCGACCCGGAGGTCGGCGTCATCGTGCTGGAAACCATCCAGGGCGGCGGCGGCATCATCCAGGCGCCTGCTGAATATTGGCAGAAGCTAAGGGCGCTGTGCGACCAGTATGGCGTGTTGTGGGTCGCCGACGAAGTGCAGTGCGGCTATGGCCGGTCAGGCCGCTTCTATGCCTTCGAGCATTACGGCGTCATTCCCGATGTGACGGCGCTGGCCAAATCGCTTGGCGCCGGCAAGGCGGCGGTCGGCGCGATGATCGCGCGGCGCGAGGTCTACATGAAGGCCTATGGCACGCCGAAAACGGCGATGATCCATGCCATGGCGACCTTCGGCGGCATGGGCGAGGCCTGCGTCACCTCGATCGAGGGGCTCAATGTACTCTATGATGAAGGGCTGATCGACAATGCCGCCATCACCGGCGACTATTTGCTGCAGCGCCTGCAGACGCTCAGGGAAAAGTACCCGAAGATCATCAAGGAGGTGCGCGGCAGGGGTTTTATGATCGGCCTGGAGTTCCACGACTTCTCGCAGACCTTGCCGATGGTGTTGCGGCCGATCGTCAGCGTGCTCGACGACAAGCTGAAGGGTTCGCTGTCGGGCTTCATCGGGGCGCTGCTGTTGCGCGACTACGATGTGCTGGTCGCCTTCACCGAATACAACCGCAACGTCATCCGGCTCGAGCCGCCGCTGATCTGCCAGCGCGAGCATGTCGACCGCTTCGTCGACGCCTTCGACAGCCTGCTGTCGCGCGGCATCGTGTCGATCGTCAAGGATTTCGTCAAAAGCCAGGTTCGTTAAGCGAGTTCGCTGGGTACAACGATGCTGACCAAGTCGCCCGATCCACAAAACCCGCTCGACCGCCTCATCGGAGCCGGTCTGGCGTGGGGCGAGGGGACTTATGCGCGGCTGGCAGCACCGATCGGCGCGGCGGCCTTCGCGCTCTACATTCTTTTTACAGCGTTCACCGCCTGGGTGATGCCCGACGCCAACTGGGACATGCTGCCCTATCTCGCTATATCGGAGGAAGGCACCTATCCCGATGCGCAGGCGCTGCATGACTATGCCTACAACACTGTCAAATCGGGCGTGTCCGCAGGCGACTATAAGGCGCTGACCGACGATGGAGGCGGCTTCCGCAGTCACATGACGGAGAATGCCGCCGACTTCCATTCACTGCTCGGCATGTACCGGATCAAGTTCCTCTATGCCGAGATCCTGTCGACACTGAGCGCGGTGATGTCGCCGGTCGAGGCAATGCGACTGGTCTCAGTGTTCTCCGTGCTGCTGTTTGGCGCGATCGCGTTGATGTGGCTACGCTCCACAGGGGCATTGGCGTTGGCGCCTATCGTCGGCGCGGTGCTGATCATGGCCGATTTCGGCGATGCGGCACGCGCTTCGACACCGGATCTGCTCACTTCAGCGCTGCTGCTCGGCGGGCTCTATGCCTATGTCCGCGGCCTCGAGGTGGCAACGGCGATCCTGCTCTTCCTCGCCTTCATGGTACGGCCGGACAACATTGTTTTCCTGGCGATTTTCGCTGTGCTGCTGGTCGCGTACCGGCAGAGGGCATGGGGTGCGCTGGCCGGTTTTGCCGCTTCCTTCGTGGCCTACTTCGCCATCTCTCACTGGGCGCATCATCCCGGCTGGGCGCCGCATCTGTGGTTCTCCAGCATCGAGCAGCACTTCAATATGGACGGATTCGAGCCGCCATTCTCGGTCACCACCTATCTCAGGGCGTTTGCCACCTCGCTGCTGCGCGCCGTCAGCCTGAACAGTTGGGTCGGCGTGTCGGTGCTGGCACTGGCCGGCTGGTTTGCTGCCGCCCGCGCCGGCTTCCGCCTCGATCGCCGCGCCGGCATCCTGTTTGCGGCGCTGGTGCTCGGTGCGCTGGCGAAGTTCACCGTCTTCCCGATCCACGACACGCGCATCTATTTCCCCCATCTGATTCCGCCATTCCTGCTGCTGGCGACGCCGTTCATGGCGCTGTGGGCAGCCGTGGCTCGCGGCCAGAATCGCGCTGCCATGCAAATCATTCCCGGAGACAAGTCATGAGTTCGCTATCCAGCCTGGCGCGCGTTGCCCTGTCGCTTGCTCTTCCCAAGGGCGTTCTCGATCGCGGCCCGTCGCTGCGCGGCACCAAGTTCCTGGCCAGGGCGGCGCTGAAGGCGCGTTTTGGTGGTGCAGGGCGACCGTTCCAGATGGTCAATGTCGGCGCCTGCGACGGCGCACTGTTCGACGATGTGACGCCTTGGCTGCACAGGATTCCCGGTGCACGGGCCATGCTGGTCGAGCCGATCCCGTACAACCAGAAGAGACTGCGCGCCAATTATCCAGACACGGACCGCTTCATCATCGAGCCGGTGGCGGTGACGAAGACAAAGGGCACGATAACCGTCCACACCTTCGATGCCGCCGCCCTCGAGGCCGGCACGTTGCCCATCGAATTTATCGGCTGCTCGTCGGTCACCGACACCAATCTGATGTCGGGCAAGAATGCCTGGGGCGAGGCCGACGCCAATTTCAACAAGTTCGCGCCGCATCTCAGGGACATCGAGGTGCCATCCGAGACCTTGCAGACGCTGCTCGATCGCAACGGCATCAGCCATATCGACGCTTTCCTCGTCGATTGCGAGGGCGCCGACTGGATCGTCTTCGAACAGCTGGACCTCAAGCGCTACCGCCCCGGCATGATCAAGGTCGAGGTCGGCGCGCTGCCCGCCCCGGAGATCGGCCAGGTCGTGGTCAAGCTGAAGACATCAGGTTATCAGGTCGGCTTTCAGGCCGAGGACATCTGGGCCTTCGCCTGAGTTAGCCCACCGAAAAGCGAACCGCCCCAGGCGCCGGTGTGAAGCATTCTGCCGTCTGGTCGCTCGGCTTTTTGCCAATGTCGCAAACAGGCTTCAATCGGCCTGCCGCTCCGCCCTATAGTCCGCCCGCTTTATCACTTTGGAGTCGCGGGCAATGGCAGAGTTTCCGAAAAAGGCGAAGGTCGTCATCGTCGGCCTGGGCGGTATTGTCGGCGCATCGATCGCCCATCATCTGATCGAACGCGGCTGGGACGATATTGTCGGCATCGACAAATCAGGCATCCCGACCGATATCGGCTCGACCGCGCACGCCTCCGACTTCTGCTACACCACCAGCCACGATTTCCTGTCGTGCTGGACGACGCTCTACTCCATCGATTTCTACGAGAAGATGGGTCATTACGCGCGTATCGGCGGCCTTGAGGTTGCGCGTGTCGGCGACGACAGCCGCATGGAAGAGATCAAGCGCAAGATCGCCTCCGCCAAGGCGTTTGGCACGCGCGCCCGTCTGATCGAACCGGCCGAGATCAAGGAAAAATTTCCGCTGATCGAAGAAGCGATGGTGCAGGGCGGCCTGTGGGATCCCGATGCCGGTCTGGTCATCCCGCGCTCGCAGACGGTCGCCGGCAAGCTGGTCGACCAGGCGGAAGCCTCGGGCAAGCTCAAATCCTTCGCCAACACGCCGGCTCGGTCGCTTGTCGTCAAGGACGGCCGCATTTCAGGCGTGGTGACCGATCGCGGCACCATCGAGGCCGACTATGTCATCGTCTGCGCCGGCATATGGGGCCGGCTGATCGCGGAAATGGTCGGCGAGGATCTGCCTGTCATGCCGATCGACCATCCGCTGACCTTTTTCGGCCCCTACAACGAGTTTGCCGGCACCGGCAAGGAGATCGGCTGGCCGCTGCTGCGCGACCAGGGCAACTCGGCCTATATGCGTGACACCGGCGATCCAAAGACCGCCGAGGGCGGGCAGATCGAGTGGGGTTACTACGAAGAGACCAATCCGCGCCTTTGCCATCCGCGCGACCTGCTGGAGAAGGACCAGGCGCGGCTTTCGCCCTCACAGCGCGACCTCGACATGGAGCAGATCCTGGCACCGCTCGAACGCGCCATGGAACTGACGCCGATCCTCGGCGAACTCGGCTACAATGAGAGCCATTCCTTCAACGGTCTCTTGCAGGTGACCGCGGATGGCGGCCCGTCCATGGGCGAAAGCCAGAAGGTGCGGGGCCTTTGGTATGCCGTCGCCATCTGGGTCAAGGATGGTCCCGGCATGGGCAAGCTGATCGCCGACTGGATGACCGACGGCCGCACCGCGATCGATCACCATGCCATCGACTATGCACGGTTCTATCCGCACCAGACCAAGGAGCAATTCATCTGGGATCGCTGCACCGAGACGGCGATGAAGGTCTACAATCCGGCGGTGCATCCGCGCGAGCCGTTCTCGAAAGCCCGCAACATCAGGCGCTCGCCGTTCTGGGAACGCGAGAAGGAACTCGGCGGCTATTTCATGGAGCTTGGCGGCTGGGAGCGCGCCCACGGCTACGCCGCCAACGAGCATCTCTTGGAAAAATACGGCAACCGGGTGCCGGTGCGTGAGAACGAATGGGACAACCGCCATTTCTGGCGCGTCTCCAATGCCGAACATCTCGCCATGAGCGAGGATTGCGGCATCGTCAACCTGTCGCATTTCGCTATGTACGACATCGAGGGTCCCGACCATGTCGCGCTGCTGGAATGGCTGTGCGCGGCCAAGATCGGCGGCGACAACAACATCGGTAAGGGCATCTACACTCACTTCCTCGACGAGGAAGGCATGGTGCGCGCCGACTTCACCGTCATCCGCATGGCCGACCGCTGTCGTTTGATCGATGGCGCCGACGCCGGTCCGCGCGACTTCCAGTACATGCGCCGCACGGCACAGGACAAAGGTTTCGACGTCACCATCACCGACGTGACCGAGAAATATGTCACCATCGGCATCTGGGGGCCGAACGCCCGGGCGACGTTGCAGAAGGTGGTCGAGAATCCGGACGGGCTCTCTGTTGAGAACTTCCCATTCGCGGCGATCAAGCCGGTCCGGATCGGCGGCAAGGATGTCAGCGCTTTCCGCATCTCCTATGTCGGCGAGCAGGGCTGGGAACTGCATATGCGCTACGAGGACGGTCTCGCTGTCTGGAACGCGCTGCGCTCGACCGGCGTGATGCCCTTCGGCGTTGAGACCTATGCCAACACCCGCCGTATGGAAAAGAGCCTGCGCCTGCAGAACGCCGACCTTTTGACCGAGTACAACCTGCTCGAAGCCGATCTTGCGCGTCCGAAGGTCAAGGAGAACGACTTTTGCGGCAAGGCCAAACATGTCGAATACCGCGCCCGCGAGCACCAACCGGCCATGCTGTGCACGCTGGTGATGACCAGTAATGTCGATTCCAAAGGCGTTGCCCGCTATCCTGTCGGCACGATGCCGGTGATGGACCCGAAGACCGGCGAGACGCTGGTCGACGAACTCGGCCGCCGGTCGTTCACCACGTCGATGGCCTATGGCCCGACCATCGGCAAGAACATCGGCCTCGCCTATCTGCCATGGGCCTACGCCCAGGAAGGCCGCAAGCTCACCATCGAGTATTTCGGCGAGACATATCCGGTCGAAGTCGCCGCTGTCGGCTACAAGCCGCTTTATGATCCGGAGAATTTGAAGCCGCGCAGTTGAAGCAGCAGAATTTGAGAACGCAAAGCCCGGCCTTGGTCGGGCTTTTCCCTTTTTAAACGGGCTGCTTTCGCTTACCCTTGCGGAATGTCTGCTTTTGCCTGTGCTAGACATTTGCTTTCGGGCTGTGCCGCGTTCGCGCTGACGTTTTGGTTGGCGCCGGCGTCCCTTGCTGACGAGCCCGTCGATGTCGAGCTGGTGCTGGCCGTCGATGTCTCGCTGTCGATGTCACCGGACGAGCTCGAGATCCAGCGTCATGGCTACGCAGCCGCGCTGACGCACGACAATGTGCTGCAGGCCATTGCCGACGGCGCCCATGGCAAGATCGCCGTCACCTATGTCGAATGGGCCGGTACCACCTGGCAGCGCGTCATCGTGCCGTGGACGGTGATCGCCAGCCGCACCGACGCCGAGCGCGTGGTTGCGCAGTTGTCGGCGCAGCCGCCCAACAGCGCGCGGCGCACCTCGATCTCCGGAGCGCTGGAGTTCGGCAACGACCTGTTCGCCGAAAGCGGCTACCGAGGCACGAAGCGGGTCATCGACATTTCGGGCGACGGCCCCAACAATCAGGGCGCGCCGGTCAACCTGACCCGCGACGAGCTGATCAAGCAAGGCATCGTCATCAACGGCCTGCCGCTGATGACGCGAGGCGGCTTCACCGGCGCCTACGACGTCAGCAATCTCGATCGCTACTACAGCGACTGCGTCATTGGTGGTCCCGGAGCCTTCATGATCCCGGTCAATGACTGGACGCAGTTTCCCGAAGCCATTCGCCGCAAGCTGGTGTTGGAACTCGCCGGCCCGGCCTCGCCGCAATGGGCGGCGGAAGAAGCCGCGCATCCGCCGGTGATATTGGCACAGGAGAGATCCACCACCGACTGTCTGGTCGGCGAGAAAATGTGGCGAAACCGCAGCTGGATGTTCGACAGCCGCTAAAGCTCTTCCCCATTGAGCGTGATCTTTGCCGAACCGGCTCCCGCTCTTGCCCCGCTGCCTACCTGTTCGGGCTTACGCTCCAGGCTTGCCTCCGCGACCGAAGCAGTGGCAAACTGGGCAGGCCGCGTGACCCAGCCAGGAGCGCTGCCGAACCGAGGAAAAACCGATGAGACGTCTTGCCATCCTGACCGCAGTCGCGTCCGTGCTGTATGCCGACGTCGCCAGCGCCCAATACAACCAGGCTGCCTGTATCATGTTCGAGAACGGGAATTTTCGCGGGCGGTCCATCGGCATGGGTGCCGAGGATTCCGTAAATTTTCGTGGCGGCCAGTTCTGGAATGACCGTGTGTCGTCGGTGATCGTTCGCCGCGGCTGCACGCTCGTGGCCTATGAGGATTCTAGGATGGGCGGCCGCTCGATCGAGATCACGCGCAGGATCCGCAATTTGGGCGGCAGTGACTGGAACGACCGTATCTCCTCGGCGGAATGCACCTGCGACGATTACTGAGGTTGGTTCCAGGCAGCGGGGCGCCGCTGCCTGACGATATCATGACACTAGCCTGTTTGTCCGTGGGCGTATCGGATCAGGCCGCCAGCAGCTGCTTGCGGTCTACGCGCTCCTGCTGCGGCGAGCGGGCGTAGAGTTCTCGGTAGCATTTGGAGAAATGCGATGCCGAGACGAAGCCGCAGGCGACCGCCACCTCGACTACCGGCATCGACGACTGGATCAAGAGGTGCCTGGCGCGGTCGAGCCGGATTTCCAGATAGTAGCGGGCAGGGGAGCGGCCCATCTCGGTGCGGAACAGCCGCTCGATCTGGCGGCGCGACAGATCGACATGGTCGGCGATCTCGATCAGTGACAGCGGCTCCGACAGATTGCCCTCCATCAGTTCGATGATGGTCAGCACCTTCGAGTTCTGGACGCCGAGGCGGGCGCGTAGTGGCAGGCGCTGGCGGTCGGTGGGGCTGCGTACGCGGTCGGTCAGCACTTGCTCGCAGACGCGGTTGACGAGGTTCTCGTCAAAGTCGTCGCCGATCAGCTTCAGCATCATGTCGAGCGCGGCAGTGCCGCCGGCGCAGGTGTAGATATTCTGGTCGATCTCGAAGAGGTCGGCAAAGACATTGGCCTTCGGAAACGCCTCGGAAAAGCCCGGCAGGTTCTCCCAGTGGATGGCGCAGCGCTTGTTGGACAACAGGCCGGCGGCGGCGAGGATATGCGCGCCGGTGCACAGGCCGCCGACGGCGACGCCGCGATTGTATTCCTCGCGCAGCCAGGCGAAGGCGGACTTGTTCTGATAACGCTCGACATTGATGCCGCTGCAGACGATGGCCATGTTCGGCCGGTCGGGGCCGGCCATCTTCTTGCGCTCATCCTCGAGCGAGGTGTTGACCGCGCATTCGACCCCGTTCGAGGCGCGCACCGGCTTGCCGTCGATGCTGGCGAGGCGCCAGCGATAGGCCTCGTAGCCGAGCATGCGATTGGCCGAGCGCAGCGGGTCGAGCGCGGTCGCAAAAGCGATCATGGTGAAATCGGGAATAAGGAAGAATACAAACGATCGCTTGATCGGATGCTTTACCGCGTTCAAGGGAACCTCACACAGCCATGGCGCGAACAGGATGTCGCGAATAGCATAGCGACATCAGGAAAAACCATGTCTGTCAATCGGCTACGCCGCTACGACAAGATTAAATTTGCGACATGGGTCGCAAATGGGCAATCGGCGTGCAGCGAGCCCTGGAAGTGGCACGAACTGTTCAAGGGACGGGCAACGTACGGCCTGCGCACAGAACAAAACGCCGCTCTGGCTGGAGCCAGGCGGTGTTGCAATTTTAAAGCAGCGGCAGGGATGCGCTGCCTCTAGAAATCTTCAGGCGATGAAGCCGAGGCGCGCCGCATTCATGGCGCCGGTCTGGCCGGGCATGGTGTTGGCAAGACGCTGACGCTCGAGAGCGGTGGTCAGGTTCATTTCGCGGCGGGCAAAGAGGCGTGCAAAAAGCTTCATAATCATCTCCATTTGTTGCTTAGACGGGTCGCCTTCGCTTGATGGAGTGGGGCAGCTCGTTTGCTGGCGCTGATATAGGCTTGTGTAAGCAGAAACTAAATCGCAAAAGCGAAGCGCTTGATATGAAATGCGACATCGATTGCGACAGATTTGAGCAAGGTGCCCAAAATTTACGATTATTTACAAGGCATTAATTGGAAACAGGAGCTGCTATGCGGCTTTCTCATATGCGTCATGCGTCATGCGCCGGCGACATGGCTCCAAAGCTCTGTTGAATACAAATAAAACAGAGAAGGCCTGCCGGGCGGGCTGCGCGGCAGGCCTTCAGCACATGGTACACACGATCTACTTTGCTCCAGCCCAGGATCCGATGCCATTGCGAGTACCGGTCTTGGTGTCGGAAGCTTCAGGCCAGCCGATATCCTTCTGCAGTTCGATCGGCAGGGAGCGGATAGCGCGCTCGGTCTGGTAGCGGGCGCGTGCCGCGCTGAATTCGGTCGCGATGCGACCAAGGGACGACAGGATAGACATCTCTTTCTCCTTTGGGTTGGCTAGTGCCAGACAGCGAGTTGGGGTTTGTTTCAACTTCATTTCGTGTCGAATGCAGGTCTGTGTCGAGGTCGTTTCATGGCTGCTCGTGGCAGCTACTGCTTCGATGGAGTTGACTATCCTCCCAATCTGATGTTCAATCAAACGAAATGGAATGATGTTTTGTATCAGAAAAATTGAAGGTCGGTTGCCATGAACGCCCCGCTCAATCATCCGCTGCCACTGCTCGATCTCGATGTTTTGCGCACGTTCGTGGCGATTGCCGAGACCGGCAGCTTCACCACCGCCGCCAATGCCGTGTTCCGCACGCCGTCGGCCGTTTCCATGCAGATCAAGAAGCTCGAGGACATTCTCGGCCGCTCCGTGTTCGCGCGCGACGCTCGCTCGGTGTCGCTGACCACGGACGGCGAGATGCTGCTCGGCTATGCCCGCCGGCTGCTGTCCATTAATCGCGAGGTGGTGTCGAAGTTCATCATTCCCGACATTGTCGGTGTGGTGCGGCTTGGCTCGCCGGACGATTACGGTGAGCGCGTGCTGCCGCATGTGCTGAAGCGTTTCGCGCAGTCGCATCCGTCGATCGCCGTCGACGTCACCATAGACCAGAGCAGCAATCTGCGCCGGCGCATGGACGACCGGGCGCTCGACATCACGCTGTTGACCAATTCCTACAAGACCAGCGCGCTCGGCGCCGAGGTGCTGCTGACCGAGCCGATCGTCTGGGCCGGCGCCAAGGGCGGCTGTGCGCATCTGCGCGAGCCCTTGCCGGTATCGCTGTGGGAAGAGGGCTGCGCCTGGCGTGCCGGGGCGCTCGACGCGCTTGGCCGCGAGGGCCGCAACTACCGCATCGCCTATATGAGCGCGCACACGGCCGGCCAGCGCGCCGCGATCATGTCCGATCTCGCCGTGGCGCCATTGCCGAAGTCGTTCCTCGGCAACGACATGGTCGAACTCTGCCCGAAGGACGGCATGCCCGACATCGGGACCTACAATCTGGCAATGGTGGTGGCGCCGGATGCCAGTGCCCCGGTCAAGGCCGTTGCCGACCACATCCGCGCGACTTTCGAAGTCTTCCGGGAAACCGGCAAGTTCTGACCGGCTGGCAAGGACGATAGTATAGAGCTACTCCGCCGCTTCGGCGGGGCGCTGTTCATGCCTTACTCTCGTATCGTGCACGATCCGGCTCTCCCCGAGAAAGGCGACGATGCGCTCGCGGGCGCGCCGGGCTTCCGGCATGTCGATCAGCGGCCAGACGTGGAACATGCCTTCCTCATAGACAAGATCGATTTCAACGCCGGCTGCGCGGGCTTTTTCGGCGAAGATCAGATTGTCGGGAGTCAAAAGATCGCGCGAGCCGGTCAAAAGCAGCGTTCTTGGCAGCACGGACAAATCTCCATAGACCGGGCTGATGTGCCAATCGCTGGGATCGATGCCGGCACTGTACAGGCGAATTGCCTCTCGTCCGCCAGCTATGCCCAGCCAAGGGTCGTTGCGTTCCGCCTCGAACACTGCGGGATTGGTGAGCGACACGTCGAGACCCGGCGAAATGAGCACATGCCGCGACGGCAGGGGCAGTCCTTCTTCGGCGGCCATCATGGTCAGCACCACAGCCATATTGCCGCCGGCGGAATCGCCCATGAAGACGATGTCTTCGGCTTCCGTCTCGGCGAGCATCTGCCGGTAGACATCGCCAACCATTCCGAACATGGCATGGAAATCGTGTTCGGGAGCGATTGGATAGATCGGCACCGTGATCCCGTAGCCCAGCCGATCCGCCATCTCGGCGATTAGGTGCCAATGATAGGGTGTGATTTCAAAGACATATGCACCACCGTGCAAGTAGAGAATCCGCTTCTGCTCGCCGGTCCTGGGTGCGATTTCGTAGACGGGGAAGCCATCGACCGTATGCATCTCGATGTCGAGACGCTGGTGCAGCGAGGCGGGAGGCCGGTGGTTCTCGGTCTTGCGCGCGGCCGCGATCCAGCGCTGCAGATTTTCCGGACTGGCAAATGCCTGCTTGCGGCTGTGCCGCAGGACAAAAGACACGACATGGCTTTTCAAACTTGGCATGCGGATACGCGAACTTCGGCCAAAGCCGACTAAGAGAACCCCCACTATCTTCGAAGATCGTGCCGTGGCCGAAAATGTCAAGATTCGCGCCGTATCTACACGCTGGTGTGATCCGCGCCGCGATGCTCAGCGGCGCGGCAAAAGTGCGGCACGCAGCCGGTTGCTGGTGGTCGCCGGGGACATGCGTGATCCCCGGCGCATGCCGAGCAATTTGCATTTGTCGGCGAAGGTCATCAGCGCGCGGCGCTCCAGATGGTGTTGATGAGTGCTGCCTTTTCGCTGGATCGCGGCGACACCGGCCAGCCGATGTCCTTCTGAATCTCAGGCGGCAGACTGTTCAACAAGCGCCGCGCCTTGCTGCGGTCGTGAGCATTCTTGATGGCCGTGCCATAGCGGCCGAGGCTTTCGAGCATTGACATCGTTGTCTCCTCTGGAGCGTTGCGACGGCTGAAAGATATCTCCAGCCTGCCATTCGATGCCGGTTGAATGCGCCTGCCATGTATCTGGCGAATTTCACGAAAACAGCGTTTTGGTTTCCGGATCAAGCGATCCGGAAACATTTGCATGCAAATGAGTTTGGAAAGGCGGTGGGCGCGGCCGCTTATTCCCGTCCACGCCTGGCGGCGTGGCCTTCGCGCGAACGCCGTCGCGGAGCAGCGTCGCCGGCAACACCGTCCTCGCTGACCGTCTTGCGCGGCGGCAGTTTCACCGCTGCCGACAGTTTTGGGAACGGATCGACCTTGTTGGGCAGCGCCATGGCGTAGACGAAATGCTCCTGGAATTTCGGTTCCAGCGCCGTCTCGATCTTCTCGATCTTGCTGACCGTGTCCTCGATCTCGCGGCGGTAGCCGCGATTGAGCAGCGCCATGCGGGCGCCGGCACCTGCGGCGTTGCCGACGGCCGAGACCTTGTCGAGGTCGCAATCCGGGATCAGCCCGAGCACCATGGCGTATTTCGGATCGATGAAGGAGCCGAAGGCGCCGGCGAAATGGATGCGGTCGACATGCTCGGTGTTCTGCTTTTCCATCAACAGCTTGGTCCCGGCATAAAGCGCTGCCTTGGCAAGCTGAATGGCGCGCACATCGGTCTGGGTGATGGTGATCTTCGGCCCATCTTCCGTCAATGCGGCGGAGCCTTCCTTCAGCACATAGGAGAAGGTGCGGCCGTTGGCGGTGACGCGCGGCGAACGGGCCGAAAGCCCGCCGTCGATGACGCCGTCCTCGGAAATGATGCCGGCGAGATACATCTCCGCCACCACTTCGATGATGCCGGAACCGCAGATGCCGGTGACGCCGGTTGCCTGGACGCTTTCCAGGAAGCCCGGTTCGTCGGACCACAGTTCCGAGCCGATGACGCGGTATTTCGGCTCCAGCGTGTCTGGGTCGATGCGCACGCGCTCGATCGCGCCCGGTGCGGCGCGCTGGCCGCCGGAGATTTCAGCACCCTCGAAGGCCGGGCCGGTGGGCGAGGAGGCGGCAACCACGCGCGAGCGATTGCCGAGCACGATCTCGGCATTGGTGCCGACGTCGACAATCAGCATCATTTCGTCCTGGCGGTGCGGGCCTTCCGACAGCGTCACCGCCGCCGCGTCCGCGCCGACATGGCCGGCGATGCAAGGCAGCATATAGAGCCTGGCGCCCTGGTTAAGCTTCAGGCCGATGTCGGATGCCTTGATATGCACGGCGCCCGAAACGGCCAGCGCAAAGGGCGCGCCGCCAAGCTCGGTCGGATCGATGCCGAGGAACAGATGGTGCATGATCGGATTGCCGACGAAGACGCTGTCCAGGATGTCGTTGCGCTGGACATTGCCTTCGGCACAGACCTTGTCGACGAGACCCGAGATCGCCTCGCGCACGGCGACCGTCATGCCTTCGCGCCCGTCAGGATTCATCATCACATAGGAGACGCGGCTCATCAGGTCCTCGCCGAAGCGGATCTGCGGGTTCGAGGTGCCCGACGAGGCGGCGACGCGGCCCGACAGCAGCGACACCAGATGCATGGCGATGGTGGTCGAGCCGATATCGCAGGCGAGCCCATAGGCTTCGTTCTTGAGGCCGGGCCACAGCGCCACGACACGCGCGGTCTCGCTGTCGGCATCCTTGTAGATGGCAGCGGTGGCGGTCCAGTTGCCCTTGCGCAGGATGCCTTGCACCTGCGGCAGCAGATAAAAATCGAAATCGAGGCTTTTCAGGCCCCAATCATGCATCAGCGCGATCTTCAGCCGGTCGAGATCGCCAAGCGGCTTGTGCATGTCGGGTTCTTCGATCTCGACATAGCACATGCGGATCGCCGTATCGCGGGCGATCACCCTGGTGTCGGCATCCTTGCGGATGGTCTGCGCGTTGATGACCGTATCCTGCGGCACGTCGATGACGAGGTCGCCGAGGATCTGCGCCGAGCAAGAGAGGCGGCGCCGTTCGGGCAGGCCGCGGACGCGCTCATAGCGCTCTTCCTTGGCACCCTTGGGCGTGATGTGGTCGTTGGAGGAGGTGATCTTGTGCTTGGCGAAATTGCCTTCCTGCACTTCGATCTGGCAGCGCCCGCAGGTGGCGCGTCCGCCGCACACACTTTCGACATAGACACCAAGCTGGCGCGCGGCATCAAGCACCGGCGTGCCGACAGGAAACCGCCCGCGCTTGCCGGACGGCATGAAAAGCACGAGCGGATCGGTGATGTTTGCAGGTGAGTTCACGATTGCGCGCTTATCCTCGGCCCATCCGGGCTTCACGACCGCCACGGCGGCGACCGCCATTGCCGGCGCCGTCGCCCGGCGCATTGACCTGCGTCGGGGCGGCAACGGCCTGGCCGCCTTCTGCCGGCTTATAGTCCTTGTAGGTACGGATCCAGTTGGTGCAGTTCTCGTCGGTGCCGTTCAGCACATTGGCGCCGCGCACGGCTTCCATTTCCTGCGGACGCACCGGGTTCATGATGGCTGACGTCATGCCGGCGCCGATCACCATCGGGATGAAGGCGGCGTTGATGCCGTGGCGATGCGGCAGGCCGAAGGAGATGTTGGACAGGCCGCAGGTGGTGTTGACCTTGAGCTCTTCGCGCAGGCGTCGCAGCAGCGCGAAGACCTGGCGGCCGGCATCGCCCAGCGCGCCGATCGGCATGACCAGCGGGTCGACGACGACGTCATGCGCGGGGATGCCGAAATCGGCGCAGCGCTGCACGATCTTCTTGGCGACGGCAAAGCGCACGTCCGGGTCCATCGAAATGCCGGTCTCGTCGTTGGAGATGGCGACGACAGGCACATTGTACTTCTTGACCAGCGGCAGGATGGCTTCGAGCTTTTCTTCCTCGCCGGTGACGGAGTTGACCAGCGGGCGGCCCTTGGCGACCTTCAACGCGGCTTCGATCGCGGCGGTGACGGAGCTGTCGATCGACAGCGGCAGGTCGACAAGCCCTTGCACGATCTCCAGCGTCTGCACCAAAAGGCCGGGTTCGGTCTCGTTCGGGTTAACCGAGGTGACGCCGGCATTGACGTCGAGCATGGTGGCGCCACAGGCTGCCTGCTCGAGTGCGTCCCTGATGACGGTCTCGAAATTGCCCGCGATCATCTCGGCGGCCAGCTTCTTGCGGCCGGTCGGATTGATGCGCTCACCAATCACGCAGAACGGCTGGTCGAAGCCGATGATGATTTCTCGGGTCGCCGAGGCGACGATGGTACGGGTCATGAAGTCTCTCCGCCATGATATAAAGATTTCTTTATATCGTTGTCTGTTTTCGTTCAAGCGAGTGGGTGGCCGTCCGCGCTTCGCCTCGAGTTAAAGTATGTCGTTGTCCCAAAACCGGCTCCCACTTTGCGCGACATACATCAGTGCGCGGTCTTCACCATGTCCACCTGCGTTTCGGTAATGTCGTCGTGCAATATGCTGTCGAGCCGGTCGGCGACAAGCTGGTCGTCGCGACGGATCTCGCGTTTCCATGGCTGGCGGCCCTTCAGCACGCCCGATTCATCGACGATCTCGGCGACATATTCTTCCTGCCGATAGGCCATAACATGGACGCCGGAAACGCCTGATATTTCCTTCACTTCGTTGATGATGTCGATGCAGAGCTGCTTGCCTTCCTTCTTCTGGTCCTGGGCGCCTTCCAGCCGCTTGATGACCTGATCGGGAATATGGATGCCCGGCACGTTCGAGCGGATCCACTTGGCCGTCTTGGCTGATGCGAGCGGGCCGACGCCAACCAGGATGAAGCATTTTTCGGTGTAACCGAGGTCGCGCACCTTCTGCATGTAAGTGCGGAACATCGGCACGTCGAAGCAATATTGGCTCTGCACGAATTGCGCGCCGGCGGCGATCTTTTTGCCCAGCCGATGCGGGCGGAAATCGATCGGTGGCGCGAACGGATTGATCGCAGCACCGAGGAAAAGCTGCGGCGGCGTCGTCAGCTTGCGGCCGGACAAGAACTTGCCGTTGTCCCGCATGATGCGGCAGGTCTCGAGCAATGACATGCAATCGAGGTCGAACACCGGCTTGGCGCCGGGCTGGTCGCCGGCCTGCACGCCGTCGCCGGTGAGGCACAGCATGTTGGCGACGCCCATCGCGGCACCGCCCAGTACGTCGCCCTGGATGGCGATGCGGTTCTTGTCGCGGCAGGCGATCTGCATGATCGGCGCATAGCCCATGCGGGTCAGAAGTGCGCAGATGCCGACCGAGGACATGTGGCAGTTGGCGCCGGATGCGTCGACGGCGTTGATGGCGTCGACCCAGCCATCGAAGATTTTTGCCCTGTTGTAGACGTCTTCCGGATCGGCGCTGTCAGGCGGATTGAGCTCCGTCGTCACCGCGAACTCGCCGCGCCGAAGCACGCGCTCCAGCCGGCCGCGCGAGGTGTGGCCGGGCAGGGGGTCGAGCGGCAGGTGGATGCCGGCCGGGTTCTCGTCAAGCTGGCGTCCGATCATGCCGATGCCCCGGTGTTTGCCGCCCCATTCTTGGCGGCGGCGGCTGCTTCGCGCGCGGTGGCCGCCTGCGCGGTCACCCGCAGCCAGGCCGAGGTTTCGCGCAACGACTGGTCGACGGGCTTCTGCACGGTCAGGATTCTGTCGCCATGCACCATGTTCTGCGAGCCTTCCCAGGCCTTGACCCAGACGCAGGGCATATCGGGCTCGACCTCGCAATTGCCGTTGGCGCGGACGCCGCCGCAAGGGCCGTTGCGCAGTTGCTTGGGGCAGTTCATCGGGCACGACATGCCGGTCGACGACAAGATGCACTGGCCGCACATGCGACAGTCGAACATGAAGCCCTTGACGCGCTTCTCGACGAATTTGATCGGCCCTTCGACGCGGCCGTAGCCGATGCCTTTCCACAGGGGATGGAGCGTCAGGAACATGTCGGCGAACTTGCCGTAGAACCATTCGAGCAGGCGCGAGTGCCTGATCGACCACAGCCGGACCGCGAAGGAGCGCTGCACGCGCCGCTGCGGCGATACGTCGGCCGGCTTGTAGTCGGATTTCGGCGCTGCCTTCTTGACCAGAGTGGCTTGGGTAACCGGCTGGACAACCCTTTGGCCATCCTTGGCAGGAATGGTTTCAGACATTTTCTTTGCCGCCTGCCTTGACCAGGGCGACCAGCCGCTCGCGGTCGTATTTCGTGTCGATATCGTTGAATGCCTTCTCGACTTCGGCTTCGAGGTCGTCGCCGACCGGAATTGGATCGGCCTTGCGCCATTCGGCCAGATAGTCGTCGGTGCCGCCGGCGCCGGTGCGCATGGCGCACATGTCGATCGCCTCGGTGAAGCGCAGCGGCAGTTCACGCTTGGCGTTCTGCCTGCCCTTCTTGACGATGATCTGGGCAGGGATGTCGCGCCAGTAGACGACGATCAGATCGGCCATGAATTCTCACTCCTCGATCTGCGAGCATTGCCGGAAGCGCAGTGGGGCCGCTTGTTATGGGACGACGCGCGCGCATTCAAAAGCGACGCATTTGGATGTCGTAAAATGAAAGGTGGGTTTATTCGTTTGCGGCGTGTGCTGGCGGCAGGTTCGACGCGCCGGAAGAGCCAGCGTGCGGCATGCGGATACGGGCGAGGAACTCGCTACCAGATGCCGGTTCTGAGGCCGGTCCAGACGTAGAACCAGATCGTCGGATGATACCACAGCTTCGAAGGCAGGCCGGGATTGATCGTCGTGAGTTTTCCAGCCAGTGCATCGCTGACGGCCTCGACGCAGATGTCGCGCGAGAACGCCGTCTGGCGTAGCGCGTGACTTGAGATGGTGTCGCCTTTTTTCGATCTGCCGCGCGCCTGCTTCAGCACGCCACCAGTGTCGACGCCAGCGTCGACGAGGTGGACAGTCGTGCCGAAATTCTGCGCATCGCCTGATACCAGAGCCCAATAGCCGCCATTCATGCCGCGATATTTCGGCGTGATGCCTGCATGGTAGTTGAGCACCGGGCAGGGCATTTTGCTCAGCATCTCAGCCGAGATTAGTCGGCAACCGTTGAGCAGCACAACGCCTGGCCGGATCTTCTGGATCGCCTGCAGGCACTCAAGCCCATTGGCCGAGGCTACTTGGATGATCTCCTGGCCTGGTCGCGGCTCAACCTCCAGCTTCTCCTCGGCAATCAATCGCGCGCTATGGCCGGCCAGGAATCGCTTGCCCAACCTGCTCAGCACCATCGTGCCAAGCTGGCCCATGGCGGAGATCCAGCCCTGGCGGCGAGCCCGGCCACGCAGCAATTGCTTTTTGGATTCAGGTGTTTCGAGGACAACGCTGACAGGACCGACGCGATCGGCGATTGCATTGATCATAGCCCAGACATGCTGGCCGCCGCCGGTGACGACCAAGATCGGACGCGTACTGGATTCTGATGCTGCCATGGATCTTGCCCCCTCCAAGCAACCCGTTCTCGACAATGGGCGGATGCTAGGGCGTCCGGGTTAATCCTTGGTGATCAGCTCTTCGATGCCCGGTCAGCGCTTGAATTCGATGATATCGAGCTTCGATTCATAGTAGGGCGCCGGGAATTCGATGCGCCATTCCTTGGCGCTGTTACGGAAGGCATAGCCGACCTGGTCGGTTTGCGGGCCGCTGCCATAGGGCTTTGCCGGATCGTCGTTGACATAGAAGGAGCCGAGATAGATCGCGCGTTTCTCGCCATCGTCGAAGAAACGGCCCTTGGTGCGTTGCGAGCCGCTGATCTTTTCCAGCCGCCAGCCGGAACCGTCATCAGTCACCTTGCATTTGAACCAGCCATAGATGACGAGCGGCAGAGATCCGCCGGCCTTGATGGTGCGGCACCGCCAGCTGCCGGTCAGGTCCTTGTCGGAGAAGGCCACCAGCGGTTTTGCCAGCAAGGCGTCGAGTTGCTTGACCTCGGCGGGGTCGCCCGCTTTCGCCTCGGCGAGTGCCACCTTGCGGGTCTCGCCATATTTGTCGAGCCGTGCCTTGTCGGCTGGGGTGATGAGTTTCTGTATCTCGCCATCGGCATGAGCGGGCAGGGCGAAACAGAGGAGACCGAGTGCGGCTATCAAGAGGCGAGGTGTCATCGGTGCGTTTCCACGTTCGAATGGCTGGAGGGCCTGTTGCCTTGTGGCGCACAACTTACCCGTTCTCGATGGCCTGTCATCCAGGGTTGGAGCATAGCGGGTCAAGAATTGCTTCAGGCGTGTGCAGCCGCCTGCGCCATTCCGACCGTCAGGTCGCCATAGCCAGTGGCGCGGCGTTCATAAACGAGACCGAGCATTTTGGCGGCCTTTTCGGCGACCTTGTCGAGTTCCGGATCATTGGTCTGGGCCAGATAGATCAGCTTCTCGTAGTTGCCGAAATAGTCCTTGATCAGTTCCGGGTGCTTGTCGAGGCCGAGCGGCTTCATGAAGAAGGCGTCGAACTGCCGGCAGAGGAAGTCGGTCATGTAGAACGACATCATGTCGTCGTCTGCGACCTTCGCGTAGGCCTCCATGCCCTGGTAGAAGGCGAAGCAATGCGGGCCGGCCATGCGCTCGACGCCATGCTTCTCGCAGACCCTGTCGAGCAGGCCGCCGGTGCCGCAATCGGCATAGCCGACGAAGATGTTGCTGTAGCCTTCGGCCTTGGCCTTTTCGATTGCCTTGTCCATGGCCGGAGCGATGCGGTCCGGGTAGAAATGGAATTCCGCCGGCAGGCAGGTCAGGTCGAGGTGATCCAGTCCGAGCTGTTCCTTGACGGCCAGAATTTCGCGCGCAATCATCCCACAGGCGATAACGAGCAGCCTGTCGTCTTGATTCGGTTTCGTTTTTTGCGTCTTGGCCATGGAACCCGTCGAGCCGGCCTTCGTTGCTGTAGCGCTAATTTATCTATTGAGGGAGACACCGTCCATGAAACTGCTACGCATCACGCCAATTGCCATCTTGACCTGCGCCCTGGCCCTCACGGCTTGTGCGAACACCGTCCGAGGCGTCGGCAAGGACGTCAAATCAACCGCCAATGCGGTCGAGGACACCGTCAACAATCCCTGATCCGCACCCGGCCTTTCTTCATCTGGGAACAAAAAAGCCGCGCTGCAAGGCGCGGCTTTTCCTGTTCTCCGGCCGAATTGGCCAATCAGGCCGAAGCGCGCACATTGTGCTTGCGCTTCATGTAGTCCTTGGCGGTCTCGACCGCCACCGCCGCGTCTCGGCAATAGGCATCGGCGCCGACGGCCTTGCCGAATTCCTCGTTCAGCGGCGCGCCGCCGACCAGCACGACATAGTCGTCGCGGATGCCCTTTTCCTTCATCGTGTCGATGACGACCTTCATATAGGGCATGGTCGTGGTCAGCAGGGCCGACATGCCGATGATGTCGGGCTGGTGCTGTTCGATCGCATCGAGATATTTCTCGACCGCATTGTTGATGCCGAGATCGATGACGTCGAAGCCAGCACCTTCCATCATCATGCCGACGAGGTTCTTGCCGATGTCGTGGATGTCGCCCTTGACGGTGCCGATGACCATCTTGCCCTGCTTCGGCGCGCCGGTGGCGGCGAGCAGCGGACGCAGGATGAACATGCCGGCCTTCATCGCATTGGCCGACAACAGCACTTCGGGCACGAACAGGATGCCGTCGCGAAAATCCTCGCCGACGATGCGCATGCCTTCGACCAGCGCCTCGGTCAGCACCTTGTAGGGCACCCAGCCGCGCTCGAGCAGGATGTTGGTGCCTTCCTCGATCTCTTCCTTCAGCCCGTCATAGAGATCGTCGTGCATCTGCTGCACCAACTCGTCGTCGGAAAGTTCGGAAAGGATGATCTCGTCGTCGGCCATTTGTATCGAGCTCCTGCCGGCATCGCGACGTGCGTCGCAAGGCACAAAATATTCGCGTTCATACCTAACCCGCTGGGGGCAGGTATCCATAGCTGATTTGCGACTTCCCGCAAAAGGAAAGCGACCGTAACTCTCTTGGAATTCTTGTCGATTTTGCGACAGGCGTTGGCGCTGGCGGGCCGTTTCGAATAGGGTGCATGGCTACGATCTGGCAAGAAGCGGCGAGATGCAGCCGCTATGGATTCCAGACAAGAACAGATTCAGGGAAGAACCACCATGAGCGAACACGCGGCAGTCGATCAGGAAGCGTCAAACGCGCGACGTGGGCGTGGCGCCAGTGGCGGGGCTGCAGCCCGGCGGGCAGCACGTTCGGGCGGTGGCCCGGGTACGCAGCTCACCTACATCAAGCGCAAGATCAACGTTTACGAGGTGCTGGACGAGGAAGGCCTGGCGCTGATCGAGAAGAACACCGACACGGTGCTCGAGGAGATCGGCATCATCTTCCGTGATGACGCGGAAGCGCTGCAACTGTGGAAAGAGGCCGGCGCCGACGTCAAGGGCGAGCGCGTGCACTTTCCGAAGGGGCTGTGCCGTTCGCTGCTCAAGACCGCGCCGTCCGTCTACACCCAGCATGCGCGCAATTCCGAGCGTTCGGTGCAGATCGGCGGCAATGCCACCGTCTTTGCGCCGGTCTACGGTCCGCCCTTCGTGCGTGACCTCGATGGCGTCAGGCGTTATGCGACGATCGAGGATTTCCAGAATTTCGTGAAGCTCGCCTATATGGCGCCGTCGATCCACCATTCGGGCGGCACGGTGTGTGAGCCCGTCGACGTGCCGGTCAACAAGCGCCACCTCGACATGATCTACAGCCACATCAAATATTCCGACAAGCCGTTCATGGGCTCGGTGACCGCGCCGGAACGCGCCGAAGACACCGTCGCCATGGCCAAGATCGTCTTCGGCGACGATTTCGTCGAGAACAACACGGTGCTGACCAGCCTGATCAACGCCAACTCGCCGATGGTGTTCGACGAGACCATGCTCGGCGCGCTGAAAGTCTATGCGCGCCACAACCAGGCCTGCATCGTCACGCCGTTCATCCTTGCGGGCGCGATGAGCCCGGTGACGGTGGCCGGCACGCTAACGCAGGTCCTGGCCGAAGTGCTGGCCGGCGCCTCGTTCACGCAGTTGATCCGTCCCGGCGCGCCGGTGCTGTTCGGCACCTTCGCCTCGTCGATTTCGATGCAGTCGGGAGCGCCGACCTTCGGCACGCCGGAGCCGTCGCTGGTGTCTTATGGCGCCGCACAGCTGGCGCGTCGGCTGGGCCTGCCGTTCCGCACCGGCGGCTCGCTCTGCGCGTCCAAGGTTCCGGATGCTCAGGCGGCCTATGAAAGCGCCAACACGCTGAACTCGACCATCCTGGCCGGCACCAACTTCGTGCTGCACTCTGCCGGCTGGCTCGAGGGCGGGCTCGCGTCCTGTTATGAGAAGTTCATGATGGACATCGATCAGCTCGGCATGACGCAGAAGTTTTCCGAGGGCGTCGACCTGTCGGAAAACGGCCAGGCGATGGACGCCATCCGCCAGGTCGGCCCCGGCAGCCACTATCTCGGCTGCGACCACACCCAGGCCAATTTCCAGACCGCCTTCTACCGCTCCAACATCGCCGACAACAATTCCTACGAGCAGTGGCTGGCCGAAGGCGAGAAGACCGCGCCGCAGCGTGCCAACGAACTTGCCCGCCGCTGGCTGGAAAGCTACGAGGCGCCGTATCTCGATCCGAGCATCGACGAAGCGTTGCAGGACTTCATCGCCAAGAAGAAGGGGTCGATGCCCGACGCCTTCACTTGAAAGGAGCCCGAGTCAGGCGGGGCTAAAGTCGCCAACATCATCCACAAGGAAGTCTGGCGGAGCGCGTTCTCCGATCCGGTCAAGAAGGAATGATTGCCGCGGGGCGCCGGGTTGAGGACATCGCGACCGTGCTTTCGGCCCATGGCCTCATCCTGCGCGGCGGCTTCAAGTGCGGAGCGAGCGAAACCCCGTTTGCCGACCTCTCAGGTGCTCCCGTCAAATCCGTCCTGCTGGTCGGGCAGGCGGGTGCAGCGCCTTGGCCGCATTTCCTGCGCTGGATCGACAAGCAATCGCAGACCATCGCCAATCCGCTCGACACGTGGTCGCGCGAAGTGATCGGAGCCGTGGCCGAGGCATTCGGGGCGCGAGCCGTTTCCCCTTCCGACAGACCTTATCTGCCGTTTCAGCAATGGGCGATGCGGGCGGAGGGACTGAAGCCGTCGCCGCTCGGCATCCTCATGCATCCGCAATACGGGCTATGGCATGCCTATCGCGGTGCGCTGCTGTTCGAGGACGAGCTTCCGATTCAAGCCGGCGAAACGGCGCCTCACCTTTGCGATAGCTGCGTCGAGAAACCTTGCCTGAAATCTTGTCCGGCCGACGCCTATTCCGCGCAAGGATTTGCTTATCAATCCTGCCTGACGCATGTGCGTGGAGCCGGCGGCTCGCCTTGCCGCAGCGGCGGCTGCCTTGATCGCAATGCGTGCCCCTATGGCACGGAGTATCGCTATCCGCCGGAGGTTCAGGCCTACCACATGGCGAGCTTCGCACGAGCCACCAACTGATCCATTCCCATTACGTGGTGCTCGTTCGCTTCGAGCATCTTGACGGCAGTTAGAAGCAAGCCTATTCATCAAGTCATCTGATGACTTGATGAATAGGCCGATGCAACCTGCTATCCGAACCAATCTCACCGACAGCGCCACCGAGAGCCTGCGGGCTGAAATCGTCAGCGGCCGCTGGGGTGTCGGCGAGCGTATCCCCAACGAGGCAGCTCTGACCGACCTTCTGTCGGTCAGTCGGGGCACCGTCCGCGAGGCGGTGCGGGTGCTGGTCTCGCAGGGGTTGCTGAATACGCGTCAGGGCTCGGGCACCTATGTGCGCTCCGCCGTCGATACTTCTGCCGCGCTTGACCGGGTCAAACGCAGCGGCTTGCGCGATCAGTGGGAGGCGCGGGCGGCGCTGGACCTCGAGGCCGCGAGGCTCGCCGCCTTGCGTCACACGCCAGCCGACCTCGAGCGGATGCGGCAATTGCTTGCCGCGCGCGGCACCGTCGCCGACGGCGGAAGCGAAGCCTTCATCCGGCGCGATCTTGCTTTCCACAAATCCGTCGTCGCGGCGTCCGGCAACAGGGCGATGATGGAGCTCTATGACTTCTTCACCGCCGCCATCACCGAGACCATCCATGCCACCATCGACGGCGATCTGCCCGAACCGGACCACCAGGCGCATGCGGCAATCGTCGACGCCATTGCCGCGAGCGATCCCGAGCGCGCCGTTGCCGCCGTCCGAGCCTTCATGGCGCCGGTGCTTGCCCAACTTGAAAGACTGCTTTCGCAATGAACCAGAGTTTTCGTCAGCCTGATCCGAAGGCCGAGGTCGAGGGTCTGGAACTCATCGATGCCGAGGCCGACAGCCTGCCCATGCCGCAGCCGCCTGAACTGCGCAGCCGTGCGGCGCGCATCGTGCTTGGCGCAAGCCTTGTGCTGATCGCCTTCAGCTTGAGGCCGCTGTTTTCCAGCCTGTCGGTGCTGTTGCCCGAGGTGATGCAGGCAACCGGTCTTTCGACGACGGGCGCGAGCCTGCTGACGACGCTGCCCGTCCTGTGCCTCGGCCTGTTCGCGCCCTTCGCGCCAAGGCTTGCGCAGCGCTACGGGGCCGAACGCACTTTACTGGGTGCACTCGCGCTGCTGGTGCTGGGAACAGGGCTGCGCTGGTTCGGTACGGTTCCCCTGCTGTTTGTCGCCACCTTCCTGGCCGGCGGCTCGATTGCCATCGGCAATGTGCTGCTGCCGGGCCTGGTGAAGCGCGATTTCGCCGACAGGGCCGCTGTCATGACCGGGCTCTACACCATGGCGCTCTGCGCCGGTTCGGCCGCCGCCGCGGGCTTCACGCTGCCGATCGAGCATTTTGTCACCGGTTCATGGTCCGGGGCACTCGCTGCTTGGGCGGTGCCTACATTGGTCGTGCTTTTGATCTGGATTCCGCAGGCGCTGGGCAGCCGTCGGCAGGTCAGTCATCGCGGCTTTCACGTCGTCGGGCTTTGGCGCGATCGCCTGGCTTGGCAGGTGACGCTGTTCATGGGGCTGCAGTCGGCACTTGCCTATTGCATCTTCGGCTGGCTGGCGCCGATCCTGCGCGAGCGCGGCTTTGACGCGGCCACCGCCGGTGCGATGGTTTCGGTGTCGGTGATGGCGCAGGTCATCACGTGCCTCGCCGTGCCATCCTTTGCGATGCGGCTGAAGGACCAGCGCGGCATCAATGTGGCGCTCGTTGCCACGGCGGTGATCGCGCTGCTCGGCATTCTCTTTGCGCCGACCTCGACGGTGCTGTTCTGGGCGGTCCTGCAAGGCATTGGGCAGGGGGGCCTTATCGCGGCTGCCATGAGCTTGATCGTGCTGCGTTCGCCGGATTCGCATGTCGCCGCGCATCTTTCAGGCATGGCGCAAGGCGTCGGCTATGTACTGGCGGCATTCGGCCCGCTGCTGGTGGGCCTGATCCGCGATTGGACCGGCAGTTTTTCGGGGACGGCGTTCCTGTTCGTCGCGCTCGGGCTTGGCGTAGCCATCATGGGGCTCGGTGCCGGCCGTGCGCTGCATGTCGGCGCGCGGACCGTGCGCGAGGGCGAGCAATAGCGTCACGCAATCCTGCACGAAATGTTGACTGTCAGGTTCAGGGAACGCCTTGCCGTATCGGCTTGGCCGGATATGTATCGCGCATCAATCGAACGGAGCGGGCGATGACGAAGCAGGACCTGCAGATCAAGACCAGGGATGGCGTTGCCAAAGCAGGGCTTTTTCACTCGGCAAACGCATCTCCTGCCAAGGCCGGCGTCATTCTCTATCAGGACGCCTTCGGTCCGCGACCGGCGCTCGACAGCCTGGCCGAGCGGCTGGCGAATGAAGGTTATGCGGTGCTGGTGCCCGACCTGTTCTACCGCAACGCGCCTTACGGGCCGTTCGACGCCAAGACCGCGTTCGTCGAGGAAAAGACCAAGACAGCGCTGATGGCGCTGGTCACCGGCACGACGCAGGAGATGACCATCAGCGACAGCGGTGCATTCCTCGACGCGCTTGCGGCGGTAGGCATCACCGGGCCGATCGGTACCGTCGGCTATTGCATGGGTGGCGGCCGGGCACTGAATGCGGCTGCAACCTATCCCGACAGGATCAAGGCGGCGGCAAGCTTCCATGGCGGCAATCTGGCCAGCGACGCCGCCGACAGCCCGCATCGTAAGGCAGCCTCCATCAAGGCGCGCGTCTATATCGGCATGTCGGGTGTCGACAGAAGTTTCCCGCCGGAACAATCGATGCGATTGGAGGAAGCGTTGCGGGTTGCGGAAGTCGACCACGTCATCGAGAACTATGCCGGCATGGCGCATGGCTGGTGCGTGCCCGATCATAGCGTTTTCAATGCCGCGGGTGCCGAACGCCATTGGAAGCGGCTGACGACGTTGTTCGCCGAGACGCTGATCTAAGGTCAGGGGTCGCGCCCCTGAGCAGGACGCTACGTGACTTTGAACCAGAATGGCAGCCGATGCGGCGAAGAGTGAGCGATGCTTGCCCTTTCGACGGCGGCAGATGACTGTTCACCTTGCCGCCGCCGGATCAGGCTGCGCCTAGGCGTTTGCCTTGCGATAGGCTGCTACGACAAGCCAAATTGCGGAGAGCAGAAAGTAAAACGCGCCGAACCCGGCATAAGGGGCGATGTCCAGAATCGTCGGCGCAGCCGTGCCGAGGGATCGGCTGATCATGAAGCCGCCAGCGAGGGCCGACTGCGCACCACTCAGGATCATCGCCCATTGTGCGCCTTGGTAGCGCCAACGCTTTAATCCCGTGTTCAGCTGTAGCAGGCCCGAGAGGATCGCCCAAACCCCAAACACGGCCAGAACGGCATACATGCTGTTGGCGACCGCCACGATGACAGCGAGCGTCGTTATCAGGCTGACCACGACGTTCAATGCCTGGGACGAGTTGGCTTTCAGGCCGCCATTTACCCTGGCGTCAACCAGATTGGCGAGGGCGTCCCATGCGGGGTAGATCACGAGCAGAAGCGCGGTGGGACCGGGTTGCCCGTTGAATAGGATGGCGGCAGCAACCCAGGCGATAGAAAATATGGCGCGTACGAAATAATAGGATCGTAGCCATCCGGACTGGGTGAAAGATTGGTTTTGCATCGGCAGATTCCTTATTGCTATCTACCTATTAGTAGGTAGCCAAAACCTCTAAGTCAACCCGATCTCCGGACACCTCCCTGTGAGAATCGGGAACGATGCATAACCTTGACAGTTCGCCTACCAGAAGGTAGGCAGCGATATGGAATCAATGGCTTCGACTTCAGAAAAGATCCTCGATGTCGCGCAGTCTCTCATCGTCGCGGGAGGCTACAACGGGTTCAGCTATGCCGATATCTCGGCTGCCATCGGGATCAGGAAGGCGAGCATCCACCATCATTTTCCGACGAAGGCCGAGCTGGTTTCGGTGCTGGTGGATCGTTACAGGCGGCAGGCCGAAGTGGGTTTGGAGTCTCTCCGGGGAGAACTCTCAAGCCCTGCTGAACAACTGCAGTCCTACATGAACTATTGGCGGACATGCATTCGCGATGCCTCGCCGTCCTTCTGCGTCTGCGCGATGCTCGCCGGCGAGATGCAGATGCTGCCGGAAGAGGTCGCATCACGCGTTCGTGCCCATTTCCAAAATCTCGCGGGATGGCTTACGTCGGTGCTGCGGGCTGGAATGGAGCAGGACTTGTTCCGCTTGAACAACCGGCCGGAGGAGGAGGCCCAGATGCTGATGGCATCGGTTCATGGGGCAATGCTGTCCGCGAGGGCTTTCAGTGATCCCGGGCTGTTCACCACAATCGTCACCCTCCAGATCACCATGCTGCTGGGACGGAATTGCTAGAAAACTGTCGGGCCAAAGTGGTATCAGGCAGCACAAATGGCGCGGCCCCATGTGAGTGGGTCGAGCGGAAACGAATAGCCTGATGCAATCCTATGATGTCGTGATCATCGGCGCGGGTGCCGCCGGAATGATGTGCGCCGTGGAGGCGGCCAAGCGCGGCCGTTCGGTGCTGATCCTCGATCATGCGGCAATGCCTGGCGAGAAGATCCGCATCTCCGGCGGCGGCCGGTGCAATTTCACCAACATCCATGCCAGCCCGAAGAATTTTCTGTCGGGCAATCCGCATTTCTGCATTTCGGCGCTCAGCCGCCACACGCAGCGCGATTTCATCGCCCTCGTCGAACGCCACCGCATTGCCTATCACGAGAAGACGCTTGGGCAGCTGTTCTGCGATGGCTCCGCACGCCAGATCATCGACATGCTGGTCTCGGAAATGCGGGGCAGGGGCGTGGAGCTGGCGCTCTCGGCCAGCGTTGAGGATGTCCGCAAAACCGTGGAGGGGTTTGCGCTCACCCTCTTCACAGGCTTGGTTACTTGCCAGTCGCTGGTCGTGGCCTGCGGCGGCAAGTCGATCCCCAAGATGGGGGCGACCGGTTTCGGCTATGAGCTTGCCGAACGGTTCGGCCTTGCTGTTGTCGAAACGCGGCCGGCGCTGGTTCCGCTGACCTTCGACGCAAACACGCTCGAGCGGCTGGCGCCGCTGGCCGGCAATGCCGTGGACGCGGAAGTCGCCTGCGGCAAGACGCGGTTCTCCGAAGCGATGCTGTTCACGCATCGCGGCGTCAGCGGACCGTCCATCCTGCAGATCTCGTCCTATTGGCGCGAGGGCGATGAAATCCGCATCGCCATGCTGCCGGGAGTTGACGTGGCGGACCTCATCCGCGTGGCCAAGCGAAGCAATGGGCGGCAAGCGGTACAGACGGTGCTGGCAAATCATCTGCCGAAGCGGCTTGCGCAGTCGATCGCCGAGCGCACCGGGATCGACGGCAACCTTGCCGATCTTTCCGACGCCCAGATGAAAACCATAACTGCCGCAGTCAATGACTGGCGCATCAAGCCTGCCGGCTCGGAGGGCTACCGCACCGCCGAAGTGACGCTGGGCGGGGTCGACACCAACGGGCTGGACCAGAAGACGATGCAGGCGAAATCCGTGCCGGGCCTGTTTTTCATCGGCGAAGTCGTCGATGTCACGGGTTGGCTGGGCGGCTATAATTTCCAGTGGGCATGGTCATCGGGCTGGGTGGCGGGGCAGGCGGCCTAGACTTACGTCCGTGGCTTCGTCCCAGCAGCCGCCTTCTTCTTCTTTTTGGCCTGGTTGTAATCGATGGCGGCACGGACGAGGTCTTTCAGGGCGCCCTCGTCGAGCTTTTCGCCCTCGAACATGTCGATTGCCCGCCACACCTTGCCGCCAAAACCGTTGTTGAACAGCTTGTCGGGGTCCGGCAGGCTGGCGCCATGGGAAAAGGTCAGCTTCACCTTGTCTTTGTGGGCGTTGCCGACCACGATGTTGCCGTCGAGGCACCATACCGGGCTGCCCATCCACTTCCACTCCTCGACGATGTCCGGGTCGGCTGCAAGGATGGTCTTGCGGATGCGGGCGAGCGTCTCGCCGCGCCAGTCCGAGAGGCCAGCGATCAATTGGTCGATTTGTTGCGAGGGGGTCATTGGGTGCCTTCCTGTGCCTCGACGCGTTCAACCGCTGCCTGTCACCAGCGCGTCAGTTGGGTGATCTGAACGAGATTGCCGCAGCTGTCGTTCAGCTGGACGATGGTCGAACCGGTCACCTCGGTCGGCGGCATGGTGAACGCGCCGCCCTTCGCCTTGATGCGCTCGTAGTCGCCCTTGACGTCGTCGGTGAAGAACATGATCGCGGGCTGGCCCTGCTCGAAGATGGCTTCCTGATAGGCCTTGGCGGCCGGGTTGTCGTTGAGCGCGAGTTGCAGCTCGGTTCCATCAGGCTCGTCGGCTGAGATCACTGTCAGCCAGCGAAAAGGCCCGTTGCTGAAATCGGCTTTTTTGGCGAGGCCCAGCACGTCGGTGTAGAAGCGCAGTGCGTTTTCCTGGTTGTCCACATACACGCTGGTCAGCTTGATCTTCATCGCTCTTTCTCCTGTGTGTTATTCGGCCGTTACGGGATCCAGCCGGGCTGCGCGGCCGCCTGCTTGACCCAGTCCGCCATCCGCGCCTCGTCGAACTGGTCTTCGCGGATGTCGATCCAGCGCACATCCTTGCTCTTTGCCGTGCCGCCTGGTGGGATCGGCTGCAATGAGATGCCACTGAAAAAGGTCACCTTCAAATAGTGGGTGAAGACATGAAACGACACGAACCAGCCCTGGCCTTCGATGCCGTAGAAGGGCGAGTTCCATCGCACGGCTTTGCGGACGTCCGGCACGTTGCGCTCGATGAGCGCGTCGAGGCGTTCGCCCAGGCCGCGCTTCCAACCCGGCATCGCAGCGATATAGCCTGCACCGGGGCGTCACCATCGCCCTTGGCGATTTGCGGGTTGCCGCCCGAGAGCAGCACTGGCGCAGCCTTGGTCAATTGACCCTGTGTCTTGACCATTCTACCCACTCCTATCCGCGCGCACGCTGCGCGCCGCGTCCCTTGGCGGCATAGGGCAGCACGAACATGTACAGGCCGCTGAACAGCAGCAGGAAGAGCGGCAGGAGCGGCGAGTAGACCACCCAGGCGGGAGGCTGCCCGAATGCCATGGTGGCGAAGTTGGCGATGACGGTCAGCGTAAAGATGATCGACAGCCAGCGATGAATTTGCCGAACCCACATGTTCCAGTCCAATAGTTCCTCCTGTCAAAACAGCCGACGCGGACCACCGATCCGCACCGGCGGGTTTCAATCTATCCGCGCCAGGACTTGACTCAGATTTGCAAGGTACTGCCGCCACCCGCTCGTCGCGCCCCGGTACGCCTGCTCCTGATCCGGCCGGAAGCCGGACTGTTCCATGCGCAACCGGGTGCCCGTGCTGGTCGGCAGGAGAGTCCAGGTGACGACACTCTCAAGGCCATAGGCCTGCCACGTGTAGGACAGTGTCTTGTTCAGCTCGACGGCTGTTACCTGACAGTCGACAACGATGCTCACGTCAAGTTGCGGTTCCTTTCGCAGCTTGAAACGGTGGTCCACGACTGGCTGGAAGTCGTTCTTCATCAACCATTCCTCGATGAGATGCGGCTGGGTCAGCGCGCGCCAGATTTTTTCCGGCGGATAGGGGATCTCACGTTCGACGATGACGGAGCGCGTTTCGGTCGCGATGTTGGTCATTGGTCCATTCTTTTGAGCAAATTTTCGAGATCATCGAACCGGCTCTGCCAGAACGCATTCATCTGGTTCGTCCAGTCGGTCAGCGGGGAAAGTGCTGCGAGCTGGGCGCTATAATGGGTCTGCCGTCCTTGATGGCGGTCACGCACGAGCCCGGCCTGCCTGAGCACGCCGAGATGCTTCGACACCGCCGGCTGCGAGACCCCCGACTGAGCCGTCAGGGCACCGACCGTCTGCTCGCCTTGCCGGCACAGGCGCTCGAAGATCGCACGACGCGTCGGATCGGAGAGCGTTCTGAAGAGGACGTCGTGAGCGTTGTTCATTTTGGATCGATAACCCGGTGGCTATTGATTGACGTATAACCGCCGAGATATGGATGTGTCAAGCGGGGTGCCGGCGGTCACGATCCGGCGGTTTCCAAAAAAATCTTTCCATTGCCCCAAGGATTAGCCATTAGCCTTCGTCCAACAGGCAAATGATGGCGATGATGCTGGATGAGAGCGAAGCCTCCGACGCCGAACTGATCGGGCGGGCGAAGGGCGGAGACAGGGGGGCCTTCAGCACATTGCTGGAAAGGCACTATGACTTCGTCTATCGCGCTGCCTATCGCTGGTGCGGCAGGAAGGCCGATGCCGAAGACATAGCCCAGGAAGTCTGCGTCAGGCTGGGCAAGGCGATCCGCGACTATCGCGGCGGCGGCGCCTTCACCACATGGCTCTATTCCGTGACCCTGAACGCCGCGCGCGACATGATGCGCAAATCCGCCCGCGAGACAGTCAAGACAGAGGCCTATTGCGTCCATGCACTGATCTCGGGCGAGGCGTCGATCGAACCGGAAGACCCCGCCGAAGCGCTATGGGCCGCGGTGCGGCAATTGCCGGACAAGCAGCGCGACGCCGTGCTTTTGGTCTATGGCGAAGGATTGAGCCACGCGGCCGCCGCCGAGGCGATGGCGATCTCGGAGACGACGGTTTCCTGGCACATCCATGAAGCGAAGAAACGGCTGAAGACGCTGATGCGCGCGGCCGGGGAAGTGTGACCATGGTCGACGACAATGAACTCAACAGACTGCGCGATATCGCAGCACCGGCGCCCGCCAAGGATGCCAAGGCACGTGCCTTCGAGGCCGCCCTGCGCGCCTATGATCAGGAAAATATTTCTGCTGTCTCCCAAGGATCGGTTGGCGGGCTTCGTCTCACAGAGCGAGCACAAAAGCTCTGGAGCGAGATCATGCAAAAGAAACTTATTGCCACGCCGGCCCTTGCCGGGCTCGTCGCCCTGCCGATCGCCGGATACGCCACCTTCCATTTGCTGAGGGAACAGCCGCCCAAATTCGGCGGCGACGAGAAGATCAGCGAGACGCTGGCCGACAAGCCGACGACGGTGAAGCCGACGACCGCCGAGCCGAAGCCGGCTCGCGGCGAGTTGGAGAAGGACAAGAAGGCGGACGCCGATGTGGAAAGCCGCGACGCCACCGATGCGCTTGTGGCGCCGGCCTCGCCGCAGAAATCCGAATCGACCGTTGCTGGGGGCGCTGCACAACAAAATGCGCTGGAGCGCGGTGTGCTGGCCGAGCCTGCGCCACCGGCACCGACAGGTGAATTCGCACTGGATGGCGCTGCAAGTGTACCCAGCACCTCGCGAGCCCGCATGGCGGCGGAGTCGAAGCTGATGGCGCCGCAGCAGCCGGCTATGGCGCCGGCCGACCAGATGCTGCCGCAGGAGGAAAATCGCGACCGTATCGAGGATTTCAAGACCAATCCGGTGCATGCGGCACTCGAGGACCCGGTCTCGACCTTCTCGATCGACGTCGACACGGCGTCCTATTCCTTCGTGCGCAGTTCGCTGAAGCAAGGCACTCTGCCGCAAGCCGATACTGTTCGCGTCGAGGAGATGATCAATTACTTCCCCTATGACTGGAAGGGGCCGGACTCCGCCGCGACGCCGTTCAACTCGACCGTCAGCGTCATGCCGACGCCGTGGAACACGCAGACCAGGCTGATGCATGTCGCCATCAAGGGTTTTGACGTCAAGCCGACCGAGCAGCCGAAGGCCAATCTGGTGTTCCTGATCGATGTCTCGGGCTCGATGGACGAGCCGGACAAGCTGCCGCTGCTCAAATCGGCCTTCCGGCTGCTGGTCAGCAAGCTGAAGGCCGACGACACCATTTCGATCGTCACCTATGCCGGTGACGCCGGCACAGTCCTGGAGCCGACCAAGGCGTCCGAAAAGGACAAGATCCTCAGCGCCATCGACAATCTGACGCCCGGCGGCAGCACGGCCGGTGAGGCGGGCATCAAGGAAGCCTACAGGCTGGCGCAAAAATCCTTCGTCAAGGACGGCGTCAACCGGGTGATGCTCGCCACCGACGGCGACTTCAATGTCGGCCAGACCGATGACGACGACCTTAAGCGGCTGATCGAAAGCGAGCGCAAGAGCGGTGTCTTCCTGTCGGTGTTCGGCTTCGGCCGCGGCAATCTGAACGACCAGATGATGCAGACCATCGCGCAGAACGGCAACGGCACCGCCGCCTATATCGATACGCTGGCCGAGGCCGAAAAGGTGCTGGTCGAGGATGCTTCGTCGACGTTGTTCACTATCGCAAAGGACGTGAAGATCCAGGTCGAGTTCAACCCGAACAAGGTCTCGGAATATCGCCTGATCGGCTACGAGACCCGCGCCTTGAACCGCGAGGATTTCAACAATGACCGCGTCGATGCCGGCGACATTGGTTCGGGCCATTCCGTTACCGCGATCTATGAAATCACGCCAAAGGGCAGCGGCGGCGAGCAGATCGATCCGCTGCGCTACGGCCAGGCGTCGGTGGACAATGGCGGCGTCGCCAACGCGGACGAATATGCCTTCGTCAAGATCCGCTACAAGCTGCCGAATGAAGACGTCTCGAAGCTGATCACCACGCCGGTGACCTCGGCCAACGAGATTTCGTCCTTCGACCAGGCCAGCGCCGATCAGCGCTTCTCCGTCGCGGTTGCCGCCTTCGGCCAGAAGCTGCGCGACGAGGATGCGACCGCGAAGTTTGGCTACGACAAGATCATGGAGATCGCCACTGCCGCTCGAGGAGCCGACCCGTTTGGGTACAGGTCCGAGTTCCTTTCACTTGTGCGCCTTGCCTCGGCGCTGGGCGGTAACCGGTAGTGGTGATGACGGCCGGTTTCTTTCAGATGGGATCGTTCTGACAGGGGAAACCGACCTACGGGCGGGTGAGGCAGGCCGGCGAGGGAAATCTTGCCGGCCTTTTTTCGCGGATTTTCCGGGTCGTTAAATTGCGCGGCATTTCCGGTACTGGATGGCAACCCTCTCCTTGTTACGCAGGACAGGTGTACTGGGCTTGAGGGAGCCGAAATTGCAGATCAGGACTATCGCCAACTCGATACCCCCAGCGCCAGACGCCTCGGCGGTTTCATCGGCCCCATCATCGGAATCCAGGCGTATCAGTGACGATGTCGCGCAGGCGCGCCATACCGCCCTGTCGGCACTGACCAACGACCGGTTCCGCATCATGCTGGAACAGATCACCGACCCCAGCGCTTCAGGCGCGCTGATGACGATGCGCGGCGACAATGTGGTCGACTTCAAGTCGGCGCAGTCGAGCTACGCCGACAACAGCGAATAGTCGAAAACCGATGGGTCAGGCCCGGCTGCGGCGGCGCTCGCGGCGGGCTTCGCTGGTCTCGGCGGTGTTTTCCGTCGCCACCTTGTTGCGCATCGGACCGATGCGTTCGACGATCGCGGCAACCGTCGGACGATCCGCCCTGGTGTGCGCGTCGAGCGCCTTGCGCATGGCGGCGAGGTGCTGGAACGAGGTGCCGCAGCAGCCGCCGATAATTTTGGCGCCGCCATCGACGGCGAGCCTGACATAGTCGGCCATCAGTTCGGGTGTGCCGGAATAATGGATCTCGGTGCCGCGGAATTCGGGAATGCCGCAATTCCCCTTGACGATCACCGTCGCTTCCGGCTTCGCCTCGGTCATGTCGAGCAGCGAGGCCAGGATGTCGGAGGCGCCGACGCCGCAATTGGCGCCAACGCCGAGCGGCGCCTGCGACAGCCCGTCGGTGACGCCGTGGATATCCTTCGGCAGCAGACCCATCATGGTGCGGCCGGCGGTGTCGAAGGAACCGGTGTAGGTGTAGGGCAAGCCGACGCGGATGGCCGCCTCGGCGGCGGCGCGGATCTCGTCGGGAGCCGACATCGTCTCGATCCAGGCAACTTCGGCGCCGCCGGCCTTGAGACCCTCGATCTGTTCGGCGAAGGCGTCGACCGCCTCGTGATAGGTCATGGCGCCCAGCGGCACCAGCAATTCGCCGGTCGGGCCGACCGAACCGGCGACGATCACCTTGCGGCCGGCTCTGTCGGCGACGGCACGAGCAAGCTCGGCGGCGCGCTTGTTCAGCGCATGCGCGCGGTCCTGCGCATGGTGAAGCTTCAAACGGTGACGGGTGCCGCCGAACGAATTGGTGAGGATGATGTCTGCGCCGGCATCGACGAAATTCTGGTGCAGGCTGGTGATGGTGTCGGGCGCCGTCTCGTTCAGCAGTTCGGGCGCCTCGCCGGCCTCCAGACCCATGGCGAATAGATTGGTGCCGGTGGCGCCATCGGCCAGCAGCACGCCCTTTTCAGCCAGCAGCGCATCGATCGGGTTGGTGGTCGTCATCGGATTGGCTTTCATGTTCGAAGTCGGATAAGGATATAAAGAAGTCTTTATGTGTAGTCAATGAATAGCTAGGACGGAGTTCGCCCATGCGGCGCCTTGAGCCATGGCGCGGTGGTGATCTTGGCTGCCGAAAATCAGACAGTGCCTGTTGGGAACGACATGCCGGCCAGCCTGTGCGCAAAGCCGGACGCCTCGTGCGCATTGATGTCGGCAGCCCGGATCAGATTGTCGAAATGCTGGATCAGCGTCTGGATCGGCTGGGTGGCGTTGAGCACCAGATACATGTCGCCGACATAGATGGCGGCACGATAGGGGCCGAAGATGGTGTAGGGGATCGAATAGCGCATCCGCCCATCATAGAGAAACAGCCGGAAGGTCGGGTAGAGGTCGTCGAGCAGCGTCGCCATGTGCAGCAACTGGGCGCGCCGGTCGGCTTCGGGGAAACGGTCCCAGACACCCAGCCCGCGGGCGAAGATCTCCAGCGTGTGGCGCGGCATGCAGACTTCCATGTCGGTTTCCGGGCGCCTGTTGTAGTCGATGCGGTATTGCGTTTCTCCGGCCTGCGCCAGGCGGCTCTTGTTGGTGATGCCGGCTTCGTAGTCGACCAGCGCTTCGGTGCGCAGAAGATCGGGAATGCCGGCAGGCACGTAGCGGATCTTGGTGCCGGCCGCCTCGGCATGCCATTTGGCCAGCAGGGTGCGGTCGAAGCCGTCGGGTGCCTCCTCGATCTCCAGGCTCTCGCGGATTTCGCCGGTGAGGCCCTCGTCCTGGCTGAGACCGAGTAGCCAGTCCAGCGACACTTTGAACTCGGCGGCGATGTTGAGCAGCGTTTCGGCGCGGGGCAGGCGGGTCGAGGCGCCGGACAGCAGCTGCGATAGCGCCGAGCGGTCGATGCCGACCGCGGTCGCGAAGGCCGACTGGTTCAGGTCGGAGCGTGTCAAGAGCATTTTCAGGCGTTCGCGGAAGATCGTCGACAGGTCGCGCTTGTCCATGTGCGGGCTCCACCTCGATTGAGGAAAAATTTGCGCCGAATCGCTTCCGAGCGCGCCTCAGGCGTAAATGAATCCCTAAGTTTGTTTACAATGTATAACATGTGCGGCCGAAAATGCGCAATCGCAACAGTTTGTGCACTTTGTCTCGTTGAGTGGAATCATTTCTCCTGACACTATGCTGTCAGGAGCCAATTGGGGTTTCCGGCGACTGAGGGACAGTGGTCGATAGCATGACGAGCAAGAGCATCAGGCGACACAGCGCACCGGCCATCGAGTGGCCGACCGTGGTACTCGCCTTTTTCTGTTACGCAACTTGGCTCGCCACCGGTTTCCTGCTCTGGCCATCCTACCCCGTCCTGGCGCTCGCCATCCTGGCTTTGACCGCCGCACTGCAATCGTCGATCATGCACGAAGTGCTGCACGGGCATCCGACACGCAATGCACGGGTCAACGAAGCCTTCGTGTTCCTGCCGATCGGTCTGGTCTGGCCATTCCGCCGCTTCAAGACCATCCATCTGCGCCACCACGCCGACGAGCGGCTGACCGACCCGTTGGACGATCCAGAGAGTTATTACCAGGCGCTCTGGCAGCATGACGAGCTGCCGCCGACGATGAAATTCCTGCTCAAGATCAACAACACCATGGCCGGCCGCTTCGTGCTCGGCCCGTGGCTGTCCTGCGTCGGCTTCTTCATCGACGACGCCAAGCAGATGTTCGCCGGCGACAAGGCGATCCGCAAGGCGTGGCTGCTGCACGCGATCGGCCTTGCCGTCGTGCTGCCGATCGTCCAGTTCGGCTTCGGCATCCCGCTGTGGCTTTACATTCTCGTGCCGGTCTGGCTCGGCCAGTCGCTGATCTCGATCCGCACGTTCGCCGAGCATCAATGGTCGGAACATCCGGAAGGTCGCACGGTGATCGTCGAGCGTTCGCCGCTGTCGTTCCTGTTCCTCAACAACAATCTGCACTTCGTCCACCACAAGACCCCGACCGTGGCCTGGTACAAGCTACCCAAGCTGTTTCGTGACCGCCGTGAGGAATGGCTGCGGATGAACAATGGCTATGCCTATCCGAACTATTTCGCGCTGATCAAGGCTTACGCCTTCAAGGCAAAAGAGCCGATCGTGCACCCGGTGCTGCGGCGTCAAGCCGAGCCGGGCAGGGCCTTCAAGCCGCGCATCAGGGCGCGCAGCATCAGCGGGCTTGGCAGTGCGCCGGTTCCCGCCGAGCCGCCCAAGGAATAATCCGGCCTATCCGGGGGTCCGTGTCGGCCAATTCTGATTGGACGCCGCGTTTTTGCGATCCTTTTTCCCGACATGATGATTTGATATCGGCATGAGTGAATTGGTTGCGGCGTTGCCGATGTATGATTGGCCCGAAGTGCGCGGCGAGGTCGACGCGCAATGGGTGCTGCTGCGCGATGCTTTCCGGGGAAAGGGCATTGACGCGCCGGAAACCATCGCGCGTCGCAATGGTGACCTGCCGCCGGTGCCGGGCGGAATTCGTGATGCTGCCGGTGCATTGATCGCACCCGATCCAGCGACATTGCCGCCGGACGAACTCGATTTTCACAGACTGTGGCTGCACCCGGCGCTGCTGTTCGCGCAGACCTGCTGGGGGCCGATGGAACTCGGCCTGTCCAGGCATGTGCAGGTGGTCGCCCAGCCAAGCTACGACGCCTACGAAGGCGGGCAGGGCGAGCTCTATTCCAGCGCTATCGTCATGCTGGCGGATGGCGCGCCGTCGGTTGCCTCGCCCAATGACGGCAGCCCGCTGGTCCCACTC
Organism: Mesorhizobium sp. M0715; assembly: GCF_040320355.1. Taxonomy (NCBI): domain Bacteria; kingdom Pseudomonadati; phylum Pseudomonadota; class Alphaproteobacteria; order Hyphomicrobiales; family Phyllobacteriaceae; genus Mesorhizobium; species Mesorhizobium sp. M0715. The sequence goes on along the minus strand of NZ_JAMYPL010000005.1, from coordinate 227,437 downwards.
GATCGCATCCGTGGCAAGCGCTTCACCTTCAACAGCCTCGATTCGATGTCGGGGTTCCTCGGTTTGACGCGCGACCTGGAGGCGATGGGCGAGAGCCTTGACCTCTTTGCCTCGCGCAGCGAAAGCGGTGGGCACCGTTCCTCGATCGTGGCAATTGCCGAGGGCAAGGCCGATATAGCGGCCATCGACTGCGAGAGCTGGGCACTGGCGCAGCGTTTCGAGCCGGCGGCGAAAAAGGTGGTGGTCATCGGCTGGACCGGGCGGCGCAAAGGCCTGCCTTACATCACCGCCGCGGTGACACCGGAAAAGACGGTTGGGGCGTTGCGCGAGGCCCTTGCCGGGCTAGCCGAGCAGCCTCGCATCCAACGGGTAGGTTGAGAGCTGTTCGTTGCCGGTCTCGGTGATCAGGATCTGTTCCTCGATCTTGACGCCTTCGCGCCCGCCAAGCCGGCCGATATAGCTTTCCACGCACAGCACCATGCCCGGTTCCAGCACGCCGTCCGGCGTGTCCGATGTCCAGTCGCTGGCATGCGGTAGTGTCGGATACTCGTCGGCCAGGCCGACGCCATGATAGAGCACGCCGTATCGCGTCGGGAAGCAGTCTCCCGGTGGCACGGCCGAGCGCTCGACGAGGTCGCGAAACGAGATGCCCGGCTGCATCAGTGCCGTGTTGTGCTCGATCTGATCGGCGGCGATACGGAACAGGTCGCGCTGTTCATTGGTCGGCTTTGCATCGCCGCACAGCCATGTCCGCGACAGGTCGGCGCAGAAGCCGTAGGGGCCGATAAGGTCGGTGTCGAAGGCGACGAGGTCGCCTGATACAATCTTGCGTGACGAGCATTCCTGGAACCATGGGTTGGTGCGCGGACCTGACGTCAGCAGCCGGGTCTCGATCCATTCGCCGCCGCGCGCGATGTTGCCGCGATGCAGTTCCGCCCACAACTCATTTTCGGAAATGCCAGGCTTCAGCGCCTGTTCCATTTCGCCCATCGCCGCCTCGCAGGCGACGATGGCGCGGCGCATGGCGAGGATTTCGTCAGGCGACTTGATCAGCCGCGCATTTTCCATCACCGCTTCGCCATTGCCGATGGAGATACCAAGCCGCGCCAGTTCCTCGACGCCTTCCGGGTTGATGTGATCGACGGCGATGCGGCTGTTGCCGCCGCCATGCTCTTTCACCAGATCGGCGATCCCGGCGGCCCAGCGGCGGACTTTTTGCTCGGTCAACTCGCCGCTATAGAGGTACATCCACGACACCGCCGGCCGCACCTCGTCGACGACGCCGGAATGATCGGACAGGTGCTCGCAGGAAAAATAGTCGAACAGCACCACCGGGCCGTCGGTGGCGACAAAGCAATGCCGCGTCGGGTTGTGCGCCACCCACAGCTGCATGTTGGTCGAGTCGGTGGCGTAGCGGATGTTGACGGGGTCGTAGAGCAGGGCGCCGGCATAGCCGCGCCGCTTCAGCTCGGCGCGGATACGCTCCAGCCGGTATTGACGCATGGCAGGCAGATCGGGCGCGGCAATGCCTGCCGCGGCCCATTCAGCTTCGGCCTGCGCGCCATAGCCCAGCACATGCTGGTTGAGCGAAGCCGCCTTCCGGCGGGAGGCGTCGCGGAGGGCCTCGATCGAGCCTGGCTCGAACGGCATGATCTTGCGATGGCGGCCAAAGCTGCCCTTCGGCCCCGCGCTGTCCATGGTCGAACCTCAGGTCCGCATCTTCTCGCCGCTCGGGTCGAAAGGCGCTTCGACGTTGATGCGGGCCGGCCGGCGGTGTCCGAGGATCTCGATCTCGAACAGGCCCGCGCTTTCGTCCTCGGCAAGAGCCGCCGGCACATAGCCTTGCGCCATCGACTTCTGCACATAATGCGCATAGCCGCCCGACGTGACCCAGCCAACCACGCGCCAGTCGCCGTCGACGATGCCGCGCACGGCGGACGCGCCTTCGGCAGCCTTGGAGCCGCGTATTTCCTTGCCGCCCTTGTCGAAGCGTGGCGCGCCATAGCCATGCGGCTTTTCCACCGTGCCGTAGTCCTTGCTGACCTTGGCCCAGATCGGTTCGTCGCCCATGACGTCGGCGTCGGCGGCATCGACGATGAAGGAGACGCGGCGCAGCTTCGGACCCTCGACCTGTTCCTTGGCGGCAGCCTCGCGGCCGATGAAGTCGTTCTTCTCCAGTTTGATGAAGCGGTCCATCGCCCCTTCGAACGGGCCGTAGATCGGCCGCAACTCGCGGAACCAGGTCGGAAAATTCTTTTCGAGGCGCATGGAGAGCAGCGCGCGCATGCCGAAATCGACAAGGCCGAATTCCTCGCCGGCGTCCTTGATCGCTTTGTAAACCAGGCGCTCGTAGGCCGGCGCCATCCAGATTTCATAGCCGAGGTCGCCGGTGTAGGTGATGCGGTTGACCATGCAGGGCGCCCCGCCGACCGCCATCTCGCGGAAATCCATGAAGCGGAAGGCTTTTGTCGAGACGTCGACATCGACCAGTTTCTGCAGCAAGTCCCGTGATTTCGGCCCGGCGATCGACAGGCCGACCAGGGTCTGGTCGAAGCGGTGGATGCGCACCGTTCCGTCCTTCGGCAGGTGCTTCTCGAACCAGCGCATGTGGTATTTCTGCGCCGCCGACGAGCCCCAGATCATGAAGCGGTCTTCTGCCGCCTTGGCGATGGTGAAGTCGCCGATCAGCTTGCCGAATTCGTTGAGCATCGGCGTCAACACGATGCGGCGGGTCTTCGGCATGCGGTTGGTCATCAGCCGGTTGAGGAAATCCTCGGCCGCGGGTCCCGAGACTTCGTATTTGGCAAAATTGGCGATCTCGGTGACACCGACACGCTCACGCGTGGCGCGCACTTCCTCGCCGATCGGCCCAAAATCGTTGGAGCGGTGGAAGGAGACGATATCCCTGGGTTCCTTGCCTTCAGGTGCGAACCAGAGCGGTGTCTCAAGTCCCCAGCTGTCGCCCATGACGGCGTTGTTGGCCAGCATCGTGTCGTAGAGCGGGGTCGTCTGCGCCGGGCGTGCCGCCGGGAGTTCCTCATTGGGGAAGCGGATGGAGAAGCGGCGCGAATAGTTTTCGCGCACCTTGGCGTTGGTGTAGCGCAGGCCGGCCCATTCGCCGAAGCGGGTGACATCCATGCCCCAGACGTCGAAGCCGGGATCGCCATGGACCATCCAGTTCGACAGCGCCAAGCCGACGCCGCCGCCCTGGCTGAAGCCGGCCATCACGGCGCAGGCGCACCAAAAATTGGTCAGGCCCTGCACCGGGCCGACCAGCGGGTTGCCGTCGAGCGCGAAGGTGAAGGGGCCGTTGATGATCTGCTTGATGCCGGCCTTCTCGATGCCGGGGAAATGCTTGAAGCCGATTTCCAGCGACGGCGCGATGCGGTCGAGGTCGGGCGGCAGCAATTCATGGCCGAAATCCCACGGCGTGTTGACCGGCGACCACGGCTTGCAGGCCTTCTCATAGGTGCCGAGCAGGATGCCGTTGCGCTCCTGGCGGGTGTAGATCTCGCCCTTGAAGTCGAGCACGCCGATCATTTCGCGGCCGGTCGACTTGTTGAACTCCTCGACCTCCGGCATCGGCTCGGTCAAGAGATACATGTGCTCCATGGCCAGAACCGGCAGCTCGACGCCGACCATGCGGCCGATCTCGCGCGCCCACAGGCCGCCGCAGTTGACGACATGCTCGGCCTTCACCGTGCCCTGTTCGGTGACGACGTTCCAGGTGCCGTCGACCTCCTGTGTCAGTTCCACAACGCGGTTGCGCAGCACGATCTCGGCGCCGAGTTTTTTTGCCGCCTTGGAGTAGGCGATGGTGGTGCCCGACGGATCGAGATGGCCTTCCACCGGATCCCACATGGCGCCGACGAAATTGGTCTCGTCCATCAGCGGAAACATCGCCTTGGCTTCGGACGGGGTGATCAGCTCTGTGTCCATGCCGAGATAGCGGCCCTTGGCGTGGGCCAGCCGCAGGAAATCCATGCGCTCTGGCGTATCAGCCATCATCACGCCGCCGGTCAGGTGCAGCGAGCAGGACTGGCCGGATATCTCCTCGATCTCCTTGTAGAGCTGCACCGTATAGGCCTGCAGCTTGGCGACGTTGGGGTCGCCGTTCAGCGTGTGGAAGCCTCCCGCCGCATGCCAGGACGAGCCGGAGGTGAGCTCCGAGCGCTCGATCAGCATGATGTCGGTCCAGCCGGCCTTGGCCAGATGGTAGAGAACCGAGCAGCCGACGACGCCGCCGCCGATGACAACCGCTTTTACGTGAGATTTCATCTAGATAAGTCCGTTTTTGAAGAGATTGAATCGGATGACCCCTCCGGGGGGAGAGGAAGGGCGCCAGCCGGCATAAGCTCGCGCCTTCCCTCTCCGCCGTCGATTGGAGGAGAGGTGTCGAGCGCAGCTCGACGGAGTGGGGGTCGACTGTTCATCAACAACACGGCCGATCAAAAATCGGTCGGCGCGCCGCCTTCGGACCGCCGCTTGGCGACGAAGGCGTTGAGTTCCTCGCGGATGGCCGGGTCCATGTAAGGCTCCTCATAGGACGCCAGCCGCTCCTTCCAGACCTTGTTGGCCTTTTCGAGCGCCGTCGGCGAGCCGGCTTCCGCCCAGGTCTCGTAATTGCGCCAGTCGGAGAGGATCGGCGAGTAGAAGGCGGTCTTGTAGCGGTCCTGCGTGTGCTGGGTGCCGAAGAAATGGCCGCCAGGACCGACCGACTGGATGGCGTCGAAGCCGAGTGCCTCTTCGGAAAGATCGAGAGGGGTCAGGAATTCGGCGACCATCTGCAGCAGGTCGATGTCCAGAATGGTCTTCTCGTAGGAGCAGCGCAGGCCGCCCTCGAGCCAGCCGGCGGCATGCATCATCAGATTGCCGCCGCCCTGGATGGCGCCCCACAGCGAGAACACGCTTTCATAAGCCGCCTGCGCGTCGACCGTGTTGGCGGCGCAAGTGTTGGAGGTGCGGTAGGGGATGTTGTAGCGGCGGGCAAGCTGGCCGCCGACAAGCTGCGCCTTCATGTATTCCGGCGTGCCGAACGCCGGCGAACCGGACTTCATGTCGACATTGGAGGTGAAGCCGCCATAGCCGACGGGCGCGCCCTTGCGCACCATCTGGGCGAAGGCGATGCCGGCAAGCGCCTCGGCGTTCTGCTGCACCAGTGCGCCGGCGATGGTGACAGGCGCCATGGCCCCCGACAGGGTGAACGGCGTGACGACGACGACCTGGCCCTTGCTCGACATCTGGATGATGCCTTCCATCATCGGCACATCGAGCTTGAGCGGCGAATTGGTGTTGATGATGGTGAAGACGGACGGCTCTTCCAGCATCTGCTCGTGGCTGATGCCGCGCGCGATCCTGGCGATCTCGATGCCGTCGACATTGCGCTCCTTGCCGAGCGAATAGATGTGGAACACCTTGTCGGTCAGCACGCTGAGATCGCGGATACATTCGAGGTGGCGGACGGACGGATGGATATCGGTCGGCTCGACCGGGTAGCCGCCCGTGCAGTTCAGGATGTTGTGCATCTGCGCAAGCTTGAGGAAGTTGCGGTAGTCCTGCTGGTTGCCGGGCCGGCGGCCGCGATCGATGTCGGAGCAATTGGGCGCCGACGCCATCATCGAGATGATCACATTGTTGCCGCCAAAGCGCACATTGTGAGCGGGATTGCGGGCATGGATGGTGAACTCCGACGGGCAGTGCGACACCAGTTCCAGGATCATGTCGCTGTCGAAGCGCACCCGTTCGCTGCCGTCGCGCACATCGGCGCCATGCGCCTTCATGATGCTGCGGGCCTCGTCGTGCAGCACGTCGACGCCGATTTCCCGCAGCACGCGCAGGGAAGCGAGGTGGATCGATTCCAGCTCGTCGTCGGAGACCAGCCTGGTTGGCGCCAGCGGGTTCTTCAGCTGGCGAAAAGCCGGCTGCTCGAACGCGGCCGAGCCGCCGGCGCGCTTTCCGGCGCGGCCGCCGCGACGGGCGCGGTCAGTGGCCAATGCCGGTTCCAAGGGTTGTAGGGCGGCGGTCATGATGGTCCTCGTAGGATGCGATAGCGGGCGGCATAATGGACCGGCGGCTGCCCAGCCATTGCGGAGGCGGCGACCACTAGGGCGAGGGAAGCGACATGCCGGAACGGCAGTTGCGCGGCCACGACATCGGCCTGATCCCGCCGCCTCGTTGGCTTAAGCGGATTTCGGCGGCCGGCCCTTCCTTTCCCGGGATCGAACCGATAGCTACTCGGCTTGCCGGCCGGATGGCCAGCAGTTCATTTGGATGGCAGCATGGTCGCGACCGGCTCGAGCGAAGGCGAAGCAGGAACGCAATGGGCAGCGCTTGCCGGCGTCACCGCGGCACTTGCCATGTTCGGCGCTGCGCAGGGGTTGAGCTCGCCGCTGTTCACGCTGCTGATGCAGAAACAGGGCATGTCGCCGGCGCTGATCGGCTTGTCGGCGGCGATGATGCCGCTCGGGCTGATCCTTTCGGCTTCCTTCGTGCCGGCCGCGGTGCGGCTGGTCGGTGGGCGCAACCTGGCGGTCGGCTGCTCGCTGATCGGCGCGCTCTGCTTCCTGGGCATCGGCTATCTGCAGGACTGGGTGGCTTGGTTCGTCATCCGCTTTATCATCGGCGTCGTCATCAACCCGCTCTACATTCTCGGCGAGGTGTGGGCACTGTCGCTGGCGCCGCCATCGCGGCGCGGCAGGGTGATGGGCGTGTTCAACACGCTGATGGGCGCCGGTTACGCCGCCGGACCATTCGCGCTGACCCTGCTCGGTACGTCGGGCTGGGCGCCCTTCATGGTCGGCGTCGCCGGTTTCGCGCTCTGCGCGGTGATCCTGCACGCGGTCTCGTCTAAGCTCACCGGTTTCGAGGATGACGGCCAGCCTGCCAGCGGCCTCGTCGGCTTTGCCAGGATGGCGCCGGCGCTGCTGCTTGCCGTGCTTGTCTCGGCGGCGGTCCAGCAGAGCACCTATGCGCTGGTCCCGGTCTTCGGCGCCAGCTACGGCCTGGCCGAAGCCGTTCTGGCCTCGCTGGTGATGGCGCTTTCCCTCGGAAACATCCTGCTGCAGATACCACTCGGTCTTCTGGCGGAGCGTTTTGGCGCACGCGCCATGATCATCGTCTGCGCGCTGGCAACAACCGTTTGCGCGCTTTTGCTGCCTCTGCTGATCGCAACGCCGTTGATCTGGGTCGTGCTGCTGGTGATGGGCGCGGTCGGTTACGGCGTCTACACCATGGCATTGGTCGAACTCGGCAGCCGGTTCAAGGGCTCTGTGCTGGTCGCCGGCAACGCTGCCTTTGCACTGATGTGGGGCGTCGGTGGCATCGTCGGCCCACCCGGTGCCGGCCTGCTCATGCAAGGCATCGGCCCGCTCGGGCTGCCGGTCGTGATCGCCGGCCTCGACGCGGTGCTGGTGATGTTCGCGCTGTATCGGTCGTCCGTGCGCCGAGCTTCCTGACAAGCCCAATCTCCTGACAGGCCCAGCCTCCTGACAGGCCCAGCCTCCTGACAGGCCCAGCCTCCTGACAGGCATTGTCTGGAGCAAACTGTTTTCGCCTGCCAGGGGCTTACCACCACGTTGCTCAATCGCTAATCCTGCAGCCTCGATAGCGGTGCGCACATGAATTTGGTTGAATCGAACAAGGACGAGACGATGCAATGGGCTGGCATCACCGGTGTGATCGCGACCGTCTCGGTGTTCGCCGTCGCGCAAGGGTTGTCCTATCCGCTGCTGAGTTTCATCCTGCAGCGCCAGGGCGTTTCGCCAGCGATGATCGGCTTGTCGGCGGCCATGACGCCGATCGGTTTCATCCTGTCGTCGCCATTGATCCCGGCGCTGGCGCGGCGGTTCGGGGCAGGGCGCACGGCGCTTACCTGTGCGGCCCTTTCGGCTGTCGTGCTGGCGCTGATCGGCTGGACGCAAAATGTCTATTTGTGGTTTCCCCTGCGCTTCCTGATCGGTGTGGTGAGCAACCCGCTCTATGTGCTGAGCGAGATCTGGGTCATCGCGCTGGCGCCGCCGGCCCGGCGAGGGCGCGTCATGGGTGTCTATTCGACGATCATCTCGGCCGGTTTCGCGGCCGGGCCACTGTGCCTGCTTGCAGTCGGCACCGAGGGCTGGCCGCCCTTCCTCGTCGGTATCTCCGCCTTCGTGCTGTGCGGCATCTGCCTGGGCTTGGTGCTGCCGCGTTTGCCCAAGGTCGACGAGGCCGGGCATCAGGTTTCCGTCCTGGGTTTCGTGCCGCTGGCGTGGCTGATTTTGTTTGCCGTCATAGTCGCCGCCGGCTTCGAACAGGGCGCGCTGGCGTTGCTGCCGGTCTATGGCACCCATCACGGCATCACCGAAACCCGCATGTCGGCGCTGCTGTCGGTGATGATTGCCGGCAACATCGCCATGCAGGTGCCGCTCGGCCTTTTGGCGGAAAGGCTTTCCGCGCTCCTGGTACGGCTCGCCTGCGTCGCGATCACGGTGCTCGGCTGCGTCCTGCTTCCGCTTCTCATCGAGTCGCCGCTCATCTGGCCAATGGTCTTTATCTGGGGCGCGGTTTCCTACGGCATCTACACGATGTCGATCATCGAGCTCGGCGAACGCTTCACCGGCTCCGCACTGGTTGCCGGTAACGCGGCCTTTTCCTTGATGTGGGGCGTCGGCGGTATCGCCGTGCCGCCGCTGGCGGGCGGCGCCATGGATATTCTGGGTGCCGGCGGGCTGCCGATCACGCTTGGGCTGCTGTGCCTGGCGCTGGCTATTGCTAGCCTCGCTGGTCGGCGGAAAGCCTCAATCGTGCGCTGAGAATATCGATACAGCCTGTCGGCGTTGGCCTTTTCAAAGCAACGCGTTTATCGGAGACCTCATGACCAAGCCTGCCACCCAGACGCCGAATTCCACCCCCTCGACCGACGATCCCTTCCTCTGGCTGGAGGACAGGACGGCCAAGCAGTCACTGGACTGGGTACATCGCCAGAACGAGGTCACGGTTGGCGAATTGCAGGGCGATCCGTCCTATCAGGCGTCGTTCCAGACCGCGCTCGACCTGATGACGGCCGAGGACAACATCGCGGTCGGCGCGGCAAAAGCCGGCCATGTCTACAATTTCTGGCAGGACAAGACCAATGTGCTCGGCCTCTGGCGCCGCACGACCGTCGCTTCCTACAAGACCGAGAAGCCCGACTGGGAAACGATCATCGACTTCGACCAGCTTGCGGCGAAGGAGGGGGTAAAATGGGTTTTTGGCGGCGCAAGCCGACTCTATCCGGACTTCAACCGTTGCCTGGTGAGTATGTCGCCGGATGGCGGCGACGCCAGCGAGATGCGCGAATTCGACATCGCGACCAAGTCGTTTGTCGAGGGTGGGTTTCGTGCACCCGCTTCCAAGTCGGGCTTCAGCTGGCTGGATAAGGACACCGTGATTGTTTCGGCCGCTTTCGACGAGGCCGACAAGACCGAGTCCGGCTATCCGCGAGTCATAAAGCTGTGGAAGCGCGGTACCAAGCTGGAAGACGCGACGCCGATCTTCGAGGCGCAGAAAGAGGATCTCGCCGTTGGTGCCGCTGTCGAGTACGACGGTGACAGACGTTATCTGGTCCTGGCTCGAACGCTGAATTTCTTCGCTTCGCACATCTTCCTTCGGCTGCCTTCCGGCGAAAACAAACAACTGCCGCTACCGGACGACATGACCGATACGGCAATATTCAGGGATCAGCTCGTGTTCGGCGTACGCAGTCCATGGACGGCGCCCGACGGCACGGTTTGCAAGCCCGACGGCCTCTATTCGCTGGATCTCGCGCACTGGGTCAAGATCGGCGCGCTCGGACCTGTCGAAACCTTGTTCGAGCCGGCATATCGCGTTTCCATAGCCGGCGTTGCCCGCACGCGGGACCGGCTGTTCATCAGCCTGATGGACAATGTGCGCGGCAAGGTCGTCGTCTGCGAGCGCAAGGATGGCAACTGGTCGCTGAAACCGGTGGCGCTGCCCGAAAATGGCAATGTCGGCATCAGCCATGCCGAGCAGTTCGGCTCGAGCGTGTCCTTCTCCTTCACCGATTTCCTGACGCCGAGTTCGATCATCTGGTCTGACGACAATGGCGAGACGCTAGAAACCGTGAAGTCGCAGCCGGCGCGTTTCGATGCCTCGCCGCTGATCTCGGAACAGTTCGAGGCGCGCTCCAAGGACGGCACGATGATCCCTTATTTCGTCGTCAGGCGGCGCGATCAGAAGGGGCCGGTGCCGACGCTGCTTTACGGCTATGGCGGTTTCGAAGTGCCGCTGCTGCCCGGCTATGCCGGCGTGCGCGGCAGGCTATGGCTGGAAAAGGGCAATGCCTATGTGCAGGCCTGCATCCGTGGCGGCGGCGAGTTCGGCCCGGCCTGGCATCAAGCGGCGCTCAAGGGCAATCGCCAAAACGGATTCGATGATTTCGCAGCGGTCGCGCAGGACGTCGTCAAGCGCGGCATCGCGACAGCAAGCTCACTCGGCATCCAGGGTGGTTCGAATGGCGGCTTGCTGACCGGCGTTTCCTTGACGCAGCATCCCGAGCTTTTCGGCGCCGTCATTATCGAGGTGCCGCTGCTCGACATGCTGCGTTACGCCGAATTGCCGCCCGGCGCCTCGTGGATGGCCGAATACGGCGATCCGTCGAAACCCGAAGACGCGAAGTGGCTTTCAGCCTACTCGCCCTACCAGCATGTCGACGCCGCTGCCGCCTATCCGCCGGTGCTGCTGACCACATCGACCGCTGACGATCGGGTCCATCCCGGCCATGCGCGCAAGATGGCCGCCCGCCTGCAGGAAGCCGGCCATGCCAGGACGCTGTTCTTCGAGGAGACCGAGGGCGGCCATGGCGGGCGTGGCGACCGCCGGCCGCAGGCGGCGCAGACGGCGATGAAATATGTCTTCCTGCAGAGGGCGCTGACAGCCAAGGCCTAGACTCATTCCGTTATGGGCCAAGCAAAGGGTGGTTCTCCTCGACCAGCCTTTGCTCTAAGATGGCTTCCATGGCTCTCGTCAGGATGTTGATTGACGCATTTGAGGCTCGCGCATTGCGGGTCGCGGTGACGCCGTCACCGCGTACGCTGCGCGCCGAGCTTTTGCGGCTGTGCGCCCGCATCGGCTATTCGCCACCTCTCTGCCTCTGAAGCATTCGCCCCGGCTTGCCGGATAGAATCCAGAGGAAAGATCAGACATGACCTATCAGAATTATTCGCTGAAGCAGCTTCAGCAGATCGACGCCGCGCATCATCTGCATCCGTTCACCGACCACAAGGAAATGCGCGGGGCCGGGTCGCGCATCATCACCCATGCCAACGGCCCTTTCATCTACGATTCCGAAGGGGCTGAAATCCTCGACGGCATGGCCGGGCTGTGGTGCGTCAACATCGGCTATGGCCGTGACGAGCTGGCCGACGCCGCCTATGCCCAGATGAAGGAACTGCCTTATTACAACTCCTTCTTCAAATGCTCGACGCCGACGCCAGTGCTGCTGTCCAAGAAGCTGGCGGAGATCGCGCCGAAGCACGTCAACCAGGTGTTCTATGGCTCGTCGGGCTCGGAGGCCAACGACACGGCCCTGCGCCTCGTGCGCCACTATTGGGTGCTGGAAGGCCAGCCGGAGAAGAACCGCATCATCTCGCGCAAGATGGCCTATCACGGCTCGACCGTTGCCGGCACCTCGCTCGGTGGCATGGATGGTATGCACAAGCAGCTCAACGGTGCGGTGCCCAACATCGTCCATGTGATGATGCCCTACGCCTATGAACTGGCGCTGCCTGGCGAGAGCGATCATGATTTCGGCCTGCGCGCGGCCGGGGCTGTCGAGGAGGCGATCCTCGAAGCCGGCGCCGACAAGGTTGCCGCGTTTATCGGCGAGCCGGTCATGGGGGCGGGCGGCGTGAAGATACCGCCGGCAAGCTACTGGCCGGAAGTGCAGCGCATCTGCCGCAAATACGATGTCCTGTTGATGCTGGACGAAGTCATCACCGGTTATGGCCGCACCGGCGAATGGTTCGCCGCCCAGACGCTCGGCATCGAGCCCGACACGATCACCACCGCCAAGGCTCTGACCTCGGGCTATCAACCGCTGTCGGCATTGCTGGTTGGCGACCGCATCGCCTCGACGCTGGTCGAGAAGGGCGGCGAGTTCAACCATGGCTACACCTATTCCGGCCACCCGGTGGCCTGCGCCGTGGCGCTGAAGAACCTCGAGATCATCGAGCGCGAAGGGCTGGTCGACCGCGTCAGGAACGACACCGGTCCTTATTTCGCCAAGGCGTTGCAGGAGCGCATTGCCGGACATGATCTGGTCGGCGAGGTGCGTTCGATCGGACTGATGGGCGCGATCGAGATCGTCAAGGACAAGGCGACCAAGGAGCGGTTCCTGCCGGCTGGAAGTGCGGCGGTGACCGTGCGCGATCATGCCATCGCGCACGGCATGATGCTGCGCGCTACCGGCGACACGATGATCCTGTCGCCGCCGCTGATCTGGACCCGCGATACGATCGATATGGCCTGCGATCGCATCTCGAAGGCGCTGGATCTGGCGCAAGCCGATCTGCGCAAGCGGTAGAACTCGACCCCTCGGCTGGGCGCTCCTCGGCGGGAGCGCCCAGCCTTGAGGCCATGCTGACGCGGGGAGCGAACGAATTCCACCACAAGCGCGTAGTGTGTGGGGCTGCGGCTGATTCGGCCGCGACAAGGGGTTTTGTTTCCATGAGAAAGACCGGCAAGAGCCGACGGACGCAAGAAGCGGCCAGCATCGGCGGCGACCTGATGCTGGCGCCGCTGGTGGCGATGATGCGGCTGCCGTTGATGACCATGGATGGCGGGAGCAGCCAGCCATGGAGCACGGAGACCGCGCGTGCGGTAAACGAGAAGACCGCCGCTATGGCCGAAGGCGTGTTTGCGGCGCAAATGTCCTTCCTGCAATCGGCATCGCGGTTCTGGCCGGAAATCTTTTCCGGCCGCACGCCGTCGCTGTTCAACGGGGTCGCGGCGGAGCGCTCGATCAGCGCCGCGCTGAAGCCGGCAAGCCGTGCCGTGAAAGCGAATTTTCGCCGGCTGTCCAACAAGACCTGACAGAAGTTGCAGAACTTTGATTTTGCGCATTGACGGGCGCATGCGCTAGAATCAGTCGGTACGTCACCGATGGGGGACACGATGGCCGGACAACCGCTCAACCAGCCGGCTGAAATTCCAGCCGAACTCGACCGCTGGAACTGGGGCGCCTTCTTCCTCAACTGGATCTGGGGCATCGGCAACAGCACTTTCATCGCGTTGCTGGCGCTGATCCCTGTCGTCAACATCATCATGATCATCGTCCTGGGCGCGCGCGGCAGCCGCTGGGCTTGGCAGAACCGCGCCTGGCGTGACGCGGAACAGTTTCGCAAGACGCAGCGCAACTGGGCAATCGCCGGCCTTGCCGTCTGGGTTGTCGGGATTGGCGGCTGCGCGACGATGGTGGGCAGCATTCCCTACGTCCTGAAAGGCAGCGATGCCTATCACATGACGATGGACAGGCTTCGCGCCGACGACCGCGTCAAGGCGGCGTTGGGTGATGATTTGACCGACAGTTTCTGGGTCGGCGGCCATCTCAACGTCAATGCAAATGGGGCCGGCGACGCCCAGTTCGGCATTCCGGTCCACGGCGCCAAGGGCAAGGGCACGGCCTATTCGACCGCTGTCCGGACAGCCGGCACATGGAGCTTGCGCCTGCTGGTCGTCAGGGTCGAGGGAACCAATGCGCCGATCGTGCTGATCAACGAAGATCATGTCCCGATCCCGAATGCTGCAATCGGAATATAGCTGGGCAAAACGCAAAAAAAGCAGCCTAAACACGGGCGCGAAGGCTGACAGTTCGGTCGGCTTTGTGGCCCAACAATCGGGTCACCACTGCTGCGTTCCAGACAAGGAAATATGCTGAAAAGCCGGATGCTGTCTGACAGTATGCGCATGCGTTCATGTGGGCCGGTGGCAATTTCATACAAGGGCACGCGCATATGGTGAGTTCCTTTCGTGCGGTCGTGGTCGGTGGCGGCTGTGTGGGTGCCGGCATTCTCTACGGCCTGGCAAAGCGCGGCTGGACCGATGTGGCATTGTTGGAGCGAACGCAGCTTACGGCCGGGTCGACATGGCATGCCGCGGGGCTCATCCCCTCTTACGCGCGCAGCCGCAATGTCGGCCGCATGATCGCCAGGTCGATCGAAATCTATGAGGGGCTGGAGGCGGAGACGGGCCAGAACGTCGGCTGGCACAAATGCGGCCAGCTGCGCATTGCCAACACGCGCGACAGGCTGGACGAGTACAGAAGCTACATGGACGTTGCCGAGGTCCAGGGTGTGCGGGCCCGGATCGTATCGCCCGCGGAGGCGCGAGAGATCTGGCCGCTGCTCGACAACAACAGCATGCTGGGCGCCCTCTACCATCCCGATGACGGCCACATTGCACCCGCCGATGTCACCCAGGCCATGGCCAAGGGTGCACGCGACCTCGGCGCGAAGATCCATCTTGATACCGAGGTCGTGGGTTTCGAGCGGATGCCGAGCGGCGAGTGGAGGGTCAAGACCTCGCGCGGTGACATCGTTTGCGAACATGTCATCCTTGCGACCGGCAATTACGCACGCCAGACAGGCGCCATGCTGGGCCTGGACATTCCCGCGATCCCGATCCTGCATCAGTACTGGATCACCGAGTCGGTTCCCGAGGTGGTGGAACGCAAACGGCTTGGTCTTCCGGAGATGCCGATCCTCAGGGACGAGGGTTACGAGGGCTATCTGCGCGAAGAGGGGGACGGGCTGATGTTCGGCCCCTATGAGCGTACCGAGCAGCTCAAGCTGTTCGCCGAAAACGGCGTCCCGGAATGGTTCGGCGCCGATCTGCTCGATGAAGATTTCGACGCCGTTTCCTGGAACTGGGAGCGCGCGACCGAACTGGTCCCCGCACTAGGCCGCGCCGGCATCAAGCGGAATGTGCGAGGGCCTTTCCAGATGACGGCCGATGAACTGCCGCTGATGGGGCAGGCGTGGGGCCTGGAGAATGTCTGGCTCGCCGAAGGGGTGCCGGGGGGCATCCTTTGGGGCGGTGCGATTGGCTACTACCTCTCCGAACGGATCGTGGAGGGTGGCAACAGCATCGACACGGCGGAGCTGGATCCCCGTCGGTTCGGCCAATATGCCAACAAGAACTGGACCCGGGCAAAGGTCCGGGAAGCCTGGGGCACCCACGCCGCACAGCACTATCCAGGCCAGGACATGCCGGCGGCACGACCGCAGAAAACGGCCCCTTCCTATGACCGTCTAAGCCAGCTCGGCGCGGTGTGGGATGTGTTGAACGGCTGGGAGATGCCGAGCTGGTTTGCGCCTGCCGGTGTCGAAGCGCGCAACGTCTACAGCTGGCGCTGGACCCCCAAAGGGAACCACGTCGCCGCGGAGGTCCAGGCTGTCCGCCAGACCGCTGGCCTGGTCGAGATGACACCAATGACCAAGTTCGAGGTCAGCGGACCGGGCGCAAGGGACTGGCTCGACGGAATCCTGGCCAACAGACTGCCGCGTCCCGGTCGCGTCGCTCTTGCCCATCACCTGACGCCGGCCGGCGGCGTGCAGGCCGAGTATGTGGTGGCGCGGCTGCAGAGCGACCTGTTCTATCTCATATCGACGCCGCGCGCAGAGCGCTGTAACCTTGACGATCTCCGCCGGCTGTTGCCGAAGGACGGCAGCGTGCATCTGCGCAACGTCACGGAGGATCGCGGCAGCTTCACGGTGGTTGGGCCGAAGGCGCGCGACATATTGCAGCCGCTGACGGAAATAGATCTCTCCAACGAGGCCTTCCCCTGGTTCAGCGTGCAGTCCGGCACTGTCGGCATGGCCAGCGACGTGCGACTGCTGCGCGTCAACTATTCGGGCGAATTGGGATGGGAGCTCTATCATCCGCTCTGCTATCAGCGGCATTTGCTGGATGCGCTCCTGGCCTCGGGGGAGGCGCACGGACTGAGGCTGGTCGGACTTCAAGCGCTGGAATCGCTTCGTCTCGATAAATCCTACCGCGCCATGTATCGCGACATGAATCTCGAACTGTCGGCCTGGGAGAGCGGCCTCGACCGATTCATGAGCCTCGACAAAGGGGACTTCATCGGCCGCGCGGCACTGGTCGCAAAACAGAAGCAGGGGGCGGCACGCCGGATCGCCACGCTGTCGATCGATACGGACGGTGCGAGCGCGTTCGCCTTCGAGGGCGTCTACCGCGAAGGCGAGCTCGTCGGCCACATCACCTCTGCGGGCTACTCCTACACTTTCGGTCACGACATCGCACTTGCGCTGTTGCCCCTGGAACTTGTGTCGCCCGGTATCGAGCTCGAGGTGTCCATCCTCGGCGAGCGCCGCGCGGCCAAGGTGATCGCGGACTCGCCCTATGATCCGGAAGGCGCCCGCGGGCGCATGTGAGGCATCCCGGAGTACAGTTTCCGGGTTATCGATGTCTCAAAACGTGCTGCAGGGCAAAACGCAAAAACCGCGCTCCATCAGGAACGCGGCTTTGCCAGATACGCATGGCGCTTCGCTACGCAAACACTTTGCGAAACTTATGGCACTTGTCGAAACTTACGGGCTCCGGTACGCGAGACCTGATCCGGAGCGCCGGGCGGATGAGATATGTCCGCCTCGCAGTCCGTTTTATAGGGACATCGTTACCGCGGAGTTATCGAGAGCTTAAGCAAATCTAAATTTGCATTTTTTCCACCGAAGGAAACCGGAAAAACCCGCCAAATCCAAGGGTTACGCTGGGTTACCCCTGAGAAAATTAATTATGCCGGAGAAATCGACGCCGCCATGTCCCTGGGCGTTGAACAAGGCATAGAGCTGGGCTGCTTCGGCACCAAGCGGCGTTACAGCACCCGCACTTTGCGCGGCTTCCTGGGACAATTTCAGGTCTTTCAGCATCAGTGCTGCTGCAAATCCTGGGTTGTAGTCCCTGTTTGCGGGCGAAGTCGGCACCGGGCCGGGCACCGGGCAATAGGTGGTCAAGGACCAGCATTGCCCCGACGAGGTTGAGGCGACGTCGAACAGCGCCTGGTGTGACAGGCCGAGCTTTTCCGCCAGCACGAAGGCTTCGGCGACACCGATCATCGAAATGCCGAGGATCATGTTGTTGCAGATCTTTGCCGCCTGGCCGGCGCCGTCGCCGCCGCAATGGACGATGCGGCCGGCCATCGGCTTCAGGATCGGCTCCGCGGTTGCAAAGGCGTCATCGGAGCCTCCGGCCATGAAGGTCAGCGTGCCGGCTGCGGCACCGCCGGTGCCGCCTGAGACGGGCGCATCGATGGATAGCAGGCCGTGTTTGGCGGCTATGGCGTGCACCTTGCGCGCCGACTCCACATCGATGGTGGAGGAATCGATGAACAGCGCCCCCTTTTTCGCCTTGGGCGCGATGTCTTCGTAGACGGAGAGCACATGCTTGCCAGCGGGAAGCATCGTAATCACCACATCGGCATCCTTCGCTGCGGCAACGGCATTGGCCATCACAGTCACGCCATGCTCTCGGGCGACGGTGAGGCTTTCCGGCACAAGGTCGAAACCATTCACCGCATGCCCCGCCTTGACCAGGTTAGCGGCCATCGGATTACCCATGTTCCCTAGGCCGATGAAGGCAATGGTGCTCATAATGGTGCTCCGTGATTTGGGCTAGGCAGTAGGCAGTAGGCAGTAGGCAGTAGGCAGTAGGCAGTAGGCATGTCTATTCCGGTGTAAGTCTGACAATGAGTTGGCGAAGCATTTTGCCGATGCCCTCGGTCGATATCAGCAAGTGATCAGCTTGATCATGCGTGGCAAGGCCAATGCGTTCGGCGATCTGGAGGTGTGTCTCGAACTCCTTCAGCGAGCCTTGGGCGATCCGGAGAAATTGCTGATAAGAGCCTCTGTTGTCTCGACCATAACCTTCGGCGATGTTTGAAGGGATAGAGGTCGCTGAACGGCGGATTTGGCTGGTCAACCCGTACAATTCTTTCTTGGGCCATGCCTTGGTCAAAGAATAGGTGGCGACAGCCAGATCCATCGCCTGCTGCCACACGATAAGATCCTTGTACGAACTGATCTTGCCGGTCATCTCACTGCCTACTGCCTACTGCCTACTGCCTACTGCCTACCAATCAGCGCCCGCGCGATGATGACGCGCATGATCTCGTTCGTGCCCTCCAGGATCTGGTGTACCCGCAGGTCCCGCACCAGCTTCTCGATGCCGTAGTCATGCAGGTAGCCATAGCCGCCGAGCAGCTGCAGTGCGTCGTTGGCGACGTTGAAGCCGGTATCGGTGACGAAGCGCTTGGCCATCGCCGACCATTTGCCGGCATCCGGCGCCTTGCTGTCGAGCTTCGAGGCGGCGGCATAAAGGAAAATACGCGCCGCCTGCAGCTCGGTCTCCATGTCGGCCAGTCTGAACTGCAGCGCCTGGAACTGGTTGATCTTCGAGCCGAAGGCCTTGCGCTCGGCGGTGTAGGAAAGCGCCTTGTCGAGCGCCGACTGCGCGCCGCCCAGCGAACAGGCTGATATGTTCAGCCGGCCGCCGTCGAGCCCGGCCATGGCGATGCCGAAGCCCGCGCCTTCGCCGGACAAAAGGTTTTCCGCCGGCACCTTGCAATCCTCGAAAATCACCTGGCGGGTCGACTGCATGTGCCAGCCCATCTTGTGCTCGTTGGCGCCGAAGGAGAGGCCTGGCGCGTCTTTCGGCACGATGATGGTGGAAATGCCTTTCGGCCCCTCGGCACCGGTGCGCACCATGACGGCGTAGACATCGCTGTCGCCAGCGCCGGAGATGAACTGCTTGGTGCCGTTGAGGACATAGTCGTCGCCGCTCCTGACCGCACGGGTCTTGAGCGCCGCGGCATCGGAGCCGGAGCCGGGCTCGGTCAGGCAGTAGCTCGCCAGCCATTCCATCGACGTGAGCTTGGGCAGGAAGCGCTGGCGCTGCTCGTCATTGCCGAAACGGTCGATCATCGAGGCCACCATGTTGTGGATCGAGATGAAGGACGAGAAGGCCGGATCGGCGTGCGCAAGCGCCTCGAAGATCAGTACGGCATCGAGCCGGCCGAGCGCGGAACCACCGACGTCATCGCTGATATAGATGCCGCCAAGGCCGAGCGGCCCGGTCTCGCGGATCACGTCGGCCGGGAAATGCTTGTTGCGGTCCCAGTCTAACGCATTCGGCGCGACACGGTCTGCGGCGAAGGCCTGCGCCATCTCCTGGATGGCGCGCTGCTCCTCGTTAAGTTCGAACTGGCTGGTGCTCGCATCGACCGCGGCGTCCATGGCGTGCTCCCTAATCTTCGACCTGTTGGCCTGTCGTTTTTGGCTTTGCGCGCGCACCAATCTAGACCAATGATGCCGCCGCGCAACCCGAGCCTATCAACCGGCCATTTGGGGAGCGGCTGTGCATCAATGCATGTCCGGAGCACAATGTGACGACAAAATTCGATGAACTGCTGGGCCGGTTCCACGCATACCTTGCGTCCGTGGATCACGCCTTGGTGCGCGAAGCCGTGGCGCGCATTGGCTGGGGCATGCCGGCCCGCACGCTGGAGCCACATCCGCTTGCCTGCCTGCGCCATCTTGATCGCGCCGCCGAACTGGCGCCGTCGGATGCCAAGCCGCTGGTGCAACTGCTTGCCGAACGTCGGAATGATTTCCGCTGGGGGCAGACCTACAGCGAGGCGGATTTCGGAAAAGAGTTCATCGACAATTACGGCTGGCTGGAAGTGTTCGGCACCCGAGGCCACTTCGTCAATGACGCGGTCGCCGCCGGCGTGCTGATCCTTGGGCCTGATATCGTCTATCCTGACCACCATCACATTGCCGAGGAAATCTACATTCCGCTGACCGGCGGTACCGAATGGCGCATGGGCGAGAGCGGCTTTTGCATGCGCACGGCCGGCGAGGTCGTCCACCACGCGTCCAACGTCAATCACGCCATGCGCACCGGCAAAGACCCATTGCTGGCGCTGTACATCTGGCGCGGCGGGCCGCTGGCGCAGAAATCCGATATCACCGGAACCCTGGCGCAGGGCAGGGACTGATGGCCAGAGCGATCATGCTGCAAGGCACGGGTTCGGATGTCGGCAAGACGGTGCTGGTCGCCGGCCTCTGCCGCGCGGCAAAGAACCGTGGTCTGAAGGTGCGGCCGTTCAAGCCGCAGAACATGTCGAACAACGCCGCCGTTGCCGATATTCCCGGCGACAAAGCTGGCGGCGGCGAGATCGGCCGCGCGCAATGGCTGCAGGCGATCGCTTGCGGCGTGGCACCCTCGGTCCACATGAACCCGGTGCTGCTGAAGCCGCAGACTGATGTCGGTGCGCAGGTCATCGTGCAGGGCAAAATGTTCGGAGAAGCGCGGGCGCGTGATTACCAGGCGATGAAGGGCCAGTTGATGGACGCCGTTCTGGACTCCTGGGGCAAGGTCGGCGAGGGCGCCGATCTCGTCATCGTCGAGGGCGCGGGTTCGCCGGCCGAGATCAACCTGCGCAGCCGCGACATCGCCAATATGGGCTTTGCCACGCGCGCCGATGTGCCCGTGGTGCTGGTCGGCGACATCGATCGTGGCGGCGTCATCGCTTCGGTGGCCGGCACGCATCTGATCCTGCCGGAGGAGGACCGGCGCATGATCGTCGGCTACCTCATCAACAAGTTTCGCGGCGACGTTTCGCTGTTCGACGACGGCATCAGGTCCATCGAGACATTCACGGGCTGGCGCTGTTTTGGCGTCGTGCCGTGGCTGAAGGCGGCGGCACGCCTGCCTTCGGAAGATTCGGTGGTGCTGGAACGGCTGGCATCCGGCGAAGCGCGCGCGCTGAAGGTGGCGGTGCCGATGCTTGGCCGCATCGCCAATTTCGACGATCTCGACCCGCTCAAGGCCGAACCGCAGGTCGAGGTGGTGTTCGTGCCGCCGGGAAAGCCGCTGCCCGCCGATGCCGGGCTGGTGGTCATTCCTGGCTCGAAGTCGACGATCGGCGATCTCCTGAAATTCCGCGAGAACGGTTGGGATCGCGACCTTCTCGCACACCGGAAGCGCGGCGGTCATGTCGTCGGTATCTGCGGCGGCTTCCAGATGCTCGGCCGCATGGTGCGCGATCCTGACGGCATCGAAGGCAGCGTCACCGAGGCCGAAGGGCTCGGCCTGCTCGACGTCGAAACGGTGATGGAACCGGAAAAGACGGTGCGCAACGTCAGCGCCCGCTCGGTGCCGTTCGACCTGCCGCTCGAGGGCTACGAAATCCATCTCGGCCGCACCACCGGACCGGATACGCTGCGGCCGTCGGCAGTCATCAATGGTGTCGATGACGGCGCAGTGTCTGCCGATGGCAAGGTGATCGGCACCTATATGCACGGTCTGTTTGGCGCCGATGGCTTTCGCGGGAAATTCCTCGAAAGCCTCGGCATCAAGGGCGGTGGCATCGACTATCGGGCCGAGGTCGAGCGGGCCTTGGACGAGGTCGCAGCCGAGCTGGAGACCCATCTCGACTGCGACGCGATCTTTGCGCTGGCTCGATAGAGCCCGTTTGGCGAACCACCTTGGCAACTAGCGATAAACGCCCATCACGTCGTCATCCACGGGCGGAGCAAGGAGCGTAGCGACGCGCCGCAGACCCGAGGATCCAATGCCGCGACTTCGAAGCGTTGCTTCGGTGCAGAATTCTGCTCCGTTGCACTCTTTGGTCGAGGTCACGGCATGGATACCAGGGTCTCCGCGACGGAGCTTCGCTCCTGCTTCGCCCTGGTATGACGAAGTTTGGACGCTTTCGCCAACTTCAAGCGCTGGCGATGGTCGTTCAGGCCCTTTCGCTTGCCTTCGGCCAGTAGGTGCCGAAGGACCAGACATTGCCTTCCGGGTCGCGGCAGATGAATTCGCGGCTGCCATAGTCGCGGTTGGTCAATTCCTGGATGATGGTGGCGCCGGCCTTCCTGGCCTTGGCATAGGCGGCATCGGCATCGTCGACGGCAATGTAGATCGACTTGCCGCCGCCTGAGCCGGGCTCGCCGACCATCTTGCCGTAGTCGTCGTCGCGCACCGTGCCCAGCATGATCATCGAGGAGCCGAAGACCAATTCGGCATGGTGTACGACATCGCCTTCGCCATAGCGGGCACGAACGCTGAAGCCGAAGGCTTCGCCCAGCCAGTCGATCATTTTTGCAGCGTTCTTGTAGCGCAAAGCGGGGTAAAGCCGCGGCGCTTCAGCGGTGGTGGGCATGGGAACTCCTTCAGTTGGGTTGGTCGATGCCCACTGTCGTCGAAGGCCGTCCCAAGGTCTTGAAGAAATGTTACCTGATTGAAAGCGCGGTTGGCGTCTCGCCGGCGAGGTCGCGAAACTCGCGCACCAGATGCGCCTGGTCGGCATAGCCGCAATCGGCGGCTATGCCAGCCCAGTCGGCTGCCGGCTGTCTCGACAGGCCGAGCGCCCGGTTGAAGCGGACGATGCGCGACAGCGTCTTGGGGCCGATGCCGATGGCGTTGGAAAAACTGCCGGCGAGATGTTTGCGGCTCCAGCCCAGCCTTTCGGCGATCGATCCAATGCGGGTCCGGCCGCCGGATGTGATGATGCGGTCATAGGCCCAGGCTATTTCGAGCGGCGTCTCTGCGGCATTCTCGAGACGGGCGGTGACGAAGGCTTCGGCCATATCGAAACGCGTCGTCCAGTCCGGCGTGTTGCCAAGCTTTTCACGCAGCGCCAAGCCTTGCGCGCCAAGCACGTCGTCGAGGACGACCATGCTGTCAGCCAGCTCGCTCATCGGCAGGCGGAAGAAACGGCGTGCGCCAAGCGGCGTGAAGTTGACCTGGACGCAGCAGGCGCCGCCGAAGGATTCGATCACCACCGGTCCGGCATAGAGACCGGCGGCGAAACTGGCGAAGCGGTCATTGTCGCCGGGCGCCTTGCCGAGGCCGATGGCGAAGGGTTCGGCGAAGCTGATGACCAGCGGTACGGTGAGCGACGCGTATTCGACGTTGCGCATATGGCCGGGCGCCATTTCGCGATAGCCGCAAATGTCTGACACAATGCCCTCAAGTCGAGGGTCGGGCAGGCGCCGGCGCATCTCGAACCGCCCGGCGACGGATCGGTCCTGCTCTTGCTGGGGTTGCATATCGACGGGCATTGGCCATCCTTGCGCCAAGTCAAATCTAGCAGACTCGAGGCCGGAATCAAAAGCGCCCGGCTTTTGGCCGGGCGCTCCTCGTCCCCACTTCAAGGGAAATGGTCAGGCGCCGCGCATCAAGCAGCCGCCGGCAAGCACGATGAAAGCAATAAGTACGATCCACACCGATGCGAGTGGAATGAATGCAAGAACGCCAAGCGCGGCGAGGACGCCGATGATGGCGATAACAACGGAGATGATAAAAACGATCTGGGTAGGTGCGCTAAGATTCATGTCTGCCTCTCCAACATGATTCGAACAGCGGCATTCTATCAGGGCGCGTGATCACACACCAATCAAGGCGCGCAGTGGGTTCGCCGGGTCGGCCAGCAGCTTCACAGCAAGCGCCAGGCACACGATTACCAGCAGCGGCTTGATCAGTTTCGCGCCGATGCGCATGGCCAGGCTGGCGCCGACGCGGGCGCCGAGGAACTGGGCAACGCCCATCATCAGGCCGATCTTCCAGTAGACGACGCCGAAGGCCGCGAAGACGATGAAGCCGCCGATGTTGGAGGCGAAGTTGAGCAGCTTGGTATGCGCCGTCGCCTTGAGCACGCCATAGCCGGCGAGCGCCACGAAGGCCAGCATGTAGAAGGAGCCTGCGCCCGGTCCAAACAGGCCATCGTAGAAGCCGATGGCGGGCACAAGGATCAGTCCGAACAGGAAGGGCGACAGCCGCTCGGCGCGGTCGATGTCGTTCATGTTGGGCTTAAACGCGAAGTAGAGCGCGATGGCGATCAGCACGATAGGCAGGGCAGCACGCAGAATGTCACCCGGCACGATCGTTGCCAGCAAGGCGCCGATGGCGCTTCCGACAAGGGCCAGAAGCGCCGACGGCAATTGCCGGCGCAGATCGACATGACCCTTCGATGCGTAGTGGATGGTCGCCGAGCCCGAGCCGAACATGCCTTGCAGTTTGTTGGTGGCGAGCGCCTGGACCGGTGTGAAGCCGGCAAGCAGCAGCGCCGGCACCGTGATCAGCCCGCCACCGCCGGCGATCGAATCGACAAAACCCGCGGCAAAGGCGGCGAAGGCGAGCATGGCGACGGTCTGGATGCTAAGGTCGATCATCTGATGTATGGGGGTATCCGGCCGGCTGAAATATCGGGCGTTCGACCACGGCCACCCTGTTTGCGCAAGGTCGATTCCGCGCTACCTCTATCCAAGCGCATCGCGCTTGGATTTGTATTTGTGTGGTTAACCCGGAAAGAGGCTCCTGATGGCATTCGCATTGCTGGACCAGATACGTCAAATATTCGACGGCGACCCGGGTGTGCGCAAGGTGGCGGACGATCCGGTCCTGTCGGCGGAACTGCTGATGTTGTTTCGCATGATCCTGGCCGACGGGTCTGTCAGCGAGAGCGAGATGGTTGCCTTCCGGCGCATCTGCAAGGACGCCTTCGGCATTGCGGAAAGCAGTATCGACAGCGTCATCGAATATCTCAACGAGTTCGGCTACGAGACCAATGGTTCGCAGGCGATCGCACTGTTCCGCGACCTCGATGTCGAGCGGCGCCGGCAATTGGCCAAACATATGGCGGAGATTGCCAAGGCGAATTCGCAACTGGCCGAGAGCGAGATACGCCTGCTGCGCCGCACGCTCGACCTGCTCGATATCAGCCCGGTCGATGTGGTGAAGCCGCAGGAGTGATTGGGCCGCCTTCTCTCCTGATCAGCCTTGCTCTCGCAGCCGCTTCGCGATTGCCCGGTGCAAGTCAGGGGCGGCGGTGACAAGCGCCTTGGCAGCCTCGGATTGCGGGTGGTCGAGCACCTCGCTCGTCTTGCCGCGCTCGACAACCTTGCCGTCATGCATGACCAGCACCTCGTCCGTGATGGCGCGCGCGACGGTCAGGTCGTGGGTGATGAAGAGGTAGGCGATGCCGAGCTTCTGGTTGAGTTCGGCGAACAGATCGAGGATCTGGGCGCGGATCGAGACATCGAGCGCCGAGACCGGCTCGTCGGCGACGACCAGCTTGGGGCGGGTGATGATGGCGCGGGCGATCGACAGGCGCTGGCGCTGGCCGCCGGAAAATTCGTGCGGGTATTTGTCCATGTCGCTGATGCCGAGACCGACTTCGTGCAGCGCATGCGCCACCATCTCGCGGCGTTCGGCGCGCGTCGGCTTTTTCTCCAGCACATGCAGGGGTTCGGCGATCAGTTTTTCGACTTTCTGGCGCGGGTCGAAGGAACCGTAGGGATCCTGGAAGACGACCTGCATGTTACGTCGCGCCGGCTTCAGCTCGGCTTCGCTCTTGCCGGTGACGGTCTCGCCTCGGAACCGGATCGTGCCCGAGCTTGGCTGGTCCAGCGCCAGGATCATGCGGGCGAGCGTTGACTTGCCGCAACCGGAGCGGCCGACCAGCGCCACTGACTGACCCGGCGCCATCGACAGGGAGACATCGTCGACGGCTCGGATACCAGGCGCGCGTTTGAACAATGAGGTGCGTCGGCCGGGATAGTCGCGGGTCACGCTTTCGACCTGAAGCAAAGGTTGGCCCGTCTCGATGTCATGCGGCCTGGCGCGCGCCGGCACATGCATCGAGGCCTGCGCCAGCTGGCGCGTGTAGGGGTGGGTCTGTTCGGACAGCGTGCGCGCCGTGTCGCCGGCCTCCATCACCTCGCCATGGCGCAGGATGGTGATGCGGTCGGCCATCTCGGTCACCACGGCGAGGTCATGCGAGATCAGGAGCAGGCCCATGCGGCTTTCGGCGACGAGGTCGCGCAACAGGTCGAGGATCTGTGCCTGCAGCACCACGTCGAGCGCCGTCGTCGGTTCGTCGGCGATCAGCAGCTTCGGCTTCAGCGCGCAGGCGATGGCGATGACGACGCGCTGGCGCTGGCCGCCGGACAGTTCGTGCGGAAAGCGCGCCATCGGGAATTTCGCCTCGGGCAAGCCGACGCGGTCGAGCATCTTTCGCGCCCGGTCTTCGGCTTCGGCGCGGTTGGCCTTGGTGTGCCAGCGGATGCCTTCGGCGACTTGTTCGCCGATGGTCTTGACCGGGTTAAGCGCGGTCATCGGCTCCTGAAACACCATGCCGATGTCGTCGCCGCGCAGCGCACACATCTGGTCCTCGGTTGCTGCCAGGATGTCGATACCGTCGAATGTGACGCGTCCGGTGGCGCGCGCGGCATGGGGCAGAAGCTGCATCACCGTCAGCGCGGTCATCGATTTGCCCGAACCGGATTCGCCGACCAGCCCCATTACCTCACCGGGCGCGACGGAAAGCTCCATACCCCTGAGGATCTGCGTGTCGCCGATAGTCAGCGACAGGTTCTCAATGTCGAGCAGGCTCATCGCTGCCGCCGCGATTTCGGATCGAGGATGTCGGCAATGCCGTCGCCCAGCAGGTTCAGTCCCAGCACGGCGACGACGATCGCCATGCCCGGAAAGATCGCCATCCATGGCGCCACCACCATGCGGGTCTGCGCGTCGAACAGCATGCGGCCCCAGCTCGGCATCGGCGGCTGGGCACCCAGGCCCAGATAGGAAAGCCCGGCCTCGGCCAGGATGCCCAGCGCGAACTGGATGGTGCCCTGCACCAGGAGCAGCGTGGCGATGTTGGGCAGCACATGTTCGATTGTGATCTGCGTGCTGCTCTTGCCGGCGGCGCGCGCGGCCAGAATGAACTCGCGCGGCCAGATCGCCAGCGCGCCGGCGCGGGCGACACGGGCAAAGACCGGAATGTTGAAGATGCCGATGGCGATGATGGCGTTGATCGCGCCCGGCCCGAAGATGGCGGTGATCATGATCGCCGACAGCAAAGCCGGGAAGGCGAAGACGAGATCGTTCAGCCGCATCAGTGCCTCGTCGACGAGGCCGCCGCGTGCCGCGGCAAAGGCGCCGAGCGGCACGCCGACCCCCATGCCGATGCCAACCGCGACCAGCGCCACGGCAATCGAATTGCGGGCGCCGACCATGACCATCGACAGGATGTCGCGGCCGAAATGATCGGTGCCGAACCAGTGCGTCAGAGAGGGGGCTTGCGTCTTGTCCGATATCACCAGTTTGGTGACGTCGTAGGGCGTCCACGCATAGGAGACGATTGCCATTGCCAGGATCAGCAGGGTGATGACGAAACCGGCCACGAAGGCGGTGTTCCTGAATGCCTTGGCCAGGATGCTGCCGAACGTCTCCTCTGGGATGTCGATGTGCAGTGTCATTGCCGGCTTCTCAGGCGCGGATCGACAACCGCATAGGAAAGATCGACGAGAAGGTTGACGGCGATGACGGCGGCGACCAGCAGCATGACGACGCTTTCGACGACGATCAGATCGCGCTGGGTGATCGCCTGGAATACCAGCCGGCCGAGGCCGGGCAGATAGAAAACATTCTCGATGATGATGGTGCCGGCAAGCAGGAAGGCGAATTGCAGGCCCAGAATGGTCAGGACCGGGATCATGGCGTTGCGCAGTGCATGCCGCCACAAGACTGCGCGATAGGGCAGGCCCTTGGCGCGGGCGGTGCGGATGTAGTCTTCGCTCAGCACCTCGATCAGCGCCGAGCGGGTGACGCGCGCCAGGATCGCGGCTTGCGGCAAGGCAAGTGCGACCGCCGGCAGCAGCAGCGATTTCAGGGCTGGCCAGACGCCGGCACTCCAGCCGGGAAACCCACCGGCCGGGACCAGCCGCAGCCAGACGGCGAACACATAGATCAGCATCAGCGCGAACCAGAAATTGGGCACGGCGACGCCAAGCTGTGCGGCACCCATCGAAATCGTATCACCGGCGCGTCCACGCCGGCTGGCGGAAAACAGGCCAACGGGAATCGCGATGATGGTGGAGAGCGCAAGTGCAATCAGCGCCAGCGGCAGCGAGACGGCAAGCCGCTCGCTCACCAGGTCGATGACCGGCACCGAATAGGTGTAGGAACGGCCGAAATCGAGGCTGAGCAGGCCGCCGGCCCAGTGCAGATAGCGCAAGGCCAGTGGCGCGTTGAGGCCCATCTGGTTGCGGAGAAGTTCGATCTGGTCGGCGCTTGCGTTCATGCCCAGCATCAGCCGTGCCGGATCGCCGGGCAGGATCTCCAGCACGGCGAACACCACCATGGAAGCCAGCAGCAGCGTGGCGATGGCGACGGCGATGCGTTTTAGGAGATAGGCGGTCATGGAAGCGGAGGCACTGTTATTTTGTCCACCGGGCAAAGGTTGCGTTCCCGCACACCCCCCTCTGTCCTGCCGGACATCTCCCCCGCAAGGGGGGAGATTGTGCTCTCATCGAGGCTTTCGCCAATCGTTGACGGTGCGCAGACCAAGAAGGTTGCAAAGGGTGCACCATCGGCCAAACTGCCGATCTCCCCCCTTGCGGGGGAGATGCCCGGCAGGGCAGAGGGGGGTGTGACGGAGCGCAAGTTCCGCCAGGCAGCCTGAGTCTTCAATCCGACCACTTCACCTTGGTCAAATCATTGGCCTGGATCGGCGCGTTTTCCCACAGCCCTTGCAGCTTGGCGTCCCAGACTCCGACCTTCGGCAATTCGTAGAGGAAGCCGACCACGGCGTCGTCGGCCAGGATCTTCTGCGCTTGCCCCAGCAATTCCTTGCGCTTGGCTTCGTCGGAGGTGACACCGAGGTCGGCAATCACCTTGTCGAAGGCCGGGTTGTCGTAGTTGAAATAATAGTCCTTGCGCGAATAGATATCGATGTCGTTGGGCTCGGTGTGGGAGACGATGGTCAGGTCGTAATCCTTCTTGGTAAACACCTGATCCAGCCACTGTGCCCATTCGACCGGGATGATTTCCAGATCGATGCCGACGTCGCGAAGTTGTGAGGCGATGATCTCGCCGCCGAGCCGCGCATAGGCGGGCGGCGGCAGTTTCAGCGTCGCCTTGAAGCCGTTCTCGAGGCCTGCCTCCTTCAGCAGTTCCTTGGCCTTGGCGACATCATGCGGGTAGCGGCCGGTGAGGTCGACATAGTCCTTGTTGGCCGGCGACATATGCGAGCCGATCGGCTGCCCGAGGCCGGCCGAGGCGCCGTCGATGATCGCCTTGCGGTCGAGCGCGTAGGAGATCGCCTGTCTTACCTGCAGCTTGTCGAAAGGCGGCTTCTTGTTGTTGATCGACAGGATGGTCTCACCCTCGGTCGCGCCGATCACAACCTTGAAGCGCGGGTCGTCCTTGACCTGGGCGACGCTGTCGGCATCGAAGAACGGGAAAGCCTGGATGTCGCCCGAGAGCAGCGCCGGCACATAGGCGGCTGCATCCGGCACGATGCGGAACTCGGCCTTGTCGAGGGACGCCGGCGTACCCCAGTAGTTATCCGATTTGACCAAGGTGATCGACGATCCCTTGGCCCAGCTCTGGAACTTGAACGGGCCGGTGCCGATCGGTTTCTCCTTGTTGGTATCGGCAGATTCCGGCGCCACGATTACCGCGTCGCCCCAGCCCATATTGTAGAGGAACGAGCCCTGCGGGTTTTTCAGCGTGACCTTGACGGTTGCCGGGTCGACCACGTCGACTTTGTCGATGGCGGCGAACAGGCCCTTTTGTGCGTTGACGGAATTTTCGGCGCGGGCTCGATCGAGCGAGAATTTCACGTCGCTGGCGTCGAAGTCGGTGCCGTCATGGAATTTCACGCCGGTGTGCAGCTTGAAGGTGTAGACCTTTCCATCATCGGAAATGGTCCAGCTTTCGGCCAGATCCGGCAGCACCTCGCCATTCGGCCCGATGCGCGTCAGGCCTTCGAACACATTGGCGTAGAGAACCTCGTCGATCGCCGCGGCCGCCCCGGCGGTCGGATCGAGATGCGGGGGTTCGAGCGCGATGCCGATGACCAGGTCGGTTCGCGCGGCAAACGCAGAGGTGCCGGCGGCCAGCGACAGCACCGCGGCCGCCAGAATGGTTTTCCACAGTTTCATCGTGCAACTCCCCATGCGTTCAGACACGTGCTCGAACCCGGGCGATAGAAGCGTGATTTCGCCACGGAGTAAATTGCGTTTCGTTCTGCCCATTGGCGTGGCCGGGAATCTTTTTGTCCTGGCGACCGCATCGGCAGGTCGAAGCTTGTCGCGGTGCGCACCTTATTCCGTGGCTGTGCCGCGCAGCAGCACGTTGAGCCCTATTGCCATCACCTTGGCCGATTCTACCATGTCCGATATGCCGACCCATTCGTCCGGCCGATGGGCGAGGTCGAGAATGCCCGGCCCATAGGCAATGCAATCATAGATATGGCCGATGCGGGCTATGTGCTTCTGGTCGTAGGTGCCGGGCGAAATGACGTAGTCGGGTTCGCGGTCGAAGATCGCCATTATGCCTTGCGCAACCGCCTTGACCACCGGGGCGTCGCGCTCGGTCATCAGCGGCAGCACTTCCATCAGGTCGCGGATTTCGTAGTCGAATTTTGTCCGCTCGCGCTTTAGCCGGTCGAGAATACCGGTCACTTCGCCTTTGACGGTGTCGAGATCTTCCTCCAGCAGGAAACGGCGGTCGATGGTCAGCCGGCAGGAGTCGGGCACGTTGGGCGACGGCAGGCCGGGCCGGAAGTCCTCGGTCTGGCCGCCATGGATCGAATTGATGTTCATGGTCGAGCGTTTTGCCCCTTCGGGCACGACCGGCATGCGCGTCATCTTGCGGTCGAGTGCGGGGAACAGCTCGTCCTCGAAAGCCCTCAGCACGGCGCCCATGTGACGTACGGCATTGTCGCCGAGAAACGGCATCGAGCCGTGCGCGATCTCGCCCTTGGTCTCGATCTCCGCCCACCAGACACCGCGATGACCGAGACAGATGCGGTCCTTGTTCAGCGGCTCGGGAATGATGACATGGTCGACCCTGGGCTTCGAGAAATAGCCGAGCCTGGCCAAATGGGCGACGCCGCCGAAACCACCGGACTCCTCGTCGACCGTGCCGGATATTTCGATGGCGCCGGGAAAATCGGGGAAGACTTCCAGGAAGGCTTCGGCTGCGACGATCGAGGCGGCAAGACCGCCCTTCATGTCGCAGGCGCCGCGGCCGTAGACCTTGCCGTCTTTGACGATGCCGGCAAAAGGATCGACGGTCCAGCCGTCGCCAGCTTCGACCACGTCGATGTGTGAGTTGAAGTGGACGCAGGCGCCTGACGATCTTCCGTCGAAACGGGCAACGACATTGACGCGCGGGTAGCGGTCGGTGTCGCCGGGCGTGCCTTCTGCGCGGATGAATTCGGTCTCGAAACCGCTCTTCTTCAGCCGCGCGCCGAGATATTCGGCGCATGGCCGATAGGCCTCGCCGGGTGGATTGATGGTCGGAAAACGGATCAGCTCAGTGGTCAGCGCGACGACATCGTCGCGCCTGTCATCGATTGCCCGGAGGAGTCGCTCGTTCATACCCAGAGTTGAGCAGCGATCTCAGCGGTTTTGCAAGCCCGTTGGTGATCGAGCCTGGGCGGCGTGTCGTTGCGGCAACTATTGCGGGAAATCGTTCAAATTCGCTGCTTTGGATTGGCGAATTGGTCAAGGTGTGTGTGTTAGCCCGTTCATCTGCCATTAAAAAGATGAAAGACAATTTGAGGGCAGACAGGTTAGGGGCAATCAAAGGGGTTTGATCGCATGAAAAAGACAGTTCTCATGGCAGCCGTGTTTGTTGCGATGCTGTTCGGTGCTTCGGGGCAGGGCTGGGCAGCCAGCCTCGTTGCAAATATTGACGTGTCGTCGCAGACGATGACCGTCAGATATGGTGCGTCGGTTTACCGGTGGAGCGTCTCCACCGCGCGCAAAGGCTACATTACCCCGCGCGGCAGCTATCGGCCGCAACGGACGGCGCGGATGTGGTATTCGCGCAAATACGACATGTCGCCGATGCCTCATTCCGTGTTCTTCCGCGGCGGCTATGCCATTCACGGCACCGGCGCGGTGAGGCAGCTCGGGCGCCCGGCATCGCATGGCTGTGTGCGCTTGCACCCGACCAACGCCGCCGCCTTCTATGCGATGGTTCGGCAAGCCGGCTTCGGCAATACGCGGATTGTCGTGACGAACTGAAGAGATTCAGGTTCGCTGTTGTCGGCTGGCGCAGGGCTAACACCCTCGCCAGCAGTTCTGTTTAAGCGTTTGGGACCGCTTTTGCCTGCGAGGGCCGCTTTCGACGCCCGCCGCTGATCTCCCACCTTTTGTGGAACCACATCCACTGGCCGGGATCTTCTCGCACCCAGCGTTCGACGACATCGTTGAGACGCTGGGTGGTGGCGTGGACATCGACGCTGCCGTCAGCGGTGCGCGGCAATGTCAGCTTGTCCTCGATTTCGAGCCGGAAGCGGTTGCCTGGCAGCCTGATGCAGCGCGCCGGATAGACGTCGCAGTCATAGTGACGGGCAAGGGTGGCCAGCACCCGATTGCTCTGGCACGGACGGCCGAAGAACGTCGTATCCAGTCCATTGGAGAATTTCTGGTCGACAAGGATGCCGATGTTGCCGCCGTTCTCCAGGACCCCGGCCAAGGCGAATGAAGCACCGGCCATCGATGGCAGCAACGAGCCCATGGTCGAGCGGCGCGTCGAGAGGATGTAGTCGGCAAGATAAGGATTGTTGGGCGGCCGAAACAGCGCCGTGATGTTCATGCCGAAGGTCGCCGCCGCCACCGGCAGCAAT
The DNA here is from genome assembly GCF_040320355.1 of Mesorhizobium sp. M0715. NCBI lineage: Bacteria > Pseudomonadati > Pseudomonadota > Alphaproteobacteria > Hyphomicrobiales > Phyllobacteriaceae > Mesorhizobium > Mesorhizobium sp. M0715. The sequence continues at coordinate 194,733 of NZ_JAMYPL010000005.1, read as the reverse complement.
TCGAAATTGCCGAGATGACCGGTAAAGACGATATGCGGCTTCTGTTCGCCAGCGATTTCGACGAAGTGGTCCGCTCCTTTGACCTCGATGCGGCCGGGCTTGATGGCTGTAGGGTCATAGTCGAAGAGGGCGTCGAGAAAGATGTATTCCGCGGCAAGACGGGCCATGTTGCCCCACATGTCGGAGGCGATCGCCTGGATCTCGGCTTCGCTCTTTTCCGGATAGGCCTTGCGCAGATTGTCGACGGCAACCTGATGGCGTCCCACCCGGGGGCCGACCATGCGTGCGACGCGGTCGGCGAAATTCAGCGCACTGTCGGCCGGCAGCAGGCGCAGGACCGAGATGATCATCATCGCCGCCCGCGCCACCAGCCAGTAATTGAGCTGGCGCAGTTGCCTGCCGTAACGAAATTTTAGATCCCGGCGGAACTTCTTGAACACAGAGGTCAAGGCTCTAGCCGACGCGCAGGATGATCTTGCCGAACACGTCGCGGCCTTCCATGCGCTTCAGCGCGGCATCTATACCGTCGAAGTCGACTTCGGTATCGATGACAGGTGCGACCTGTCCCGCCGCCATTTTCTGCATGGCGTTTGCCATGTTCTCCATGCGGCAGCCAAAGGAGCCAAGCAGTTTCAATTGCTGCTGGAACAGCTGCATGAGGTTGATCTGCGTCGACACGCCGGAAGTCGAACCGCAGGTCACCAGGCGGCCGCCACGCTTCAGGCACAACATCGAGGCGGCAAAAGTGTCGGCGCCGACATGTTCGAAGACGACATCGACGCCCTTCTTCTTGGTCAGCTTGCGCACGACGCCCTCGAAACGGTCGTCGCGGTAGTTGATGACATGGTCGGCGCCGAGCGCCTTGGCCTTGTCGATCTTGTCGTTGGAGCCGACCGTGGTGATGATGGTGCAGCCCATCCGCTTGGCCAGCTGGATGGCCGCCGAGCCGATGCCGGATCCGCCGGCATGGATAAGGATCGTCTCGCCGGGCTGTAGCCTGGCGTTGTCGAACAGCATGTGCTCGACCGTGCCGAAGGTGACGGGCGCGACCGCCGCGCCGATGTCGGTCACGCCGGGCGGGGCAGGGACCAGCAGGCGAGCCGGCAGGTTGATCTTCTCTTGCGCGAAACCGTCGAGATGGAAACCGTGCACACCCGAAACATGTTCACAGAGGTTGTCGCGGCCTTCGCGGCAGGCTCGGCAGAGGCCGCAGGTGCGCGCGCCGTAGATCGATACCAATTGTCCGGGCAGCAGGCTGGAAACGCCGGGGCCTACCGCCTCGACCTCGCCGGAGGCTTCGGCGCCGACGACCAGCGGCAGCTTGCGCTTGGCGAAGGCCATGCCGCGCCAGCCCCAGACGTCGATATGGTTCAGCGCCACCGCCTTGATGCGCAGCGTGACTTCGCCAAGTGCCGGCGGTGAGGGTGGCGGCAGGTCCACCGTTTCAAGACGGCGGTCCTCGATAAGTTGCAATGCGCGCATTGGGCCTGTCGGTTTCGGTCTGGCTGAAAAAGGTCGCTTAGACCGGTTCCCGCGCCATGACAAGGCAAGTGTTCTGGCCGCCGAAGCCGAAGGAGTTCGACAGAACGGTGCGAACCTCGGCATTGCGCTTCTTGTTCGGCACCACGTCCAGCACGATCGCGGGGTCGGGATTGTCATAGTTGATGGTCGGCGGAATGACGCTTTCGCGCATCGTCATCAGCGAAAAAGCTGCCTCGACCGCGCCGGCGGCCGACAGCGTGTGGCCAATCATCGACTTGTTCGACGAAACCGGCATCGAGCCGATCCGCTCGCCGAACACCGTCGACAGCGACAGATGCTCCATCTTGTCGTTTTCGGGCGTCGAAGTGCCGTGAGCGTTCACGTAGTCGATCTCGTCTTCGCTCAAGCCGGCATCGGCAAGCACAGCACGGACCGCCGCGATCGCCGGCGAAGCGTCCGGCTTCGAGCGGGTGCGGTGGAAATCGTCCGCCTTTTCGCCGCAGCCGCGCAGGATGCCAAGAATCGTGGCGCCGCGCGCCATCGCGGCTTCCAGCGATTCCAGCACGAGAGCGCCGGAGCCCTCGGCCAGCACAAAGCCGTCGCGCTCCTTGGAGAAGGGTTTTGACGCCTTTTCGGGAATGTCGTTGTGGGTCGACAGCGCCGACAGCAGCGAGAAGCGGATCAGCGCCTCGGCGGTTGCCGAACCGTCGGCGCCGATCGACAGCGCCCGGTCGCATTCGCCGCGGCGGATCGCCTCGACACCGAGCTGGATGGCGGTGGCGCCGGAAGCGCAAGCGGTCGACAGCGTGATCGGCAGCCCGCGTGTGCCGAAACGGTCGGCAAGCCGGTCGGCGATCGAGCCGAACTGCGTGGTCTCGAAAATGTCTAGTTCCTTCAATCCGCGCGCCACCCGCAGCAGCCGTTCGCCGCCGGAGTCCAGTTTGTCGGAATTGTAGAGCGCGAAGCGGTCGTGCCAGTCGAGTTCGACCGGCGGTGAAGCGAGGAAGAGAGGACCACCGAAATCACCGGAATCGAGGCCGGATTCGGCCACGGCCTCACGCGCGGCGGTTTCCGCCAGTTCATAGGTGAGGTGGCTGGAGCCCTTCGAGCTCGATGGCAGGAAGTCGACCATGCCGGAGATGCGGGTGTTGAGATGATCGACCGGAAAACGGGTGATCGGGTGGATGCCCGACTTGCCCGAGGTCAGCGCCGCCCAATTGTCGGCCTTGCCGACGCCAAGCGAGGTCACCACGCCGATGCCGGTGACGGCGACGATCGGCCTGCCCATATGATCGTTCAGATTGGCCATGCGGGAGCCCTCGAGCGTTTATCGTTGCAGCATGGATCGTGGAACACCGCCTCAGGCGGCGTTGATCAGCGCCATGCCCTCGAATTGGTGATAGCCGATCGCCGTTGCAAGGACGGTTGCGGGAACCCCTTCGAACGGCTTCTCGGCTGCGGCATCAAAAACGGGGTAGGCGGCCTTGCGATCGACGGCCAGCGCCGCCAGTGCCACGGCGAAGGGAAACTGTGCTTCCTTCATGTGCCCGGTCAGCGTCGAGAAGCCGCGCGCGGCAATCGCCGGATTGGCGTCGAGCGCTGCTTTCTCGGCGATGGTTGCCATATGGGCGCCTGACGCGCCCGACAGGGCCAGTAATTTGCCGTTCGGCATTGCAGCCTGCTTGAGCAGTGCGGCGATCTCGGTGTCGAGTTCTCCCCGTGGGCGCCTGGCGCGGCCGGAGACGACCGGCCCAAGCTCGGCATAAATCTTTCGTCCGCGGCTTGTCGCGTGTTCGCGCTGCTCCAGCACCAGGAAGGCACCGCCGGATCCAGTCACGACGCCGCCGCCCTCAGCCCCCTGTCTTTGCCAGACCGGCTTCCACGGGCCGCGATGCAAATAGCCGGCGAGTTCATAGCCGAGCAGCATGTCGGAATGTTCGGTCTGGAAGGCACCGCCGACCAGGATGTGCGTCGACTGGCCGGAGCGGATGCGCGCGGCTGCCGTCTCGACGGCGGCGACACCGGCACCTTCCTCACCCATGAAGGTTCTGGATGAGCCCGTCACCTTGTGGACGATGGAGATGTTGCCGGCGAGCAGATTGGAAAGCTGGGCCAGGAACAGTGTCGGCCGCAATTCGGTGGTCAATTTCTCGTTGAGCAGCACATCGCGGTCGTTGCGGCTTTCCGAAGCGGCGAGAATGGCGGCATCGACCGCCTCGTCGCGTTCGCCGCCGCCTGCGGCCACAACCATGTCCATGGTCGTGCAGAGTTCGTCATTGCCCTTGATGCCGGCGTCGTCCAGCGCCAGGCCTGCGGCATAGGTGCCGAGCCTCTGCCAGGTTTCCATCTGGCGCTGATCGCCGCGTTTGGCGATCTGCAGGTTCCAGTCGATCTCCGGCAATGGATGGACGGTATAGGGTGCAAAGCGCGCCGCTTCGAGCACCGGTTCCAGGCCCGGCTGCGCGAGCTTCTGCCAATGGGCGTCCGGACCTTCCCCCAGCGAGGAGACAAGGCCGATACCAGTGATGACGACGTCGCGGGGGCTGCTCATGAGCGGCTTTGTGGGTCAGGCGGCAGGGCGCGTCAAGATCACGCGCTCAACCGAAGTCAGGCGGTCTTGGCGGCAACCAGTGCGTCGATCTTGGCGCACAGGTTCTTCATGACGAAGTAATCGTCGGTCGAAGCCTTGCCGTCATTGACCTCCTGGGTCCACTTTTCCAGCGGCACCTTGATGCCGAATTCCTTGTCGATGGCAAAGACGATGTCGAGGAAATCGAGGCTGTCGATGCCGAGATCGTCGATCGTGTGGCTCTCGGGCGTAATGGTGTCGATATCGATCTCGCTGGTGTCGGCAATGATCTTGGCGACTTTGTCGAACGTGGTGGACAAGGGCTTTTCCTTCGGTTGCGGGCGGAATCTGTCCGCATCTTGTTTGGGCGCTGTCTAATCGGTTTTTCCCGGCAGGAAAAGGCCTGATACGCCGGGCGCAGATGGGAAGCCTGCTCTGTAAAGGCAAGAAGGGACGCCGGCTGACCGGCGGCCCTTCCCTTTGACGTTACGTCAGCCTTTGTCTCGATGCATGTCGTTCCCCAAAACCGGAACCACTTTGGGCGACATGCATTAGCTGTCGCGGAGCTTGACCAGGTCGTTCAGCAGCCCGCCCGTTCCGTTGTGGACGGTCAGCCGCTCGACCTTGCCGGCGATGGTTTCCAGAGCCTCAAGCTCCTTCAACCGCAGCATCACCGGGTTTTCCGCCATCACCCTGGCCGTGTTGAGGAGGGAACGCGTCGCGTTCGTCTCCTCGCGGCGACGGATGATGTTGGCCTCGGCCTGCTTTTCGGCCGACACCACCTGGTTGAGGATCTCGCGCATCTCGCCCGGCAGGATGACATCCTTGAGCGCGATATCACTGACCTCCACCCCGATCTCGGCCATGTCGGCGCGAACCTTGCCGGCGGCCTCCTCGTCGATCGTCACCTTCTTTTCAAGGATCTGATCGAGTGTCAGCGCGCCAAGGGTCTTGCGGAAGGCGTACTGCAGGGCGCGGTAAAGGGCTTCGGAGAAGTCCTTCACCATGCTCACCGCCTTGACAGGATCGACGACCCGGTATTCGGCTGCGATGTTGACGCGGATCGTCACGCGATCCTTGGTCAGCACTTCCTGCCCAGCAACGTCGAGCGACTGGCGCTTGAGGTCGACGACCTTGATCTGCACCATGCGTCCGACGTTCCAGAAGCCATGCACGCCCGCCGTCAGCGTCCTGACCAGGACACCGTCGATGAACAGCAGTCCGGCCTGACCGTCGACGACCGGGTGGACGGACATCAATTCCGCCTTCCGGGCCTGGCCGAGCCGGCGCATGACCGCCGCATCGATGGCGAGATCGACCGATGTGTCGATCAGCGTCACCTTCCACGGACCGGCATCCGTCCACAGCACGAGCTTGCGGTCCGGCGCCAGAACGGCGTGCAGATTGCCGTCACGCTCGATGATGGCGACATCCGTGCGCCCGGTGCGAACGACGGTGAAATGACGCGCGGCCACATCCGGGAGCTTGTCGAACAACGCCTTCTCGTATGCCGAAACGAATTCCGGGTTCTTCAGATCGTGCCGGGACACTTCAAGGCTGCCGCGCCGGTTGGCGAGCCAATGTTCGCCCGGCAGCAGGACAGTCTTGATCTCACCCTTGTGGAGGGTGAGGGCACGTTCGTTTTCCTTTACGAGGACGCGCTCGCGTCCAAGAACCTTGTCGAGAATTGTCATTGTTTCACTCCTGTCGGGCATGGCCACATGCGAGGCGTCAAGTCATGCGTCGATCGTTCCTTTCGTTTCTCGTTTCACATCGTCGTCTTGCGTCATCGTCCGGGCACGAATGATCCGGGGACTGGTGGCATCAATCCGTGGCGGGCCTTCGGGAGCGGATCGCGGGGCAGCGAAGCGGGCGCCGGAGGCCGAGCTTCCTTTGCCGGCGACACTGCGCCTTGATCGTCACCGCGGGCCTGGCCGCGAGCCGATGGCGAAAGACGCTTGGGATGATCCGCGCCCGAGGGCTTGGGCCATCCGTTCAGTCTTTCGCATTCCAGTCCCCTGACCGTTTTTCGGATGGCTTTTCAGGCCAATGGAGAAGGAATCGAACCTTCGACAGTCAGATTAACAATCTGATGCTCTAACCAAACTGAGCTATCCGTGGTGCAGATGAAGGGAATTGAACCCCCGACCTCCGGACCCAAATCCGGCGCTCTCCCGCTGAGCTACATCCGCGATCCCAGTCCCCAAAGCGGCGCCGTATACAGGGCGGCAAAGCCGCCTGCACGGGCGGAGGCGAAAGCTCCAACCGTTGTGCTCGCTTCGGTTCTCGTGACCGGGAGCGCGCCTATAGCCCCTGCGACGGGTTGTCGCAAGCGGCATTGTCGTGGCGGATTTGCGGCTTCTTGCGGCGGTGGCATTTCGGCAACACCGCTTTCGACGTCAGCGATCGCGCGCAGGGAGCTCAGAAGGTGACGCGGCCGAGCACGCGCAGGCTATCGCCCTGCGGCTCCACGACCACGGCCTCGCCTTCGCGCGGCGAGATGCCGGTCAGCGCCACGATGTCTTCCAGATGGGTGACCATGACCAGATTGTCGGAGCCGGAATAGGCGCGGATTTCTTTCAGGATCGCCGCGATCTGCGCGGCTTTCTGCGCCTCGTCGCCCTTCAGGAGATCGAGCGGAGCAAACAGCTCCGGCTCGGCCTCGAAGGCGATGCGGGCAGTATCGAGGCAGCGGCAATAGCGGCTGGACAACACGCGCTCGATCGGTGCCGCACGGGCGGCAAACAGAGCGCCGATCTTGCTCGCCTGTTGCTTGCCACGGGCCGACAGGTTCATCTGGGTGGCGCAACTGTCGATGTCGAAATTGGCCGGGTCGGTGGTGCCGGTGACCATGGCATGGCGCAGCAGCACGACATGTCCGCCATCGCGCAGCAGCGCCCAGCCTGCATCCGTGGCGTGGGCCACGCCGGGAATAAGAAACAGGAACAACGCGAAGGCAAATCGAATCATCCGCTATCCTTCTCCGGTTCCCGGCAATGGGTTCCGGTGACGGGACATATAGGGACGGTAAAGCCAGCCGAAAGACAAGGCGCGGTCGGCGGGATGCGTAGACCTACTTCTTCGCCATCTGCTTCTTCACCAGATCGATCTTCTGGTCGGTGAGCGGGATGGGGATTGTGTAGCCGGCTTCGGTAAAGCCCTGCTTGGCGTTCTCGAAGAATTCGATCGCCTTTTGATATTCGGCCTTGCCCCCGCCATAGCTGGCTCGGTTCCAGCTGACGTCACCGAGATTGTTCTGCGCGAAGGCCCATTGCATGGGCAGGCTTTCCCTGGTGAATACCTTCAGCGTGGCCGCGAAGGCGGCCTCGGCATCACCGAGGTATTTGCCGGTGCGTTCGAGATTGCCGAGGTTGAGCAGGCTCATGCCGATGCCGTTCTGGGCGTTGGCCCAGTCGACTGGTGCCGCGTCGACGGTGAGTACTTCGAGGGCTGCTCGGCGGGCCGCTATGGACTCAAGCAGCGTCCTGGAGTCGGCATTGCTCATGCTCAGCCAGTGCAGCGTCGAGCCGAGGCCGGCCTGGGCCAGCGCCCATTGGCGGGGGTTCGTCTCGCGCTTGTACTCGCGCAACGCATCGCGGTAGGCGGCAATGGCTTCACCATAATGTTCCGGCTTGTCGGTGACGCCGCCGAGGAGCTGCAGCGTGTTGCCGAGATTGTAGTGGCTCATTGCCCAGTCGAGAGGGAATTTCCGTCTGACATAGACCTGCCGGGCCGCCCGGAAGGCCGCGGCCGACTGCTCCAGCTTGGCCGCGTCGCGGGTGCGCTGGCCAAGCGTCTGGTAGATCGAACCGAGATTGTTCTGCGCCGACGCCCAGTCCATCGGGAAACGCTGCCGGGTAAAGACCGTCAGTGCATCGTCATAGGCGGCCGCGGCCTCTTCGAGCGCGCCGGTGCCCATATCGAAACGGGCGACACCGCTCAGCGCGTTGCCGAGGTTGAGCCTGCTGGTCGCCCATGAGACGGGGAAGGTTTCACGGGTTCGCACTTCAAGCGCGGCACGGAACGCGTTGGCCGCCTCGTTTATCTTCGCCTTGTCGTTGAGCTGAATGCCGAGCGACACCAGCGTGTTGCCGAGATTGTTCTCGACCATCGCCCATTCAACCGGCGCCTTTTCGCGTGTGTATTCCTCAAGTGCCAGCCGGTAGGCCGCCTCGGCTTGCGTCAGATGTTCGCCGGCGGCCTCGCGCTCGGAAAGCGCATAGAGCGCCAGGCCGAGATTGTTCTGCGAAGCGGCCCAGTCGAGCGGGACCTTGTCGCGCGGGCGTTTTTCGAGTGTGGCGCGCATCGCCACCACCGCCTCGTTCAGGCGTTTCGGGTCGCTCTCACGTTCGCCGATCTTCAACAGCACGTTGGCCAGATTGTTCTGCGCGGCGGCCCAGTTAAGATCGTCCTTCTCGCGCTCGAACACGACAAGGGAATCGCGAAAGATCCGCGCTGCCTCTTCAAGGCGCGCGGTCTCCGTCTCTCGCTCGCCGATGGTCTGCAGCACCACCGCCATGTTGTTGCGGGTGATCGCCCAGTCGCGATTCTGTTCGTCATTGGGGATGAAGTTCAGAATGGTGCGATAGGCCTCGATGGAGTGCTGCAGCGCATCGAGATCGCCGGTGGCGTAGCCGTAGGCGTTCAACGCCTCGGCTTGCTGGTTCTTGTAGTTCCAGCGCAGCTTGTCGTCCCATTTCTCGGCCAGCGAGAAGGCCTTGGCGTAATCGCCTGCGGCGGATTTGTAGTCGAAGACCAGGCCAGAGGCATCGGCGCGCCTGGCATAGATCGCGGCATCGGCAAGACGCTTCTGCTTGACGAGATCCTCGGCTTGATCGACCGCGTCGTTGGTCTCTTCGATCCGGCCGACGGCATCGTCGAGGAATTTACGCGCCGTCACGATGGCGCCCTGGCTGATGGCCTTGTCGGCGGAGGCGACAAGCCGTTTGATCTCCGGATCGTCGGTGCGAAGCGCTGCACGCTCGGACATCATCTTCTTCAGGCGCTCGGCCTGGGCGTCGAGCACCTTTTGCAGGTCAGTCGGATCTTCCGGGATCTTTTCCGTGCCGAGCGCTTTCAGCACGCCATAAAGCGCATCAAGCGGCACGCCTTCCTGCAGCGAGGCCAGTTCCACCTGCGCCCGTTTGGGGTCGGGCAGGTCGGAAATCGTCAGCAGCAGCTGGCGCCGCTCGCCGGTGATCAGCCCGTCGTCGCCGGTCGGCTCCGCCGGCGCGACGCCGAAATAGAGCAGCCGGCGCAAGCTTTCATTGACCCAGGGGCGCTGCTTTGCCTTTGTGTCGAGATAGACCTCCTCGGTCACCATGCGCATGACCGAGCCGAACTCGGTACCCTTCATCGCCGCGAGGTGGCGCAGCAAAGCGGACGCATAAGGGCTGTTTTCGCCGGCGGCGCCATCGAGCGCTGGACGACCCGGTTCTGCGGCAAAGCCGACCACCGTACCCAGGCTCGCGTCGGCCGCCGGCGCATTGCCGAGCGCCTTCGCGCCGCGCACCGGCTCCAACCCGCCGGCGCCTATGGGCGAGGCGGAAGCGGTCGGTGAGCGCCGGACCATGGCATCCGCGGGGAATGGATTGGTGCGGCAGGCGTCGAGCAGCATGATCGTCACCGGCACTGTCTTTTTCAATGCCTCCATGACGGCCGATATCGGCACAAGGCTGGTGCCGGCATCCTTCAGCGACGGGACGTCGGCATCGACCGGAACCAGATAGTTTTCGCCGCCGGCCTCGATGCCATGACCGGAGTAGTAGATGAAGGCGACATCGGCGCCGTCGGCATCTTCGGTGAACCGCTCCAGGTCGCGCTTCAGCTTGGTGGCGTCGCGGTCGGTGACGCTGCGGGCGTCGAAGCCAAGGTCGGTCAGCATCTTGGCCATGTCGCGGGCGTCGTTGGCGGGGTTGGGCAGGGCGGCGATGTGCAGGTAATTCGACTGGCCGATGATCAGCGCCACGCCCTTAAGGCTTATTGTCTCGGCAACTGCAAGCGCGGTCGCGGCAAGGCAAAGCAGTGCGGCGATGAAAGCCGTCAGCCATGCCCGCCGCAAAAGATTAAGCTTCGAGGTTTCGACAAAGGTCATTTGTCGTTCGCATCCGCCCTGATGATCCAAGCCCTCTATAACGCTGCCAATGGACCATGATCAAATTTGGCCATGATCAAATTAGGGCATGATCAAATTCGGGCGCGATTGCGCCGCGGCCGTGGCTCGCCTATCCCTGAAAAATGTCGCCGCTCACCGAAACCGTTCTTTTCGTCTTCAGCCTCGTCGCGCTCGGCTATCTCACCGGGCTCACCGGCTATCTAAAGCCGGCCAGCGGGGACGGCATCTCCGAATTCGCCATCAACGTGGCGATGCCGCTGCTGCTGTTTCGGACGATGGTGAATTCCGATTTCCATGGCGTGGCGCCATGGTCGCTGTGGGGCGCTTACTTCACCGCGGTTGCAATGACATGGGCTGCCGGCCATCTGGTGACGACGCGAATCTTCGGGCGGGACGCACGCACAGGTATCGTCGGTGGAGTGTCGTCGTCCTTCTCGAATGTGGTGTTGCTGGGCATTCCCTTCGTTCTCGGCGTATTCGGGTCCAGCGGATTCGAAGTGCTGTCGCTGCTCGTTTCCGTGCATCTGCCGACCATGATGATGGCGTCGATCATCATGTTCGAGATATTTGGCCGCGGTGGCAGCGAGCCCGTACACCCGCTGCGCATCATCCAGAGCTTTCTGAGAAGACTGTTCACCAATCCCCTGATCATCGGCATCCTGGCCGGGCTGGCATGGCGCCTAACCGGCGCGCCGCTGCCGAACCTTGCCACACGGCTGGTCGATGCGCTGGCTGACACTGCCGGGCCAGTGGCGCTGTTCGCCATGGGCCTCAGCCTGCGCCGCTTCGGTATCTCCGGCAATGTCCGGCCGGCTCTGGCGCTTTCGGTGCTGAAATTGTTCCTGATGCCGGCTCTGGTTCTCGGTCTGGTCTGGCTGCTTGGCCTGCCGCCATTGACGGCCAAAGTGGCGGTGGTGGTGGCGGCGCTACCATCCGGCATCAATTCCTATCTCATCGCCGTGCAGTTCAACACCGGCCAGGCGCTGGCGTCGAACCAGATGACAATCGCCACGGCGAGCGCGGTTGTTACAACCGCCTTCTGGCTGACGGTGGTGCTCCACGTTTTCGGATAGATAGCCAGATGGTGCGGCCAGCGATCGGCACGGCATATGTCCGGCCTGCTCTCGCCTCGGGCTGGTCCAACCCCTATATGCCATCTTGCGATTGCTTGCGGGCCTTGCCCTCGGTAAAGAGCAGTGGCTCCGGCGTGCCGGCTTCAGTCCATGGCGCACGCTCACCGAAGATTTCACAGACCGGCCGTCAGCGCGCCGAACGGAGGATAGACCATGCTTCAGAAAACCAGCCATTTCATGCGGCAGGCCAATCTCATCAATGGCGAATGGGTGCAGGCCGACAGCGGCCAGACGGTTGACGTCAACAACCCGGCCACCGGCCTCAAGATCGGCACCGTGCCGAAGTCGGGCAAAGCCGAAACCCGCCGCGCCATCGAAGCCGCCGCGGAAGCTTTCAAGACCTGGCGCAAGACGACCGCGCTCGAGCGCTCGAAGCTGCTGCGCAAGCTGCATGACGCAATGATGGACAATCAGGACGTGCTGGCCGAACTGCTGACCATCGAACAGGGCAAGTCGCTGTTCGAATCGAAGGGCGAGATCGGCTCTGCCGCGGCCTACATATTGTGGTTCGCCGAGGAAGGCCGCCGCACCTATGGCGACGTCGTGCCGTCGCCATGGGCGGACCGCCGCATCCTGGTGACCAAGGAACCGGTCGGGGTCATCGCCGCCATCACGCCGTGGAATTTCCCGTCCTCGATGCTGGCCCGCAAGCTCGGCCCGGCGCTCGCCGCCGGCTGCACCGCAGTGGTCAAGCCGGCCTCGCAGACACCATATTCAGGCCTCGCCTGGGGTGCGCTCGCAGAGGAGGTCGGCTTCCCCAAGGGCGTCGTCAACATCCTGACCGGTTCGGCAAGCGAGATCGGCGACGAGATCTGCGCCAATCCGCTGGTGTCGAAGATCACCTTCACCGGATCGACCGAAGTCGGCAAGCTTCTCATCCAGAAGTCGTCGGTCACCGTCAAGAAAGTGTCGATGGAGCTCGGTGGCAACGCGCCGTTCATTGTCTTCGATGACGCCGACCTCGAGCGTGCGGTCGCTGGTGCGATCACCGCCAAGTATCGCAATTCCGGCCAGACCTGCGTCTGCACCAACCGCTTCCTTGTCCAGGCTGGTGTCTATGACAAGTTCGTCGAGAAGCTCGCTGCCGCCAGCAACGGGCTGAAGGTCGGCTCCGGCCTCGAGGACGGCGTGCAGCAGGGGCCGCTGATCGACGAGAAGGCGGTCGAGAAGGTCGAAGAACTGATCGCCGACGCCACATCCAAGGGCGGCAAGATCGTTGCCGGCGGCAAGCGCCATGCGCTCGGCGGTTCGTTCTTCCAGCCGACGGTCATTGCCAATGCGACGCCCAAGATGCGCTTCATGAAGGAAGAGATCTTTGGCCCGGTCGCACCGGTGTTCAAGTTCGAGACCGAAGAGGAGGCGATAGCACTCGCCAACGACACCGAATTCGGCCTCGCCTGCTATTTCTACACCGGCGATCTCGGCCGCGCCTTCCGCGTCATGGAAGGGCTGAAATACGGCATGGTCGGCGTCAATGAAGGCCTCATCACCACGCCGGAGGCGCCGTTCGGCGGCGTCAAGGAATCGGGTCTCGGCAAAGAAGGCGGACATCAGGGCATCGAGGATTATCTCGACACCAAATATGTCTGCATCGGCGGCCTCGGCCTCTGATAGGATATTCCCTGAGATGGGGAGGCCGATGGCCTGCCTGTCTCTCATGGGAAAACCAGCCGAAGTCTTCTGGATCAACTGGCATTTACGGGCATGGCGATGAAGGACGGCGAGGTTTTCGGCACGACGCAGGCAGGCGAGCCGGTGCGTCGCTTCACGATCAGGGGCGGCGGTATCACCGCCAACATCATCGGTCTGGGCGCGATCATCCAGGATCTGCGCCTGACCGGGCACGATGCGCCGCTGGTGCTTGGCTACGACAATCTGGCGGCCTACGAGACGGATACGGGCTTCTTTGGAGCGGTTGTCGGCCGCTATGCCAACCGCATCCGCGACGGCCGCTTTACCATCGCCGGCAGCCGCTACCAGACCGAGCAAAACTTCCTCGACAAGCATACGCTGCATGGCGGCTCGCAAGGCTATTCCCACAGGCCGTGGACGGTTTCGTTGCATGGCAGGGATTTCGTCACGCTGACGTTGCACGATCCCGACGGCGCGATGGGCTTTCCCGGCGCGCTCGATGTCACTTGCACCTACCGGTTGAAGATCCCCGGCACGCTCAGCGTCGAGCTGACCGCCACCTGCGAGGAGCCGACGCTGTGCAATCTGACCCAGCATTCCTATTTCAACCTGGATGATGGCGGCGCCGGCGACATTCTCGACCACAGGATGATGCTGAATGCCGGCGCCTACCTGCCGGTCGATGGCGACATGATCCCGACCGGCGTGGTCAAGCCGGTTGACGGTACGCCGTTCGATTTCCGCCAGGCGCGGCCGCTGCGCATGGAGACCGAGGGCGAACAGCTGCCCTACGACCAGAATTTCTGCCTCGCTTCGGCACGCGGGCCGCTCAAGCAGGCGGCATGGGCGCAAGGCGCCAGTTCCGGTGTCGAGATGGAGGTCTGGACCACTGAGCCGGGCGTCCAGCTCTATACCGGCCAGTACGTGACGCCGCGCACCGGGTTGGAAGGCCGCGACTACAAGGCTTTTTGCGGCTTCTGCCTGGAGCCGCAGATTTGGCCGGACGCGCCGAACCGGCCTTATTTCCCGCAGGCGACGCTGTGGCCGGGCGCGATCTACCACCACGTGACGGAATACAGATTCCGTCTGCCCTGAGGCCTGCCAATGTTCAGGTGAAGCCCGCCTGACCTGAATCGCAACAGACTTTAGCCGGCGAAGGCCGCGCGCAGCGTCTCGAACGGCGCCAGCGCGCCGCGCACCTGCACCACGGCGGCGGCGACGCGATGCGCACGGCGTGCTGCTTCAAGCGGGTCGTGGCCGGCAAGTCGAGCCGCAAGATAGCCGCCGTTGAAGGAATCGCCGGCGCCCGTCGTATCGGCGGGAGCGGCGACATGGATTGCCGGGACTTCGCGCAGCGTTCCTGCTTGGGCAATCAGTGCCGGTGCTTCGCCGTTCTTGACGACGACCTCGCCGACGAGTTGCCCGAGCCGCTTCGCTGTGGCTTGCGGTGTTGGATCGCCGAACAGCATCTGCTCGTCGGGGAAGGTCGGCAATGCGATGTCGGTGACGGCAAGGGCTTCGACGATCGCTGCCTGCGCATCCTCGCGCTCACGCCAGAGCCGCGGCCGATAGTTGGGGTCGAAGGCGATAAGTGAACCAGCCGAACGCGCCTTGGCGACGGCGGCCAGCAACTCAGCGCGCGCGGCTTCGTCCAGAATTGCCAAAGTGATTCCGGAAAAATAGACAAGTGCCTGATTTTCCAGGTTTTTCGATAATGCGGCCGGGTCCGAGACAAGCTGCCGCGCGGCGGCGTCGCCACGCCAATAGGTGAAGGAACGTTCGGCTCCCGTCAGCGTGATGGCATAGAGGCCGGGCCGCGCGCCCGCTATGAGCGGGCTGGAGCCGATGCCGATGCCGTTTTCAGCGAAGAAATCGATCTGGCCTTGCGAGAATGGATCGTCGCCGAAGGCCGAGACATAGGTTGCCGGCCGCTCAGCGCTCAGTGCATGCAGCGCCCACAGCGTGTTGAACGTGTCGCCGGCAAAGCCTATGCGCCAGTTCGGTCCCGTCTGGCCCGACAGTTCGAGCATGCATTCGCCGATCGAGGCGACGCCGTTTCCCGCCATCTGCAATCCTCCAGTGATCTCGGTGCTGTAGCTTTTTGCCACCGGCAGCGCCATGCTTGGCAAGCAGGGTTTTTTCCGCCACAGCGTTTTCCCACAGGCTGGCGGGATGCGATCCGTTCGGCAGAGCGTTGTCTGCAGAAGAGGAACCGGTTTGGCATCGATATGGCGTTATCTTCTGGCAGGTCTTGGTCTGGCTGCCTTGCTGGTCGGCATTCTCGCGGTCGTTTACCTGACGGCGCCGCGGTCGGCGCGGCCCGCCGGCCCGGATGTCTCTCGGACGAAGAACACCGCCAACGGGCTGTTCGTGGCAAGCTTCGCGCCGGAGCGAGGCGTTGTGCGGCTAGGCCAACTGCAATCCTGGCTGCTGACGCTGAAGACAAAGGCTGGAGCTCCGGTGGAAGGGGCGGCGATCGCGATCTCCGGCGGCATGCCGCTGCACAGTCACGGCCTGCCGACCAGCCCGCAAGCGACCGACTATCTCGGCGACGGGCGTTACCGGATCGAAGGGGTGAAATTCACCATGAGCGGCTGGTGGCAGCTGCATTTCGCCATCTCGGCCACCGCAGGCTCCGATACGGTGCTCTTCAACGTGGTGCTGTGAGCAGGACATGAGGCGGCGTTCGCGTTTTCTGGCGCTAATGGTGGCCGTTGTCCTTACCGGCTGCACGAAGCCGGATTTTTCCGACGCCGAGAAGACGACCATCGCCTCGCTGGCGCTGTCGTCGCTGCCGGCGCTCAAGCCCGACACCACCGATCGTTTTGCCGACGTGCCGGCGGCTGCCGCACTCGGCTCGACGCTGTTCTTCGACCAGGGCATGAGCGGTGACGGGTCGATATCCTGTTCGACATGCCACAAGATCGACCGCCAGTTCCAGGACGACCTGCCGCAAGCCGTCGGCGTCGGCCGTACCAGCCGGCGGACCATGCCGCTGGCCGGCGTCGCGCGCGATCCCTGGTTCTTCTGGGACGGCCGCCGCGACAGCCTGTGGGCGCAAGCGCTGACGCCGCTCGAAAACCCGCTGGAGCAGGCGGGAAACCGCACCGCCTACGCGCATTACATCAAGGCGCGCTTCGGCGAGCGCTATGAGCGCATCTTCGGGCCGCTGCCCGATCTTTCGGGCATGCCGTCGAATGCCAGCCCGCTTGGAAACGATGCCGAGAAGGCGGCCTGGAATGCGATGAGCGGCGCGCAGCGCAGCGCAATCGACGGCGTCTTTGCCAATATCGGCAAGGCGATCGCCGCCTTCGAACGCTCGATCGAGCCGGCGCCGACGCGTTTCGACCGCTTTGCGCTGGACCTCGCCACCGGTGCCGAGCCGAAGGGCGATGCTGTCTTTTCCAAACAAGAAATCCTTGGACTTAAACTGTTCATCGGCAAGGCCAATTGCGTGACCTGTCATAACGGCCCGCGCTTCACCGACAACAGCTTCCACAACACCGGCGTGCCATCCGTTGCGGGCCTGCCGCCGGATCGCGGCCGTATCGATGCCGTGCGCCAAGTCGAGGCGGACCCGTTCAACTGCTTCGGCGCCTATCGCGATGGCGACGCCAGCGCCTGCGGCGAGTTGCGCTTCATGGTCAAGGATGCGCCCGAACTCGTTCGCGCCTACAAGACGCCATCGCTGCGCGGTGCGGCAACGCGGTCGCCCTACATGCATGCCGGGCAGTTTTCGTCGCTCGACGAGGTCGTGGCGCACTACGCCAAGGCTGCACCCAGCGTGGAGGGTACGTCCGAAGTTCATCCGCTGGGGCTGTCGGATCGTGAACGTGCGGCGCTGGTGGCTTTCCTGAAGACGCTTTCGGAGTGAGTTAGAGCCCGATCCATCCCGATGTATCGGGATGGGGCTCTACGTTTGACCATGATCTTGTCCGAAAACCGGCTTCCACTTTTCGGGATCATGGTCATCGATCCTTGACTGTCTCCATCGCCACGAAGGTCGAGGTCTGGGCGACGTGGGGCAGGGCCGAGATGCGTTCGCCGAGGACGCGGCGGTAGGCGGCGATGTCCCTGGTGCGGACTTTCAGCAGATAGTCGAAGCTCGACGCCATCATGTGGCACTGCTCGATTTCCGGCACGGCCTGCACGGATCGGTTGAAGGCATCGAGCGCGGCGGACCTGGTGTCGGACAATTTCACCTGGACGAATGCAACATGGCCTTCGCCCATGCGCTCGCGGTCGATGATCGCCTGGTAGCCCCTGATGTAGCCGTCCTTCTCCAGCCGCTTCACCCGCGCCTGCACCGGCGTTTTCGACAGGCCGACGTTTGCCGCCAGTTCTGACATCGAAAGCCGGCCATCGCTTGCCAGCGCCGCCAGGATATTCCTGTCGATGCGGTCCAATTGGTCTTCTGTCATCGAAAATGCAGTCCATATGTCGGTTTTGAGCTGCTACGATAGATCGAATGACCTGCAATGTCGATTTCTTCGGACCGATTGAAAATTCGCATCTGTGCTAGCTTCCACCATTCGGTCCGGTGACCGCCGGCCCGATCCCTTTGCTCGATCCATGGGACCGCCATGCCAGCGCTCGATGCCATCCGCCAGCAGATCCGCGCCAACTACCTGCCCGATGAAGACGAGGCCGTGAAGCGGCTTGCCGACGCGACGGCGCTCTCCGGGAAAGACCGCAAGGCGATCTCGGCCCGCGCCGCCGATCTGGTGCGGGCGGTGCGCGGTTCGTCCGATCCCCGGCTGATGGAAGTCTTCCTCTCGGCCTATGGTCTCTCCACCAAGGAAGGCGTCGCGCTGATGTGCCTGGCCGAGGCACTGTTGCGCGTGCCCGATACCGAAACGATGGACGACCTCATCGCCGACAAGATCGCGCCGCACGACTGGTCGGCGCATTCGGGCGGTTCGAGCTCCATCTTCGTCAACGCCTCGACTTGGGCGCTGATGCTGACCGGCCGCGTCCTCGATGAGGGCGAGGGCGGCATCGAAGGCACGCTGCGCTCGATGGTGCGGCGGTTGGGCGAGCCGGTCATCCGCAAGGCGGTGGCCGCCGCCATGCGCGAGATGGGCGAGCAGTTCGTGCTCGGCCGCACCATCACGGAAGCCGTCAAGCGCGGCCGGCCGATGACGCAGAAGGGCTACCTCTATTCCTTCGACATGCTGGGCGAGGCGGCCCGCACCGAGGCCGACGCCTTGCGCTATCACAAGGCCTATGCCGACGCGATTTCGTCGCTCGATTCCGGCTCCAACGGTCCTGACATCAGGCAGAACCACGGCATTTCGGTCAAGCTTTCGGCGCTGCATCCTCGCTACGAGGTGGCGCAGAAGGAAGAGATGCTGCCTGTGATGGCCGAGCGGCTCTTGTCGCTGGCGCTTGCCGCGCGCCATTCGCGTATGGGCCTCAACATCGATGCCGAGGAGGCCGATCGCCTCGATCTGTCGCTCGACGTCATCGAGCGGGTGCTGGCCGAGCCGGAGCTCGCCGGCTGGAACGGCTTCGGCGTGGTGGTGCAAGCGTATGGGCCACGCGCGGCCTTCGCCATCGATTGGCTCTATGCGCTGGCCAGGAAATACGACCGCAACATCATGGTGCGGCTGGTCAAGGGTGCCTATTGGGACACCGAGATCAAGCGGGCGCAGACGCTCGGACTGTCAGGCTATCCCGTCTTCACCCGCAAGACCAACACCGACGTTTCCTACATGGCTTGCGCGAAAAAGCTGCTATCGATGACCGACCGCATCTATCCGCAATTCGCCACCCACAATGCCCACACCGTCGCCGCCATCTTGGCGATGGCGGATAATCGCGATTCCTTCGAGTTCCAGCGCCTGCACGGCATGGGCGAGGCGCTGCACGAGACGGTGCGACGGTCCGAAGGCACACGCTGCCGCATCTACGCGCCGGTCGGTGCGCATTCCGATCTGCTGGCCTATCTGGTCCGCCGGTTGCTGGAGAACGGCGCCAATTCCTCCTTCGTGCACCAACTGACCGACGAGGACGTCGAGCCGGAGGACATTGCGCGCGATCCGCTCGAAACGGTCGAGAGCCAGGGTCCGGCCACCAATCCGGCGATTGCCCGGCCTTCCGAGATTTTTGGGGCCGGGCGTCGCAATTCGAAAGGATTCGACATCACCGACACGGTGACGCTGGCGGCGATCGACAAGGCCAGGGTGGCCTTCGCTGGGCCGGATCGTTGGCATGCCAAGCCGATCACCCGTGCCGCCGGCTACGGCAAGCAGCGTCCCATAGTCAACCCAGCAAAGCCTTCCGAAGTGGTCGGTACGGTCAGCGAAGCCGCCGCCAAGCAAGTCGCGACCGCCGTGCGCTTTGCGGTGGAAGCGCAGCCGGCATGGGCAAAACGTTCCGTCGCCGAGCGCGCTGCCATCCTCAACCGTGCCGCCGTTCTCTATGAATCCAAAGCCGTCGAGTTCTTTGCACTCGCCACCCGCGAGGCCGGCAAATCGCTGGCCGACGGCGTCGCCGAAGTGCGCGAGGCGGTCGACTTCCTGCGCTACTACGCCACCGAGGCGGCCAATGCGGAGGCGGGCACGCAAGCGCGCGGCGCCATCGTGTGCATTTCGCCGTGGAATTTCCCGCTCGCCATCTTCACCGGCCAGATCGCGGCCGCACTTGTCACCGGCAATTCGGTCATCGCCAAGCCGGCCGAGCAGACGCCGCTGATCGCCTTCCGGGCTGTCGAGCTGCTGCGCGAGGCCGGTGTGCCGGAAGACGTCATCCAGTTGCTCCCTGGCGACGGCCCGTCGGTCGGCGGGCCGCTTACATCAGATCCGCGCATCGCCGGCGTCTGCTTTACCGGCTCGACCGAGGTCGCCAAGCTGATCGAGAAGCAACTGGCCAAGACGGCCGCGCCCAACGCCATGCTGATCGCCGAGACGGGCGGCCTCAACGCCATGATCGTTGATTCCACCGCGCTGCCCGAACAGGCGGTGCGCGACATCCTCGCCTCGGCATTCCAGAGTGCCGGCCAGCGTTGCTCGGCACTGCGCGTGCTCTATGTGCAGAAGGACGTGGAGAAGAAAATGCTGGAGATGCTGAAGGGCGCCATGGAGGCGCTCAGCATCGGCGATCCCTGGCGGATTTCGACCGATGTCGGCCCTGTCATCGACGACGAGGCGCAAAGCTCTATCCGCGAGTACTGCACGAAAATGGGCTTGCAGGGCCGGCTGATTGCCAAGCTCGAAGCGCCGAAGGAAGGTCGCTTCGTTGCGCCGCATGTTTTCCGCGTCAAGGGCATCGAGGACATGGAGCGCGAGGTGTTCGGGCCGGTGCTGCATGTCGCTACGTTCGACGCCGACGAAATCGACGCGGTCATCGCCGCCATCAACCGCAAGGGCTATGGCCTGACCTTCGGCCTGCACACCCGTATCGAGGGCCGCGTGCAGCATTTCGTCGACGGCATCCATGCCGGCAACATCTACGTCAACCGCAACCAGATCGGCGCCGTGGTCGGCTCGCAGCCGTTTGGTGGCGAGGGGCTTTCAGGCACCGGGCCGAAGGCCGGCGGCCCGCACTACCTCCGCCGGTTCCGCAAAGGGCCGGAGGCTGGCACCCATTTGCAGGATGGCCATAAGGTCACGGCGACCGAGCTTGCCGACAATCTGCCTGATCCCACACTTGGCGGCTGGTCGACGCGTCCGGACCGGATCGCCATTCTGAGGAAGCATCTGCGCGGCAAGGGTGCTGCGGCCATAGGTGCGGCCGCCGGCATCGATTTCGGCCAGATCGACCTGCCCGGGCCGACCGGCGAGGCCAACACGCTCTCGCTCTCGCCACGCGGACGGGTGCTGTGCCTCGGTCCCGATGGCGATACGCTGCTGGCGCAGACGATCCAGGCGCTCGCCGCCGGCAATGCGGTGCTGGCCGTGGCGCCCGGCGCACCGGCTGCCCTTTCCCCATTGACCGGCAAGGGCTTGCCGCTGGCCGCCATCGATGGTCGGCCGGATCCGGTCGAAGCACGCTCACTGCGCGTCGATGTCGTCGCCTTTTCGGGCACGCCGGAGGCTGCACGCATCGTGCGCAAGGTCATCGCCGACCGCTCCGGCCCGATCGTGCCGCTGGTCAGCGAGGTACTGAACCCGGCGGCCTATGCACATGAACGGGCTGTCTGCGTCGACACCACCGCCGCCGGCGGCAATGCGAGCCTGCTGGCCGGAGCTTGAGCCCGGCCAGTATTTAAGCGCCTTCGACGACCGAAAAACCTTCGAACTGGGGGTGACCGAGATAGTGGACCTTCGTCGTGCCGACATTTCGATGGGCGGCGCGGAAATTCTCCGACTTGGTCCAGGCGATGAAATCCTCGTGGCTCGCCCACACCGTGTGCGACGCAAACAGCGTGTAGCCTTCGGTCTCGTTGACCGGGCCACGCAGCAGGTGGAATTCCCGAAAACCCTTCATCTCAGCGAGGCTGGAATCGCGGTTCTTCCACACGGCTTCGAAATCGTTCTCCGAGCCGGTCTGCACCTTGAAGCGGTTCATGGCGATGTACATGGCGGTTCCTTTCGTGCGGATGTTGATGATTGGCGGCTGCAGCGTTTGTTCTGCGCACATTCAAAATGGGCCGATTTCGGTCTCGAACTCCAAATTTGCGCTTGCTGCCTGTGGTGGAATTGGAGGGAAGGGGGCTGCCTTGCGGACAATGCCAAGCGCCGCCTGATCGAAAGCCGCCGACCCTGAGGTCTCCAGGATGCGCAACTCGTTTATGTTGCCCTTCCTGCCTATGACGAATGTGACAACCGCATTGTTGCGTGCCGCCAGCTGTAGGGAAGGCGGGAGGGTGCGATTGACGCTGCCGAGTTTTCTAAAAACATCGCCGCGGTAATTGTCTTCCGCGGCCGTGCCTGCCTCTTTTTGCCTTTTGCCCTTGCTGGCTGCTTGCGCCGACCGGTCCTCGCCATTCGCCGTGCCGCGCTTCTCATCCGCCGTCTTTGAAGGGGCAGCTGCCGACGTTGGCCTGGCGCTGGGGATCGGTGGCTGCTCTGGAACGGCGACAGGCACTTCGGCGCTCTCGGCCTGCACGATCGGCTGCGCCGGCGTTTCGGCCTTGGGAGCCACGCTCTGGTCATCGGGGCGAGGGGCGCCGGCCACCAATATGTCGGGCGTCACCGTCTGCTGTTTGGCAGGTTCCGGCAAAGGCTTGAGCGGCTTTGCTGCGTCCTTCGCGGGTTGCGAAGGCTCTGTTGGCGGCGTTGGCTTGGGCGGCGTTGCCGGCTGTGGTTTGGCGGGTTGCGGGTTCGGCACCAGTGCAACGTTTATTGCCGTCGGGTCCTTGTCCAGCGCGCTGCCGACCACGTTGGTGCCCGACTGTTCACTGCCTTCCGGCTGCTCGGCATCTTGGAAACTGGAAGTCCCCGTAGGGGAGATCAGAAAGGCCGCTGCCACCGCGGCATGGAGCAGGCAGGAGACGACGATCGCCGCCGTCCACTTGCGGTTCCAGGCCGATGGCCGCGGTAGCGCGAGCGGCTCGGTTGGCTCTATCGCCAGCTCGGCGCTGGCTTCGGGGAGGGGACTGATATCCTGCATGTCTCGCCGCGAGACCTGCAGCGACAAGAGCAGAATTGTCAAATCAAGATCGTTCGCTCGCAGCGGCAGTCGGCAGTGGCCGGCAACTGGCCACGCCGCATTGTTTTGCAGGAATGCGGGATGCAGTCCCACCTTAGACTCCGAAAGCGATCCCGGTCTTGGTGTCCGTCTTCAGCTTGCGCATGCAGGCGTTCGGTTCGACGCCGGTACCGGTGCATTCGGTCGCGCTGTTGATCAGCACGCGGCTGACTTTCGAGCACTCGGTGCCGGCCAGATCGAAACGCGTCACCTTGGTCTTGCCCGCCGGCAATTCCTTGAAATCGAGCACGGTCAGCCGGTCGACGACGCCTGCCTCGTTGAACAAGGCGATCTCGAACGCAGCCTTGGACAGGTCGGCGCCGAGATTGTTGTTGACCACGAACGTCAGGCGGCAACCCTTGTCGGAAGGTTGCGCACCATTGAGTTCTAGGGTGAGTGCGGGGACCGGCGCGGACTCTTGTGCCCACGCCGGAACCATCGCAAGCGACATCGCCAGCATCGAGGTCAGCAGACGAAGGGATGTCATCAAGCTCGTCATGGTCATCAGCCTCCAAATCGCATCGTCGCCGCCAGCTTCAGGGTGACGCCGGGCTCGTAGGCCGCGAAGACCGGCTGCGGCGGCTGGCCGGCCGTGGTCAGGTTGAGC
Organism: Mesorhizobium sp. M0715; assembly: GCF_040320355.1. Lineage (NCBI taxonomy): Bacteria > Pseudomonadati > Pseudomonadota > Alphaproteobacteria > Hyphomicrobiales > Phyllobacteriaceae > Mesorhizobium > Mesorhizobium sp. M0715. The sequence goes on along the minus strand of NZ_JAMYPL010000005.1, from coordinate 171,562 downwards.
GGGTTGGCGTATTTGACATCGAACAGATTGTCGGCGCGGAAATCAATCTTCAAATTGTCCGTCGCCTGGTAGCTGGCAAAAGCATTGACCAGCGTGTAGTCCTCGGCGATCGGGTTGCCCTTGGGCTTGCCATTGTATTGCACTTCGCCGCCCACGGTTAGCTTGTCCTCGAGGAAGCGCAAGCCGAGCTGCGCGGTGACCTGGGATGAGGGGATGGTCAGCAGATCGGCCCGAACGTCCCTGTAGGAAATGGTATGACCATTGGTGATTGAGGCCGAAAGCCCGGCATAGCCCCATCCGGCATCATAGACGCCCTCAAGTTCGAAGCCGTCGATCTTGGCCTTGGCAAAATTCTGGTACTGGAAGCATATCGGGATACCGGGTCCGCTCGGGCAGCCGGCTGTCGGGTCAAACCGCGACAGGGTAACGCCATCGATGTAGTCTTCGACATCGTTGTTGAAATAGGCTGCCTTGATGCGCAGCGCATCGTCGGCTTCGAGGATATCATTCTGCTTGTAGTTGACGCCGAATTCGACGGTCTTTCCGGTTTCCGGCCGCAGATTGGGATTGGGCAGGAACGGGAAGGTGACACCCGCCGGATGGCGACCGCTGATCAGTGTTTCCGACAGGGAGGGTGACCGGTATCCTTCCGCATAGGTGCCGTAGAATTGCAGGCCGGCAAGGCTGGCGCTGTCGAAAGGCGAGACGCCGACGGTGATGCGCGGCGACAACCGGTCCCCCGACGTTTCGTGTGTGTCATCCTTGAGGCTGTAATTGTCGTAACGCAGCCCGGCGATGACTTCGAGCCACTCCCAGGTGAGCTTGTCCTGGACATAGGCGCCGGAGACGTTCCGCTTACCGGAAGGCGTATAGAAGCTGTCGCCACCGGCCGTGCCGCCGGTCTCGACGTTATCGCCGGCCCAGTCGCCGCCATAGGTCAGTTCGTGCGCGATTCCCGCGGTCTCGAATCTGGACGTGTTCCAAATGTCGATGCTGGTCGTGCCGATGTCGAATGTCGATGTCGAGCCAGCCGGCAAAACAACTGGAAGGCCGGTGCTCGGATCAAACCGGTTGAGAGGCACGAGGCTGGTCAGATCGAGATTGGTCTTGTTGTAGGAGGTGTTGATATGGAGATCGAGCCAGCTCTTGTCCTCATCCGTAATGTTGTAGCGGGCGGTGAAGGTGTTCGACTTCAGGTCGACGTCATTGACCGGCACGCCGCCGCTGATCTCGTTCCAGCCGTCGCTCGAGCCGACCCAACCGAGCTTCAGTTCGCTGTTGTCGGTCGGGCGGATGGTGGTCTTGAGCAGACCGCTCAGCACATCGAAGCCGGTGCCCTTGACCGTGTCGCCACCGCCATCCTTGTAGTCGTCATAGTTGCGGTAGACGATGTTGCCGAGCACATCCCAGTTCTCGTTGAGGCGGTAGGCACCGGATGCGCTTGTTGTCCAGCCCTTGCCGTTGCTCTCATAGCGTCCCGTGACGGAGCCGGCCCATGTTTCTTCCGGCTTGAGGAAATCCCCGGCGTCCTTGGTATCGAAGAAGACAACGCCGCCGATGGCGCCCGAGCCGTAGGTGTTGGCGACAGGACCGCGGATCACGTCGACGGATTTGACGAGTTCGGGGTCGATGTAGAAGGTCGACTGCGTGCCGTGGTCTGAGCGCTGGAAATTCTGGCGCGCGCCGTCGACAATGACCGCGACGCGGCCGAAATCCTGCAAGCCGCGGATGTTGATGCTGGTGCTGACACGCCTGGCGTCGGCCTGCGCGGCGACACCGGGCACGCCGAGCAGCATCTCGTTCGGCGTCGTCGCCATGCGGCGGTCGAGCTGTTCCTGGCCGACATGGCTGGTCGATGCCAGCGATTCGATCGCCGTTTCGCCGGTGCGGCTGATGACGAGGATCTTGTCGAGCAGCGTTGCGCCCGCTTGTGCCGCCTTTTCTTCGTCGGCCTTCTTCGTTTGATCTGTCTGCTGGTCCGCCGGCTGCGCCGCCTGCTGAGCGTTGGCCAGCTGCGCCGACAAGGCGATCGCCGCCACGCTTGCCAGCAAAGCCGCTGCGCCGTTCGCCGCCGACCGGCCGCGCCATTCCCAAGTCACAAACCCCATGCCCCAACTCCAAAGTCCAGGTTTCATGCTGGCTGGCCCGGGGCTGGCTGGCATTTTTGATCATGTCCGGGGTCTTAAATGTTGACTCATTTAATCCGGTATTGCACTGACTAGTAAACATGATTATTCAAGTCAAGAAATGAATCGGATTACGCAACGCCTAGCCAGACGCCCGGCACAGGAAAGGGATCCATCCAGATGAACACCCACAATCCCAACGATTTTCGCTATCGCGTCCGCCGTTCCGACGATGCCTCCGCCCGTTTCGACCGGGTTCCGCTGGCGGTGCGAACCCTGTCCAGCAACACCCTGTTCCAGGGCGAGCACGAGATCGGCATCGAGCATCATGGCGCGCTCTATCGGCTGAAGATCACCCGCCAGGGCAAGCTCATTCTCAACAAGTAAGGCAAGGCCACAGGGACCAAGACATGGACCAGCGCGTAAAACCCGCCCCGCATGAAATCCGGCGGGCACGGACAGACAATCCGAAGACGCGCGAGCGTGATCTCGCCGCCCAGCTCGGCATTTCGGAGGCCGAGCTGGTCGCAGCCCACTGCGGCGACGGCGTCGTCCGTGTCGAGCCACGCGTCAACGATCTTTTGACCGGTCTCGAAGCCGTCGGCGAGGTCATGGCGCTGACCCGCAATGAAAGCGCGGTGCACGAGAAGATCGGCGTCTATGACAAAGTCGTCACCGGCAACCACAATGCCATGGTGCTTGGCGAAAACATCGACCTGCGCATCTTCCCGAAGGTCTGGGCACACGGCTTTGCCGTCGAGAAGCGAGACGGCGACGAAATCCGCCGCAGCCTGCAGTTTTTCGATGCGGCGGGCGAGGCCGTGCACAAGGTGCATTTGCGTCCGGCCTCCAGCCTCTATGCCTATCAGAAACTGGTTGCCGCGCTCGAATCGTCCAATCAGGAGCCGACGGTCGACATTTCAGGACCACTCCCCGATGACGAGATCCATGGCGACGAAGCGAGCGCCAATCTCGACGATCTGCGCGACCGCTGGAGCCGGCTGACCGACGTGCACCAGTTCTTCGGCATGCTGAAGACGCTGAAGCTGAGCCGCCGGCAGGCGGTCCGCCTGGTCGGGCAAGACTATGCCTGGCAACTCGACAATGATGGCGTCCGTGCCATGTTCCATCACGCCGCGGAGGGCGAGATGCCGATCATGTGCTTTGTGGGAAACCGCGGATGCATCCAGATCCATTCCGGTCCGATCAAGTCGATCAAGCCGATGGGGCCATGGATCAACGTGCTGGACGAAACCTTCCACCTGCATTTGCGGACCGACCACATCCAGGAGGTCTGGGCGGTGCGCAAGCCGACCAAGGACGGTCATGTCACCTCGCTTGAGGTCTATGACGCCGACGGCAAGATGTTCATCCAGTTCTTCGGCAAGCGTCATGAAGGCGAAAGCGAGCGGGACGACTGGCGCTTCCTGGCGGAAAACCTGCCGCGCATCCCAAGCCCGACCGCAGCCTGAGGAAAATGCGATGCGTTTTTTCCCAAGATTGTCGACCGTGCGCGGATCTATTTTCGGGCCGGTGATCGGTCTCTCCATGGCTGTTATCGCACTGCAATCCGCCAGCGCCATGGAAGGCACGGCCGTGTTTGCCGATCCTTCGAAAATCGTGGCCGTTGGCGGCTCGATCACCGAGATCGTCTATGCGCTCGGCGAGGAAAAGCATCTGGTGGCTCGCGATTCCACCAGCCGGTACCCAAAGGCGGCGCTTGAGCTGCCCGATGTCGGCTACATGCGCGGGCTGTCGCCGGAGGGGGTGCTGTCGGTTAACCCGACCGGCATCCTGGCGCTGCATGGCAGCGGTCCCAAGCAAGCCGTCGATGTCTTGAAGAAGACGAGCGTCCCGTTCATCGAAGTGCCCGAGCACTATAGCCACGAAGGCATCCTCGAAAAGGTCCGTATCGTCGGCAAGGCGCTCGGCGTCGATGCCAAGGCCGAGGTGCTCGCCGGGGAGCTCGATGCCAAGCTCACGGCAGCTGAGAAGCAGACGGCGTCGATCAAGGAGCGCAAGCGCATCCTGTTCGTGCTGTCGATACAGGGCGGCAAGATCCTGGCGGCCGGCAGCGAGACCGCGGCCGACGGTATGGTCAAGCTGGCTGGCGGCGTCAACGCGGTCGAGGGCTTTTCCGGCTACAAGCAAATGTCCGACGAGGCGATCATAACCGCCAGACCGGACGTGATCCTGATGATGAGCAATGCCGGGCCTCCGGTGTCGGACGACGAACTGTTCGGCAATCCGTCGATCGCCTCGACGCCGGCCGGAACGGCGCGCAAGCTGATCCGCATCGACGGTGCCTATCTGCTCGGCTTCGGGCCACGCACGGCCGATGCCATCCACGACCTCGCTGTCTCGCTTTATGGCGGGCAGGTCACGGACTGAACGGGCGGATCATGGTCGATCAATCGATCGCCGGCCCGGTGATGGCAAGCGTATCCGAAGGCGACCGGTCGGGCCGCGCCCGCATCGTCATCCTTCTGCTGTGCCTGGGGCTCGCGGCTGCCATTTTTCTGTCGCTGACATCGGGGGCTTCGGACGCTTCGGCCGTCAACGTCATTGGCGACTGGCTGTTCGGCACAGTGCCTGATGACGCCGCGGTGAGCGCCCGCGACAGCCTGATTGTCTACGACATCCGCCTGCCGCGCATCATTCTCGGCATGCTGGTCGGCGCGGCGCTCGCGGTCTCCGGCGCGGTCATGCAGGGACTGTTCCGCAATCCGCTGGCCGACCCCGGCCTGATCGGCGTCTCGGCCGGCTCCAGCCTCGGCGCGGTTGCCGTCATCGTGCTCGGCGCCACGATATTGGCTCCGGTGACCGTCTTGCTCGGCACGCTCGCATTGCCGCTGGCGGCCTTCTGTGGCGGGCTCGCCACCACGCTGGTGCTTTATCAGGTCGCGACGCGGCGGGGGCAAACCTCGGTTGCCACAATGCTGCTTGCCGGCATCGCGCTGGCGGCGCTCGCCATGGCGCTGACCGGCATCCTCATCTTCATGGCCGACGATCGCCAGTTGCGCGACCTGACCTTCTGGCAACTCGGATCGCTCGGTGGCGCGACCTGGGCGAAGATCGCGTCGGTAGGGCCGATCATCGTGCTGGCGCTGGCGGCGATGCCGTTCCTGGCACGCGGCCTCAACGCGCTGGCGCTTGGCGAGGCGACCGCCGGTCATCTCGGCATTCCGGTGCAGCGGTTGAAATACACGGCTATCGTCGGCGTCTCTGCCGCGGTCGGCGCATCCGTCGCCGTCAGCGGCGGCATCGGCTTCGTCGGCATCGTGGTGCCGCATCTGCTGCGCCTGCTGATTGGTCCGGACAATCGCTATCTGCTGCCGGCGTCGGCGCTGCTCGGCGCCTCGCTGCTGCTTCTGGCCGATGCGGTCGCACGCACCATCGTTGCGCCGGCCGAACTGCCGATAGGCATCGTCACCGCGATAGCGGGCGCGCCGTTTTTCCTTTGGATCCTGCTGCGCAAGCGCGGCGTGGTTGATTTGTGAGGCTTGATGATCGAGGCCAAGGATGTTTCGGTTGATATCGCCGGCAAGCCTATCGTCAGTGGTGTCGATTTCCACGCGCGGCCCGGCGAGATCGCCGCCATCGTCGGCCCCAATGGTTCGGGCAAGACGACCTTCCTCAAAGCACTCTCCGGCGAACTCGCCTATACCGGGCGCGTTGCCCTCAACGGCCGAGATCTCTCGACGATGAAGCCGGTCGAGGTGGCCGTCCATCGCGCTGTGCTGCCGCAGGCGACGACGCTGTCGTTCCCGTTCACCGTGCGGGAAGTGGTCAAGCTTGGCCTTGTCGGCGGCCGCTCAGGCGTCCTGCCGGGCGAGGATGCGCGGCTGCCGGAACGGGCGCTGGCGCGTGTCGATCTCGACGGCTTTGCCGGCCGTTTCTACCAGGAGCTTTCGGGCGGCGAGCAACAGCGCGTTCAGCTCGCACGCGTGCTGTGCCAGGTCTGGGCGCCGGTGCTCGACGGCAAGCCGCGCTTTCTGTTCCTCGACGAGCCGGTTTCCAGTCTCGACATCAAGCACCAGCTGATCATCATGAACATTGCCCGCGACTTCGCCAGAAGGGGCGGCGGCGTGGTCGCCATCCTGCACGACCTCAATCTGACGGCCATGTATGCCGACCGGATCTTCGTCATGCATCGCGGCCGGCTCGCCGCCACCGGGTCGCCGCGGGATGTGCTGAGCGATGACCTGATCGAAAAAGTGTTCGACTGCCGGCTCAGGGTCGGCGTGCTGCCGGCCGGCAATATGCCGTTCGTGCTGCCTCAGTCAGCAGCTTAATTTATTGCAAACCTAGCCCGCGCCCCTGGCTGGGCTAGGCAGCCGGGGCGCGGCGCTCCAACATGTCGATGCCGAGCAGGTTGCGCACATTCGGCCGCGCCGCTACCAGATCGGCGATCGTGTAGCGGGCGAGCACGGCGAAGAACGCGTTCAGCGCCTCGCGCAGCGCCGAGTTCAGCGCGCAGCTGTCGACCAGCGGGCATTCGGCGGCATCGTTCTCGAAGCATTCGGCCATGGCGAAGCTCTCTTCTGTCACGCGCACGACATCGAACAGGCTGATGGCTTCGGCGGCACGGCCAAGCTTGACGCCGCCATTCCTGCCCCGCACGGTCTGGACAAGGCCGTGCTCGACCAGGGGCTGCAGGATCTTGAACAGGAAAAGCTCCGACACCGAATACGCGGCCGCGATCTCCGGGATGCGGCTCAATCGGTCATCATTGGCCGCGCAATACATCAAGATGCGCATGGCATAATTGGTCTGGCGCGTAAGCCGCATTTTGTCCTCACAAGGCACTGGTGCGGTGCAACCACGCCAGATCTGGAAATTCTTGCTGATGCGGCTTTGACCCGAATTTCCGGATTCGCCACATTGGCTCGGGCGGAATATGGCCTATACCTTGGAATAATTCCAGACTAGCTTCGTGCGATAGATGAATTTTCTCCTCAACTTTGTGTGCGCAGCCGGAGAAGATGCCGGACGAAACCCGCTGTCGCGGGTATTTCGGCGCTCGGAACACTAAATAGGCTGAGATCGACGAGGAGCGGCTCACCCATGTCACAATCGGCTTCGCCCCTGGCGCCGGTCCGTTTCGATGCCGAAGCGGATGCCAAGCTTTCCGCGTTGCGGCGGACGAAATTCCTCGCGGCCGCCGCGCTGGCGCTTTGCGTGGCGGTGTTTGCGCTCGCCAAATCGTTCGAGCACATCCACCCGTGGCTCGGCTTCGTCGCTGCCTTTGCCGAGGCGGCGACCATCGGCGGGCTGGCCGACTGGTACGCGGTGGTGGCGCTGTTCAGGCGACCTCTGGGGCTGCCGATCCCGCACACCGCCATCATACCCGAGAACCAGAACCGCATCGCCGACAATCTCGGCCGCTTCATCGAGGTCAACTTCCTGGCGCCTGAACCGGTGCGTGAAAAGCTCGCCGAGGTCGATTTCTCGGCACTCGTCGCCGACTGGCTGGCCGATGCGGAGCGCGCCGCCGGCCTGTCGCGCTTCGTCGTGCGGCTGGTGCCGCAGACGCTGGCGGCGATAGAGCAATCCGGCCTGCGCGGCTTCGTCACCAGCCGCATGCTCGAACAGATTGAAAAGGTGCCGCTGGCGCCGCTGGCCGCCGAGCTGTTGTCAGCGCTTACCGACGACCGCCGCCACCAGAAACTGTTCGACGAGTTCACCAAGGTGATCGGCAGGTTCCTCAATGACGAACAGGCGCTGGCGACGATGCGCGAGAAGATCCGCGAGGAACTGCCGTCGCTGTTCAACCTGTTCCGCGCCGACGCCTATCTCCTGAAGAAGATCGTCGCCTCGGCCGGTTCGCTGCTCGACGAGGTGAGGGCCGATCCCGATCACCCGATGCGCGCCGAATTCGACCATTTCGCTCAAGGCTTCATCGAAAAGCTGAGGACATCGAAGCAATACGCCAAACGTGCCGAGAAGCTGAAGCGCGATTTCCTGGCCCGGCCGGAAGTCAGGGGATTGGCCGGCGACATGTGGGCAAGCCTCAGCCAGTTCATCGAGCAGGACGCCAAGGCGCCGAATTCGGTTGTCCGCGCGCATCTTGCCAACATGTTCGTCGAGGTCGGCCGCCATCTTGCCGGCGATGCGCAGATCCGGGCCGACATGAACCAGGGGTTCGTGGTGGCGCTGGCGTCGTTCGTGGAGAGCCAGAAGGCCGGCGTGTCGACATTCATCGCCGACCAGGTCAAGCGCTGGGACCTTGCCCAGCTGACGCGGCTGATCGAGATGAACATCGGCAAGGACCTGCAATACATCCGCTTCAACGGCATGATCATCGGCGGCCTCGCCGGTGTCGTGCTCTATGTGGCCGAGCGGCTGTTCCTCGTGAATTGATGCGCGGCCCGATTGGCGCTCATTCCTCCGCGTTCATGGACTCGCGGCATGCGAGTGCTATTCTCCCGCCGAGGGTGCCCGCATCATGCGGCAAAGGGGAGCAAACGAGCATGGCAAAACAACCGGAATCCGATTCTTTCATGGACATGTTCGGCAGGTTCGGCCGCGACCTGAAGGTGCCCAATGTCGATGTCGAGGCGATCCTCGCCCATCATCGCAAGAACATCGAAGCGCTGGAGAAATCGGCACGAGCCGGTGCCGCCGGCGCCACCTCGCTGTTGTCCCGGCAGCGCGAGATGCTGCAGGATACGCTGCGCGAGGTCACCGATATCGCGCAAAGCTACAGGGCGCCGGGCAATCCGCAGGAACTGATGGCCAAACGGAGGGAGTTTGCCAGGAAGTCCTTCGAGGCCGCGTTGAAGAATGCGGGCGAAGTGGCTGAACTGGTCAAGAAATCCGGTGCCGAATCGGTCGACATCCTGCGCACCCGCATCAAGGAGGCGATGGAGGAAATCCGCGCCGGCTACGAGAAGAAGTAGCGGATGTGGCCGGGGCCGGCTCATTGCTGCCGACAGCGCCCTGAAGCCCGGAAAGCCCGATTTGACCTGCGACTGCGCCGGCGGCGTGGCACGATTGCGGCCGAAATCGACGGAACGGATTCGCGCAGAGCGAATTGACAGAGGCCGTCAGTTCGTGGTCCGGAGGCTCTGGAAGCGATCGGGAAACCAGGAATGAACGAAATACGGCCTAAAACGCCGCCTACCTACGAGCAGTTGAGGACGATGGCCGGGCTGGAACTCGGCGTGTCGGAGTGGACGACGGTCGACCAGAACCGCATCGACCAGTTCGCTGAATGCACCGGCGACCATCAATGGATTCATGTCGACCCTGAAAGGGCGCGGCGGCAAAGCCCGTTCCGCACGACGATCGCGCATGGCTATCTGACGCTGTCGATCATCGGCGCACTGGCGCTCGGCATGGGCATCGTGCCCGAGAATACGCAGGCCGCCTTCAATTATGGCTTCGACAAGGTACGCTTCCTGGCACCGGTCAAGGTCGGTGCCCGCATCAGACTGCGCATCACGCTGCTGTCCATGGAGGACAGGGGCCCCGGCCAGTATCTGATGAAGGCCGCCAACACGGTCGAGATCGAAGGCGAGGAAAAGCCTGCTTTGATGGCCGAAACGCTGGTCATGCTTTATGAACGCCGCAAGCGGGCAGGGGCGTGAGAGGCTGTTCACCTGGAGCGCAAAATCAGAGGTCTTGTGATACTTCCACCAGCCTCTGCCGCTTGAACTCGGCGCGGGCCGAGAGCAGTGCGAGGAACAGTGCAGCCAGCGCCAGCACCGTGGCCGTCTGAAATGTGACCTGCATTCCCCGTGCTGCGGCCTCGGAACTCAGAAGTCCAATGCCTTCCTGCCCTTTGGCCGATGCGACGGCGAATATGGCGCCCATCAACGAGGCGCCGGTGATCAGCCCGAGGTTGCGCGAAAGGTTGAGCAGGCCGGAAACGACGCCGCGCTGGCCGGCGCCGACACCGGTCATGACGGCTGCATTGTTGGATGTCTGGAACAGGGCATAGCCGATGCAGGTGACGGTGATCGCAACGACATAGCCGGCAATGCCGAATCTGATCACGGCGAGCGACAGCAGGAACGTGCCTGTCGCGAGGCTGAGCAGGCCTGCGACCATCATCCGGTGGGCGCCGAAGCGGTCGGCCAGGCGTCCGGCCACCAGCGCCGACAAGGTCGAGACGAGCGGCCCGGTCGACAGCGCGAGGCCGACCATTGCGGCATCGAGCCCAAGTCCTCGCGACAGGTAGAACGGGGCCACCACCAGGGTCGCCATCATCACCGTGGCGACAACGAGGCTCATGGCGAGACTGGCGCTCAGTTGGAGGTCGCGGAAGCTGGCAAGCTGGATCAAGGGGTTTTTCACTCTCGCCTGCGCGACGGCGAAGAGAAACACGCCGATGCCGGCAGCGATCAGCAGGCCGATGTTGAGTGCGCCGAAATTGCCTCTGCCCAGCGTCATGGCCAGTGCATAGGCGGCCAGCGTCAAGGCCAGCAAGGCGGTGCCCACGACATCGAACGTGCCTCGGTCGACCTGCTGCGCTGTCTTGCTGTGTGCCGGCAGGGCACGCCAGGCGAGAGCGAAGGTGAGCACACCCAGCGGGACATTGACGAGGAAGATCGCTCGCCAGCCGAAGCCGGCGATCAAAAGGCCGCCGAGCGAAGGGCCAAGTGTCGTGCCGATCGCGGACATGGCGCCGAGCAGGCCCATGGCGCTGCCAATTCTGTCTTTGGTCACGGTTTCGGCGACAAAGGCCAGCGTCAGCGCCATCATCAGCGCCGCGCCAAGTCCCTGCACGGCGCGTGCGGCAATCAGCAGCCAGAGTGTCGGCGCCAGGCCGCAGAGCACCGATGCCGATGTGACCAGCGCGATACCGCCAAGCAGCAACGGCCTGCGCCCGAACATGTCGGCCAGCCGTCCGGCGCTGACGATCAGTGTGGTGATGGCGAGCAGATAGGCCAGAACCACCCATTGCACGGACTGGAACGTCGCGTCGAAATCCCGCATCAGCGACGGTAGCCCGACGCTGGCAATGCTGGTTCCCAACGACGACAGCAGCGTGGCGAGCGACAGGCTTGCCAGCGCCCAGCGGGCGGATTGCATCCGTGGCGGCGCCGATGCGCGCCCGTCCAGATTTTGCTCGGCAATTGCCACGGCGATCCCCTTCCATCAGTCCATAACCGGAACTGCTGGAGATCTAGTCCCTTGGCAGATGTGGCGGAAGGCGCAGCGTTTGCATCTTACTCGTGCGTTTGGCGCCATATCATGCCATGATCCGCCGATGACATCGCCCGATCTCAATCTGCTGTTCGCTCTCGACGTCCTGCTGACCGAAGGCAGCGTGGCGCGCGCCGCCAACCGCCTGCGCCTCAGCCCCTCGGCGATGAGTCGGACGCTGGCGCGGCTGCGCCAGGCGACGGGCGATCCGCTGCTGGTTCGCTCCGGTCGCGGCTTGGTGGCGACGCCGCGTGCGGAAGAACTGCGACAACAGGCTGGTCGTGTCGTCCAGGATGCGGAGGCGCTGCTGCGTCCTGCCACCTTGCTCGATCTCCCGAGCCTGGACAGGGTCTTCACGCTGCGCACCAATGAGAGCTTCGTCGAAGAGTTCGCCCCTCGTCTCGTTGCCCGTATCCAGGCCGATGCGCCCGGCGTGCGGCTGCGCTTTGCACCGAAGTCCGGCAAGGACGTCACGTCGTTGCGCGACGCGGCGATCGACTTGGACATAGGCGTCGCTGGCGAGACCGGACCGGAGGTGCGCATCCAGGCATTGCTTCGCGACCGTTTCATCGGCGCCGTGCGAACGGGCCATCCCTTGACCGAGGGCACGGTGACGCCAGAGCGCTATGCGGCAGGCCGGCACATCAGCGTTTCACGGCGTGGCCGCGAGAAAGGGCCGATCGACGAGGCTTTGAACCTGCTCGGGCTGCAGCGGACAGTCGTGTGCATGGTTTCCGGTTTCTCGGCAGCCCTTGCCATGGCGCGCACGTCCGACCTGATCGCCAGCGTTCCGGAGCGGCATACCGAGGGCGCACGCGCCGGCATGCACAGTTTTCCCCTGCCGGTTGCCACCGCGGGGGTCACCATCTCCATGCTGTGGCATCCGCGCCTCGATGCCGATCCGGCGCAACGCTGGCTGCGCGACTGCGTGCGGGAGATTTGCGCGGCGTCTCGCTGACAGCGATGAGAAGCCTGCGCCAACGGCCCAGGCTTCTCATCTGTCCCGTTTATTCGGTTTGGCGTTTCCGCAAATATCTCAGCGCGCTTAGTGTGAGCGTCGCCATGACCGAACAGTAGCCCACCAGCGGCCACGCCGTGTCTCCATCAAGCAGGATGATGAACAGCGTGCCGAGTGTGCCGACGACAAGGCTCTGGATGCAGAAGTAGAGCGCGACGGCGGTTCCCGCGACATCGCCGAAGGCCTCGAGTGCGCCGTTCGCGGTGACCGAAACAGTGAAGACGATGCCCACGGCGATGACCCACATCGGGCCGACGAATGTCTCGAAGGACGGCGCCGCGAACAGTTGCCCGGCCGCCAGCAGAGCCGCGCCGAGCAGCAACATCGCCATGCCTCTGATAGCACTGCCCGCGATGCCCCAACGTGCAATGAACTTTTTGGCGAAGCGGGTGGTCGCGATCATCACCAGCGCCGCGGTGGCGAAGGCCAGGCTGAAGCCGAACTGCGAAAAGCCAGCACGATCCATGAGCACCCGCGGCGCCGTCGAAAAGAACACGAAGAAGGCGCCCATGGCGGCGCTGAAGCCGAGCGTATAGGTCCAGAAGGCTAAGCTGGAGAGAATGGGACGAAACGCCATTCGCCTGTCGTTGCCATTGGTGGGCCGTGTTTCATGCCATCTCGGCCATGCGTTGAGGGTGGCGGCTACCGCCAGACCGCCGAGCGTCAGGAAGATCGCGCGCCAGCCGAGATTGTCGGCGATCAATGCACCGGCAACCGGCCCCAACGCCGGCACGAAGGCCAGCATCGAACTGAACAGGCCGTAGATGACGGCACTTTCAGGCCTCTGCGCATAAACGTCGCGAACCGTTGCAAAGGTCGCAACGAGAATGGCGGATGCACCGATGGCCTGCACGACCCGCAAGGCGACGAACACCATGGCCAGCGAGGTGCAGGCGAGCAGGCCGGAAGCGCCTGCAAATAAAAGCGCGCCGCCGATCAGCACCGGACGCCTGCCGATCCTGTCGGAAATCGGGCCGAAGACGATTTGGCCGAGCCCAAGACAGATCATGTAGAGGCTCAGCGTCAGCTGGATGACATCAGGCGATGTCTTGAGGATTCCCGGTATCGCCGGGACGATCGGGAGGTAGATATCCATGGCCAGCGAGGCCAGGATGTCGAAGGGCGCCATCAGCACCATGGCTGCTGGCAGGGAAGTGGTCCATGTCGGGTTTTTTGGACAAGGCATGATTGAACATCCGCTCAAATGGCTACATTTGGCGGCGATCTGCCGTTCTCACTGAAAATGGGAAATGACGGGCCGCCGCAACAACGAACTGCTGTTGCGGCCTACTTGTCTGCTGACTTGCTGGTTCCCATAACCACTATCCCGGAATGATTGCGCGGACATTCTCTCGAGTGCGCTCGCGGTTCCCTAGCAGCCGAAGGTTGCCCAGGCAACAGGATCAGCTTGATGGGCATCAACGCGCCATCGCAGCTTCGATCACCGTGAAAATCCGCTCGTCCGTGCATTGGGCGACGTTGAAGCGCAGGAAGCGGCTGGCCGTTCCAGACAGGCTGAACGCGTTGCCGGGCGCCAGCACGATGTTGTCGGCCAAAGCGCGGCGGGCCACTTCAGCCGCATCGACGCCATCCGGCAGGCTGCACCACAGGAACAGGCCGGCCGGCTGGTCGATCCAGGGTGAGATACCGATCGCCTTCAGACGAACGCTGGTCTCGCCCATGGCGCGGGCAAGCTTCGCGCGCAGCAAATCCATATGCTTGCGGTAGCTGCCGTCCTTGAGCAGCGTCAGCACCAGTTCGGCCGCGAGCCGGCCGCCGCCGAAGGTAGTGGCGATCTTGAGGTCGGTCAGGGGCTCGATCCAGTCGCGCGGTGCAGCGATGAAGCCGCAGCGAACCGACGCCGAAAGCGTTTTGGAGAAGCTGCCGATGTGGACAACGCGGTTGAGACCATCGAACGCCGCCAGCCTCGGGGCGGGCGCATGTTCGAAATCGGCGAAGATGTCGTCTTCGACGATGGTCAGATCCGATTGGTCGGCGAGCTTGAGCAGCCGATGGGCGGTGACTGGCGACAGCACCGCGCCGGTCGGGTTGTGGATGGCGGAATTGGTGATGTAGAGGCGCGGCCGGTGCTCGGCCAACGCTTGCGCGAATAGATCGATATCCGGCCCCGACGGCGTGTAGGGGACACTGACGACCTTGGCCCGGTGGGCGCGCAACAGAGCGTGGAAGTTGAAGTAGCAGGGGTCGTCGACCAGCACGGTGTCGCCCGGCTCGATCAGGAACCGGCACAACAGGTCGATGGCCTGCGTGCCTGATTCCGTCAGCATGATCTGCCCGGGAGAGGCCTCGATGCCGTGCCCGGCCATACGCCGCGCCAGCAATTGCCGCAGCGGTGGCAGGCCGAGCGGCGTGCCGTAATCGACCAGTGCGATATCGTCGGCACGCGCTACCGTGCGCAGTGCCCGGCGCAGACCTGCCTGCGGCATCCACGAGGCCGGCAGCCAGCCGCAGCCGGGTTTCAGCATGTCGTCGCCGGCCTCCAGGGACTGGCGTGAGATCCAGAGGGGGTCGACCGCGCGGTCGAGGCGAGGACCAATCTCGGCCAGCGACAGCGGCGCCAGCGATCCGGCGGCATAGAATCCGGAGCCCGGCCGCGAGCGGATCGCACCTTCGGCGGCGAGCCGCTCATAGGCTTCGACCACGGTGGATTTGGACACTCGCATGGATTTGGCAAAGGTGCGGATCGACGGCAATTGCGCTCCCGGCGTCAGGCTGCGCGCCGCGATCCGCTGGCGGATCGTCGCCATGACGCCTTCGACCAGCGTTCCGCTGCTCTCGCTTCCTGTTGTCTGTTTGTCCATCCGTACTGCTCTTCTAAGCATGACAGTTGTGTGTAATTGTACCGCATTGTCTCTGGCGATACTACCGGCTCCGCGCGATACGGAGCCGACAAACGGAGCATACGATGGACAAGACCGCGAGCGGCTGGATGAATGGATTCATCGGCGTGTTGATCTTCAGCGGCTCGCTGCCGGCAACGCGCGTGGCGGTCAGGGATTTCGATCCGACATTCCTGACTTCGGCCCGAGCGGCGATTGCCGGACTGCTTGGCCTGGCACTGCTGCTCCTGTTTCGGCAAAAGCGTCCGGAGCGCGGCGACCTGCTGTCGCTGGTGATCGTCGCGCTTGGCGTGGTGGTCGGCTTTCCCTTGCTGACCGCACTGGCGCTCAAGCACGTCACCACGGCCCATTCCATCATCTTCGTCGGCCTGCTGCCGCTGGCCACTGCGATTTTCGGCGTGCTGCGCGGCGGCGATCGGCCGCGCCCGGCGTTCTGGCTGTTTTCATGCATCGGCAGCGCGCTGGTCGCGGGTTTTGCCCTGACGCAGGGCGTGACGGCCTCGCCGGTGGGTGATGGTTTGATGCTGGCCGCCATCATCGCCTGCGGTCTGGGCTATGCCGAGGGTGCCGCGCTGTCACGCAAGCTTGGCGGCTGGCAAGTGATCTGCTGGGCGCTGGTGCTGTCGCTGCCGATCATGCTGGTGCTGACGCTGATGACCATGCCGCCGTCGTTCGACGGCGTCGGCGTCAGTGCGTGGATAGGGCTTGCCTATGTCTCGCTGTTCAGCATGCTGATCGGCTTCGTGTTCTGGTATCGCGGGCTGGCGCAAGGCGGCATCGCCGCGGTCGGGCAGTTGCAGCTGCTGCAGCCATTTTTCGGACTGGCACTGGCAGCGACGCTGCTGCACGAGCAGGTCAGCCCGCTGATGGTGGTCGTCACGCTTGGCGTCGTGCTTTGCGTCGTCGGCGCCAAGCGATTCGCGAAGCAGGAATTGCCACGACGCGCGATCGCCTGACGACGGTACCGTCCTCGCCTAAAACTTCGTGACCACCCCAATACCAATGCCCTCGAAGCCGCCCATCGCCATCAGGGCCGCGGGCGCCTCGTCGAGGCTGATCCTCTTGCCGACCAGCAGTTCGGGCTTCAGCTTGCCGTTGCGGATCATGTCCATCATCGCCTGGTAGCGGTAGGCCTGCATGCCGTGGCTGCCGAGGATTTCGAGTTCAAAGGCGATCACCTTGTCCATCGGCACCTGCGGCCGGGCATGCTCGCCCAGCATCAGGCCGACCTGCACATGGCGGCCGCGCCGGCGCAGATTGGATATCGAATTGAACGAGGTGGTGGGGTGGCCGAGCGCGTCCATCGACATGTGCGCGCCGCCATTGGTGATCTGCTTGACCGCCTTGACCACGTTCGGTGTCGTGGATGCATTGATGGTGGCGACGGCGCCGATCTTTTTGGCGAAATCCAGTTTCTCGTCGGTGAGATCGATGGCGATGACATTGGCGCCCATTGAACTGGCGATCATGATCGCCGACAGGCCGACGCCGCCGCAGCCATGCACCGCGACCCATTCGCCCGGCTTCACCCGGCCCTGGTCGACGATGGCTCGAAACGAGGTGACGAAGCGGCAGCCGAGGCTGGCGGCGGTGGCGAATTCCATCTCGTCGGGCAAGCGCACGAGATTGGTATCGGCGTGTTCGATGGCGACATATTCGGCGAACGAGCCCCAGCCGGTGAAGCCAGGCTGTGTCTGGTGTTCGCAGACCTGGTGATTGCCCGAATTGCACTCGAAGCAGCGGCCGCAGCCGACGGCGAACGGCACGGTGACGCGCTCGCCGGCTTTCCAGCGGGTGACCTGCTTGCCGGCGGCAACAACGACGCCGGCCAGCTCGTGGCCCGGCACATGCGGCAGCGTGATGCCGTCGTCATGACCCATCCAGCCATGCCAGTCGCTGCGGCACAGACCGGTCGCCTCGACCTTGATGACGACGCCATCAGCGGCCGGCTTCGGATCAGGAACGGTCTGGATCCTCGGCGCTTCGCCGAATTTCTCGAAGACGACGGCTTTCATCGGTCACTCCACCCTCTGTGCTGCAGGAAACGATAGCCGATTCCCTGTCTGGTCGAGCAGAAATCGATTCCGCCAGGCCTGTTGGCAGGCAGCAGCTCTTAACCGGTTCCGCGGTTGCGAAAGTCGGCAAGCCGGGTTTCGCCGGGGGCAAGCTGCCGCCCGTCCTCGGCATGTACTTCCAGTCGCTTGATCGGCCGGCTGGTGAGATTGTCGACCATGAAGGTATAGGGTTCGCCCGGTCCGGCGAAGTAGGTTTCGCCCCATTGCCGCAGGGCAACCAGGACATAGAACAGGCCGCGTCCCTTTTGCGTCAGCACATATTCATGATGCGCGCTGCCGTCGGGCGCCGGGACCGTTTCGAGGATGCCATGCGCGACAAGATTGCGCAGCCGCGACGACAGGATGTTCTTGGCGACGCCGAGGCTCTTCTGGAATTCGCCGAAGCGCCGCAAGCCGTCGAAGGCGTCACGCACGATGAGCAGCGACCACCAGTCGCCAATCGCGTCCAGTGGTCGCGCTATGAAGCAATCCGCTTCGTGGTGGCTCGTTCGTTTCACCATGGCAGTCGTCGGTCCAATGCTCTAATTTCGGTTGCAACATAAAACTGTTCCGCCTATCCAGCAAGAGGTTTCAAGTTGAAACCTTTTGTGGAGAGAGACATGAACATGCAGGTGGCGAACAGCGGTGCAACAAGCCTCGAGCAATCCGATGGGCCGCATCGGGTGGCGCCGCCGCCTACGGGATTGTCACGATTGACCGCGCTGATCTTCGCCATCGCCTGCGGCCTGAGCGTCGCCAATATCTATTTCGCTCATCCGCTGCTCGACGCCATAGCGCATGATTTTGCTATCGCGCCGGCCTCGGTCGGCATCGTGGTGACGGTCACGCAGATCGGCTATGGGCTCGGCCTGTTCTTCATCGTGCCGCTGGGCGACCTGTTCGATCGCCGCAAGCTGATTGCCGGGCAGGCGATTCTGTCTGCCGTGGCGCTGGTGGCGGTCGGGATCGCGCCCAACGCGGCGATGCTGCTGGCGAGCCTCGCGGTCGTCGGGCTGCTGGCGGTGGTGGTGCAGGTGCTGGTCGCCTTCGCTGCCGACCTCGCTGTAGCATCGGAGCGGGGGCGGGCGGTCGGCACCGTCACCAGCGGCGTCATCCTGGGCATCCTGCTTGCCCGCTTCGCTTCGGGGGTCGTCGCCGATTTCGCCGGCTGGCGCTGGGTTTATCTTGTCTCGGCCATGTTGACGCTCGTCATGGCGATGGTTCTCTACCTGATCCTGCCGCGCCACGAGGCGGAGCGGCCACGCACATCCTATCCACGCCTGCTCGCTTCGGTGCTGCTGCTGTTCGCGCAGGAGCCGCTGCTGCGCGTGCGGGCGGTGCTGGCCATGCTGATCTTCGCCAGCTTCAACGTGCTGTGGGCGCCGCTGGTGCTGCCGTTCAGCGTCGCGCCATTTTCACTTTCGCATACCGAGATCGGGCTTTTCGGCCTTGCGGGCGTCGCCGGCGCGCTCGGTGCGCGCTGGACCGGCGGCCTCGTCGATCGTGGATGCGGCCAGTTGGTCACCGGCCTCAGCCTGCTGCTGATGATGGCGGCTTGGCTGCCGATCGCCTTCATGGGCATGTCTCTGTGGTTGCTCGTCGCCGGCATAGTCATGCTGGATCTGGCGATCCAGGCCGTCCACGTCACCAACCAGAGCCTGATCTTCGCCCGGCGGCCGGATGCGCGCAGCCGACTGGTTGGCGGCTACATGATCTTCTACTCGGTCGGCAGCGCCCTGGGCTCCATCGCCTCGACCATGGCTTATGGTGCAATGGGCTGGAATGGCGTCTGTGTGCTTGGCGCCGGCATCGGCCTGTTGGCGCTGCTGTTCTGGGCGTTGACGCTGCGCGTCGGCAGATAAGCCTATGGCCACGGCGCGGTGTCGAGAAGCGGCTGCCAGGCTCGGAACCAGTCGCTCGCCTCGGCCTGCCACGGCCAGATGCCGTCCACAGTGGGATAGATCAGCTGGAGAACACCGAAATCCAGGCCGTCGTAGAACCAGAGGTCCCAGCCGAAATGCTCGCGATAGTGTTCGATATGAACGGCGCCGAATTGACAGTCGAAACCTTCGATAAAACCGGACGATCGCTGCCCTGGTTGGAAAACCTCGCCGGAGCGGACGCGGCTGCAATACTCGTTGATGATGAACTGGGAGATTTCCGGCTTCAGGCCGATGACGATGAGTTCCGGCGCCTTGAAGTTGTGCTCTATTCCAACCGAATAGGTGAAAGGCGGATCGTCGCCTTCCTCCAGCACATGCAAGATGTGGCAGCCATAAGCCTCTATATCGGCCAGCGCCTTGGCTTCACCTGGGTCGGTGGCTTTTCTACTCGGCATCGATCTGGTTCCGGGGCGCGGCTTTCTGGAAGGCCGGCAGCGCCATGCAGGCGGCATTGATGCGCGCGATCGTCGGGTAGGGGGTCAAGTCGACGCCGAAGCGGGCGTTGCTGGCAATCTGCGCGGCGAGGCAGATGTCGGCCAGGCCCGGCGCGTCGCCATGGCAGAATGTACCCCTCTCCGCCGCCGACGCCATGATCTTTTCAAGCGGCTGAAAGCCCTCGTTCACCCAATGGCGGAACCAGTTGGCGATGTCTTCGTCGCCGGCGCCGAACAGCGTGCGCAGCGAGGTCAGCACGCGCAGATTGTTCACCGGGTGGATGTCGCAGGCGATCATCTGCGCCAGCATTCTCACGCGTGCCCGGCCGGCCGGGTCCTTCGGCAGCAGCGGTGGTTCCGGTTTGGTCTCGTCGAGGAACTCGATGATCGCCAGCGATTGCGTCAGCAGCGTGCCGTCGCCGAGCACCAGCGCCGGCACCAGGCCTTGCGGATTGACCGCGAGATAGGCTGGTTCCAGATGTTCGCCATGGCGCAGATGATGCGGGACATAGTCGTAGCTCAGCCCCTTCATCTCCAGCGCGATCCGCACCCGGTAGGAGGTGGAGGAACGGTAGTAATTATGCAGGACGAGGCCGCTCATGCGCTCACTTCGGCTGGCCGATGGTCACTTCGATGGTGCCGATGCCGTCGACGCCGCCGGTCATCGTGTCGCCGGGGCCAACCGCGCCGACGCCTGCCGGCGTACCGGTGAAGATCAGGTCGCCGGGCTCGAGCTCCATCGCCTCGCTGCAGATCGACACGATATCCGATATTGGCCAGATCAGTTCAGCGAGGTCGGCATCCTGCCTGACCTTGCCGTTGACGGCGAGCCAGATGCGGCCCTTCTGTGGGTGGCCGGATTTCGCCGCGGGGATCAGCGGGCCGCAAGGCGCGGAGCGGTCGAAGGCCTTCGACCAGTCCCACGGACGGGCGGCCTTCTTGGCCTCGTCCTGCAGATCGCGGCGAGTGAGGTCGATGCCGACGCCGTAGCCCCAGACGTGGTCCAGCGCCTTGTCGCGGGCAATGCGGAAGCCGGCTTTGCCGATCGCAGCCACCAATTCGATCTCGTGGTGTAGATCGGCCGTCAGCGGCGGGTAGGGGATAGCGGTGCCGGAATCGACCACCGCGTCGGCCGGCTTGGTAAAGAAGAAGGGCGGATCACGCTCGTCATTGCCGAATTCGCGGGCATGCGCCGCGTAGTTGCGGCCGACGCAGTAGATACGGCGCACCGCGAAACGATCGGACGAGCCCGCAATGGCCACCGATGCGGTTGCGGGCAAGGGAAGGACGAATTCTGTCATGTGGGTCTCTGCTTGGTTGCCGGAACATTCGACCGATTTGGGGGCCTGGACAAGGCGATTGGTCGAGAAAGTGCCGGCGGCACTTTCCGCCGGAGATGGCGATATACTATTTGGCAATAATCTGGCCATGCTGACGAGGCTATTCTAATCGCCCACGAACTGAAATGAACCCCTATGACCGCAACCCACGATCGCGCCCGGTTCCTGATCATCGACGATCACCCGCTGTTTCGCGAGGCGCTGCACAGCGCCGTGCAGATGGCCTACCCGGAAGTCGACACCGTGGAGGCGCGCTCGATCACCGAGGCGCTGGACCTTCTGGCCGGCGCCAAGCCGTTCGATCTCGCGCTGCTCGACCTCAACATGCCCGACGTGCATGGCTTTGAAGGCCTGCTGCAGCTCCGGACCCGCTATCCGCGCCTGCCGGTGGTCATCGTCTCGGGCTATGAGGAGCCGAAGATCATTTCCGAGGCGCTGTCCTATGGTGTCGCCGGCTTTATCCCGAAATCGGCGCGCAAGAGCGACCTCGCCGCCGCCATACGCTCGGTGATGGAAGGCGCGATCTATGTGCCGGAAACTTATGAAGGCCGCACACCCGACGCTGAAAGCGTCGACCGCGCCGACATGGTGCAGCGCCTGTCGACGCTGACGCCCCAGCAACTGCGCGTGCTGCAGATGCTGCGCCAGGGCCTGCTCAACAAGCAGATCGCCTACGAGCTGCAGGTGGGAGAGACCACCGTGAAAGCGCATGTCTCGGAGATATTGCGCAAGCTCAATGTCTACAGCCGCACGCAGGCGGTGATCGAGGTTTCGAAGCTGGACAATGCGGAGCTGTTTCGGGATCAGGCTGGGTTTTGAGGCTCGCCGTCCCTCATCCAAGTAGGGTTGTCACCACCACGCTCAACACTGGCTGGGCGAACGTGGTAAAAGTGCACTGTCACCGTAATTCGAAAATCGCAACAATTTCGGCCTCTACATCTATTGGTACAGTAGCTCATCCCTCGCCGCATATGCAGCCATCGTTTCTCTAAATAGTCTTATCATACCAAACGCGCCGATAACCATTTGAGCAGCGCCTCGCCTTCCTTTCAGTTTCTCCATTAATATATCCCTCTTCGCAAGAATGTGGCCTTGAGATGCAGCGCTTTTTAGAAATATTTCAGCATCCGGATCAGTCGGTTCATTTTTCTGTATCAAGCGATAGCACCAGTAGGCGGCGGACGGGTTCCGGGTGGAGATTTTTTTAAACAGCTCTAAAGATTCAATATTGTCGCCAATTCTTTGTTTCAACCCAGCAATTCTATAAGTTGCCATTTCGATTCCGCCACTTTCTGCAATCGAATAGTAACTTACCGCCAGATCATCATCGTGACAATCGGTATTACTGTCATAAACTATCCCCAGAGAATACGCCGCCGCCGCTTTCTTGCTCTCATAGTTCATTGCGTCTAAGAGAATTGATATTGCTTTCTCCACTTCACCCTTGTGGAGGGCTTCCTTGGCTTGAACTAAATGCGTGTCGTCATCGGACATAGGTAGCTCCTCTTTCAATCATCACCTTTGCGCTATCAAATGCGTTGACAGTATGCACTATGGGCCGGGAGGACATATTAAGAGTGCACTGTCACCGTAATTGCCGGATCTCACAGTCGCGCCTGGACGATGCCCCTCATAATCACGGCACCGCGTCAGCGCGCATGAGCGTTACCTTCCTTATCCCATCTGCCGTGCCGCTTTTTATGGGGACGCCAAAATTATCAAGCACGTCCTTGCGACTGGATGAAAAGGAATGTCCAAGAGGTCTCGATCCAAATTGTCAAACTACTGCGTGCGGATACGTAATGTATGCGGACTTCCGGAAGATCATCGTCAACTTTTTTTCGGAATTTCCAATATTTAAACGGTGGCGATCTCAAAAGTGACGCCTCCGTCTTTCCAAGTAGTTAAGCATCGAATTGGTTATTGTCTAAGCCAGCAAATGTGCCAGCAGCGCCCTTAGCTGTGCCGGCTTCAGCGGCTTGCGCATCAGTTCGATGCCGCCGGAGCGGGCGGCTTTGGCGACCGCTTCCGAACTGTCGGCGGTGACGATCAGCGCCGGCACGGCGCGGCCGAGATAATCGCGGACTTCGGCGATGGTCGTGGTGCCGAGATCGCCGCCGTCGAGATGCTGGTCGGCAATGACGATGTCGGGCACCCAGTCGGTGTCGCCAAGCATGTCGAGCGCATCGTCGGTCGAGGTCGCGGCCCGCACCAGGCATTGCCAGCGTTCGAGCAGGAAGGTCATGGCCTGCAGCACTTCGATATCGTTCTCGACCAGCAGCACCTTGGTGCCGAACAGGCCATAGCCGCGCGGCCGTTCCATATCGGCAACGCTAGCGATGGCATCGGCTGGCGCACCGATGCCGACGGGAACATCGATGTGGAAGATCGTGCCGCGTCCGACCTTCGACGAGAATGTCACGGGATGGCCGAGCGCGCTGGCCATGCGGCGCACGATGGCAAGCCCGAGCCCGAGACCGCCACCGTCCAGTTCGGCATTGGCCGGCGAGGTGCCGCGATGGAACTCCTCGAATACCGCCTCGCGCTGGTCGTCGGGAATGCCGCAGCCCGTATCGGCGACGTCGATGCGGATGGTGTCGCCGCGATGTCTGGTGCCGACAAGCACGCCGCCCGAGCGTGTATAGCCCAGCGCGTTGGAAAGAATGTTCTGCAGGATGCGGCGCAGCAGCGTGCGGTCGGAGCGGACCACCGCATGGACCGGCCGGAATTTCAGCGACAGGCCTTTCATCTCCGCCACCGGCAGGAAATCCGAGCGAAGCGACGAGAACAGCGCCTCCAGGCTGACATCGCTTATGTCGGGCTGCACCACGCCGGCATCGAGCTTTGAGATGTCGAGCAGCGTTCTAAGCAGATCCTCCATCGTCTCCAGCGAGCGCTCGACCTGCCGCACCAGTTTCTTGCCCTCGTCGCTGGTCTGAACTTCGGCGAGGGCCGAAACCGAGAGATGGGCCGCGTTCAGCGGCTGCAGCACGTCGTGGCTGGCAGCGGCGAGGAAACGGGTTTTCGACAGGTTCGCCAGTTCGGCGTTTTCCTTGGCGGCGCTGAGGTCGATGTTCGACTGCTCCAGCCGGCGCAAGGTCGAGTGCAGTTCCTCGGTGCGGGTGCGCACCCGGTTTTCCAGCGAAATCGCGGTCTGGAACAGCGAAAAGGCGTTGCCTTGCTGGTCCATAGAGCGCTCGACGCGGCTGACCAGTGCCGCGTTGATCTTCTTCAGCTTTTCAAGATCGTTTATGTCCCTCAGCGGCATCTTGTTGCGCCGTCCTATTCCGCCGCCTGGCGCTCGCCGAAGGCGATGCCGGTAAAAGTCTGATTCAGATGCATCGACCGGTACTGTTCGCCATAGGTGCCGAAGCCGATGACATTGTTGACCCGGTAGAGTTCCGAAATCTCGCGAAACACCTGCCGATTGCGCGCGTCGAGCCGGCGCAGCACGCAGTCGAAGCCGAGGATCATGTCGATGCCGCCAAGCCTCTCCTCGACATCGCGCAGGGCGGCGCGCGTCGATTCGACCATGTCCTTTGGTTGGGCGATCGACAGCACGACGCCATCGTCTATGGCGCAGAAGAACGACAGCGAGCCGTCGGCATGCATCTTCTGGATCGATCGGCAATAATATTGGCCGCCCACCTTCACCACCACGGGATGCGAGGCGAAGCTCAGTGGCGTCAGCATCTGCGCGACGATGCCGACGGACGCGGCATATTCCTGCGCTGCATTGGTGGCGTTGAATTCGCGCACGATGCGGTGATCGGGATCGGAAGCCGTCACCACCAGTTTTTCATCGGTGGGAACGAAGTTGTCGGTCTTGAAGACATGGAAGGGAATTTCGGTCGATATCAGCACGATGATAGCGCTGTCGGAGGTGACCTTGCCGTTCGAGATCAGGCGCGTCGTCTCGAATTTCAGATCGTCGCCGGCGGAGCCGCCAAGCAGCGGTATGTCATCGAGGCCCCAGTGGATGGCTGAACTCACCGCTTCTTCGGCATAAGAGAGCCCGTCGATGAAGCAGAGCGCGAAAGTGCCTTTGGTCCGATCGCAACCGAGGCGCGCGCGCAGCGATCGCCGCAGGGTCTCCACCTCGCCGGTGATCCTGTCCATACCCGACGAGGACAGATTTTCGACCATCACGCTAACGGCGGTGAACGCGGTGGACGGAAGCAGCATGGCCAGCACATGACCATCCTCGAGACCTTGCGGCGTGATCTCGCCGGCAGTCGAACAGCCGGCGTGGTGGAGCGCCGGTGCGTGGGTCATGAGCGCCTGGGAAAGGGCGCTGGCTTCGACCAGGCTCTGGGAAAAGAACAGCAGGGCAAAGCCTGCGTCGATGGCGGCTGCTTCCAGTGCGATCGCCTTGGCGAACGCCTCCATGTCGGGCTCGTCCGTGGTGAGCGCCGACAGGCCGCATGCATAGCGCGTCTGTGAATTGGCCAGCGATGTTCTCCGCATTTCCTCCGACGCTTTTTTGTGCGCGGCTGTTTTTAAATGCTTCTGGCGCGCGGGCGTCGACCGACATTGTTGCCTTCAATCGGCGGTTTGGCAATGGGGCCACCGGCACCGCATGTTTGGGCGCGGCCATGACCGAAAGTACAATGTTCCGCGTTTGCGACGTGCTGTTTTTTGTCCGATGTGCGGTGTACGAATAATGCACCACCGAAGCGCGAATACCGCGTCGGCAGCGTGGATACCAAGGTTGATACCCAGGGAGGGACCATGTCGGACGTTTCGTTGATGGTGAACGGAAAGCGGGTCAGCGGTGCTGCCGAGGACCGAACACTTCTGGTTCACTTCCTACGGGAAAATCTCGGTCTTACCGGCACGCATGTCGGTTGCGACACCTCGCAATGCGGTGCCTGCGTCGTCCACGTTGATGGCAAGGCGGTCAAATCCTGTACGATGCTTGCGGTGCAGGCCTCCGGCTCCACCGTGTTGACGATCGAGGGCCTGGCCAATGGCACCGACCTGCATCCGGTGCAGGCCGCCTTCAAGGAACATCACGGGCTGCAGTGCGGCTTCTGCACGCCGGGCATGATCATGACGGCGACCGACATGATCAGCCGCCACCCCGAAGGGCTCGACGAGGCGACGGTGCGCGCCGAGCTCGACGGCAACATCTGCCGCTGTACCGGCTACCACAACATCGTCAAGGCGATCCTCGCCGCATCGACGACGATGAAGGGGTCGAAGGGTAAGGCGAAACAAGCTGCTTAGGCAAGGGAATAAGGGAGTAGGGCAGTAGGGGAGTAGGGCAAAAAGGCCAACGCAACGAGGCCTCTTTTTCCCTACTCCCTTACTCCCCTACTGCCCTACTCCCATAAATTCCGGAGGAATTTCTGATGGGCATTGAAGGTGTTGGCGCTCGGGTCGCGCGCAAGGAAGACAAACGGTTCATCACGGGCGCCGGCCGCTATGTCGACGACATGGTGGTTCCCGGCATGAAGCACGCCGCGTTCGTGCGCAGTCCGCACGCGCATGCGCAGATCAAGAAGATCGATGTGAAGAAGGCCCAGGGCATGCCCGGGGTCATCGGCGTGCTGACCGGCAAGGAACTCAAGGCCGACGGCATCGGCAATCTCATCTGTGGCTGGATGATCCACTCCAAGGACGGCTCGCCGATGAAGATGGGGGCATGGTCGCCACTGGCGTTCGACCGGGTCCGTTATGTCGGCGACGCCGTCGTCATCGTCGTCGCCGAGACCAAGGGGCAGGCGCGTGATGCCGCCGAGGCGGTCGAGATCACCTACAAGGAGTTGAAGGCCGTCGTCGATGCCTCCAAGGCGATGGACAAGGGTGCGCCGCAGATCCACCCCGAAGCCGACAACAATCTGATCTTCGACTGGGACATCGGCAATGCCGACGACACCGCGGCGGCCTTCGGGAAGGCGGCCCATGTCGTCAAGATGGACATCATCAACAACCGGCTGGTGCCCAACGCCATGGAGCCGCGCGCCGCACTTGGCCATTACGACAAGGCCGAGGATCACTATACCTGCTGGACGACCTCGCAGAATCCGCATGTGGCGCGGCTGGTGATGAGCGCCTTCTACAATGTCGCGCCGGAAAACAAGCTGCGCGTGATCGCGCCCGATGTCGGCGGCGGCTTCGGCTCGAAGATCTACATCTATCCCGAAGAGATCGTCTGCCTGTGGGCGTCGAAGAAGACCGGCGTGCCGGTCAAATGGGTGGCCGACCGGACCGAGAGCTTTCTGACCGACGCGCATGGCCGCGACCATCACACCCATGCTGAAATGGCCTTCGACAAGGACCACAGGATCCTCGGCCTGAAGGTGGAAACCCAAGCCAATCTTGGCGCCTATATGTCGCTGTTTTCATCGGCGACGCCGACCTATCTCTATGCGACGCTGCTGTCGGGCCAGTACAACATCCCGGCCATCCACGCCAATGTGAAGGCGATATACACCAACACCGCGCCCGTCGATGCCTATCGCGGGGCGGGGCGGCCGGAAGCGACCTTCGTCATGGAGCGCATGATGGAGACGGCGGCCCGCCAGTTCGGCGTTTCGCCGGCTGAGCTGCGGCGCAAGAACTTCGTCACAGCGTTTCCGCATCAGACGCCGGTCATCATGTGCTACGACGCCGGCGACTATGCCGCTTCGCTCGATGCGGCAATGCAGGCGTCGGATTATGCCGGCTTCGCCAAGCGCAAGGCCGCCGCCGCCAACAAGGGGTTGCTGCGCGGCATCGGCATGAGCTGCTACATTGAGGCCTGCGGCATCGCGCCGTCAGCGGCCGTCGGCTCGCTCGGCGCCGGTGTCGGCCTTTGGGAATCGGCGGAAGTGCGCGTCAACGCGGTCGGCACGATCGAGGTGCTGACCGGCTCTCACAGCCACGGCCAGGGCCATGAGACGACCTTCGCGCAACTGGTCAATGAGCGCTTCGGCGTGCCGCTCGATTCGGTCTCGATCGTCCATGGCGACACCGACAAGGTGCAGATGGGCATGGGCACCTATGGCTCGCGCTCGGGTGCGGTCGGCATGTCAGCCATCGTCAAGGCGCTCGACAAGGTCGAGGCCAAGGCCAAGAAGATCGCGGCGCACCTGCTCGAGGCCGACGAAGGCGACATCATCATCGAGAACGGCGCGCTGAAGGTGGCCGGCACCGACAAGAACGTGCCGTGGTTCCAGATGGCGCTGGCCGCCTACACTGCCCACAACCTGCCGGGCGGCATGGAGCCCGGGCTCAAGGAGACGGCGTTCTACGATCCGTCGAATTTCACCTTCCCGGCGGGCTGCTATATTTGCGAGGTCGAGGTCGACCCGGAAACCGGCGTCACCGAGATCGTCCAGTTCGTCGCCGCTGACGATTTCGGCAACATCATCAACCCGATGATCGTCGAGGGCCAGGTGCATGGCGGGCTGGCGCAAGGCATTGGCCAGGCACTGCTCGAAGGCGCCTATTACGACAACAGCGGACAATTGCTGACCGCGAGCTACATGGATTACACCATGCCGCGCGCCGGCGATCTGCCGTCGTTCAAGGTCTCGACCTCGAACACGCCTTGCCCGGGCAATCCGTTGGGGATCAAGGGCTGCGGCGAGGCCGGCGCCATCGGCTCACCGCCGGCGGTGATCAACGCCATCACCGATGCCATCGGCAGCAACGATCTTGCCATGCCGGCTTCGCCGTCCACCGTGTGGGCCGCGATCCGCGCGACGAAACATTGAACGCGAATGGCGAATAGGGAGTAGCGAATAGGGGGAGAACGCGATGTTCGCTACTTCCTGTTCGCTCTTTCACCCAGGGGAGAAGACAAATGTACGCAGTCAACTATCACCGCGCCGCCTCGGTCGCCGATGCCGCCAAGCTGATCAAGACCGGCGACGCCAAGCTGCTTTCGGGCGGCATGACGCTGATCCCGGCGATGAAGACGCGGCTTGCCGCGCCGTCCGACCTTGTCGACCTGTCGCGGATCACGGAGCTGCAGGGCGTCACGGTGTCGGGCAAGACCGTCGCCATCGGCGCCGCCACCACGCATCACGCTGTTGCCAATGACGAGAAGCTGAAGAAGGTCTGTCCGGCGCTTTCTCATCTGGCATCGCTGATCGGTGATCCGGCGGTGCGCCACAAGGGGACGATCGGCGGCTCGATCGCCAACAACGATCCGGCGGCCGATTATCCGGCGGCGCTGCTGGCGCTGGGCGCCACCATCATCACCAACAAGCGCCAGATATCAGCCGACAAATTCTTCAAAGGCCTGTTCGAAACGTCGTTGAAGGATGGCGAAATCGTCACCGCCGTCACCTTCACCGCGCCGGCCAAGGCGGCCTATGAAAAATTCCGCAATCCGGCATCGCGCTACGCCATCGTCGGCGTGTTCGTGGCCAAGGGCAAGGATGGCGTCAGCGTCGCCGTCACCGGTGCCGGCGACGACGGCGTTTTTCGTTCGAAGGAGATCGAGGCAGCATTAGCCGGGAACTTCGCGGCCTCGGCACTCGAAGGGGTAAAAGTGCCGGCGAAGAATTTGATGACCGACATCCATGCCTCGGCCGACTATCGCGCCAATCTGATCGCGGTGATGGCCAAGCGCGCGGTGGCTGCCGCCAACGCCTGATACGGTCAGTTGTGAACACGGGAGAAGGGGTCATGCGACCCCTTTTCCTTTTTGGGACGACCTGTAGTTGTCCAATTTTGATGGAATCGCCCCCCGCACCAATCGTTTGCCTGAGCAATTTCTTCCGCCGACACTTCACCTGGAACTGCACCGGCGGCAATCTCGCACTTGCACAAATCCATATTGCACTGCAATATGGATTTGGGCGGGAATGCGAGCTGGGTTCGAAATGTACCGTCGTACCCTTCGCATACCTATTGCGAGAGGATCGGCATGACCGACATTTCCGCGACGCATGTCGTTCCGTCCCGATCCGCCGCCGACAGATCAACCAGAACAAGACTGGCCTATCTCGACGGCTGGCGCGGGCTTTCGATCGCGCTGGTGCTGATCGGCCATTTCTTTCCGGTTCCGGGAATCAATCTTGGCGTGCTGGGCGTCGAATTCTTCTTCGTGCTCAGCGGCCGGCTGATGGGCGAGATCCTGTTCATCGAACGCTACCCGCTGAAAAAATTCTTCAAACGCCGCTTCTCCCGCATCTATCCAGCTCTTCTGGTCTTCGTAGTCGTCGCGATGATCGCGCTGGCCGGCACGTTCATCGCCTTCAAATGGAAGGCGGCGCTGACGGCGCTGACATTCACCTACAACTATGCCGGCATTCTCGTGACGCGGGCAGGGGCGCTCGACCATATCTGGTCGCTCTGCATCGAGGAGCACGCCTACATGATCCTGGCGCTGATCAGCGTCATCGTCTCAAGTCGCTCTCGCGTGGTCGTGCTGCTCCTGGCGCTGGCCTTGCTGGCCATGGCCAATGGCGCGGTTTCGTACTGGGTCTTCGGGATGGACTACGAAACCACGTATTGGCGCACCGACGTGCACATCGCGTCGATCCTGCTGTCGGCTTCGATCTGCCTGCTCAAGGCCGATGGCAGGCTGCCTGCGTTTTTGAGAGGCAAGCATGTGGCCCTGGTGGCAACGTTCTGTGCCGTTGTCCTGTTCCTGGATCAGGTGCCGACGCCGATCCACTATCTCTTCGCGGTGCCGCTGCTGGCGCTGGCCGTCAACGCACTCGATTTCAGCCCACGGTATTTTTCCGGATTGCTGTCCTCCTGGCCGATGGCGACGCTGGGCCTGTGGTCGTACTCGCTCTATCTGTGGCAGCAGCCGTTCTACAAATTCGTCTATGAACAAGGCAGCGCGCCGATCCCGATGCTGGCCGGCGTTTTTGCCTGCGCGCTCTGCAGCTACTACCTCATCGAGCGCCCGGCGCGCGAATGGCTCAACCGCAACTGGTGAATGCCGTCGTGCCCGGCCAGATGATCGCGAGTGCAGGTGGAGTGGATCGCGCTTCATAAGCAGACAATCAATTAATTATCTCTAATATAATTTTTTTGGAAAGTAATGACCTGCTTTCGATATAGGCCAGTCTCATTAGACATTGGTCTTATGACAGGCATTCCTTATTGCCTCACCGGCTCACCCGCCTAGTTTGTTCGCAGGACACATCTGAGAAGATGGTTCGAAGACGCATCTGGGAGGATGGAATGGACACGACCGGGGAGAGGGCGGGCGGCTGGCTCGACCGCTCACGCACCGTCGCCGAGCCTGGCTTCAGCAGGTGGATGGTGCCGCCAGCGGCGCTCTGCATACACCTTTGCATCGGCCAGGCCTATGCGTTCAGCGTTTTCAACCTGCCGATGTCGAAGCTGATCGGCATCACCGACTCGGCGCCCGACGACTGGAAGCTGACCGGCCTTGGCTGGATTTTCTCGATCGCGATCCTGTTCCTGGGCATTGCGGCGGCGTTCGGCGGCGGCTGGCTGGATCGTGTCGGGCCGCGCAAAGCCATGGTCGCTTCTGCCTGCTGTTTCGGTGGCGGCTTCATTGTCTCGGCGCTCGGCGTCTATCTGCACCAGTTGTGGATCATCTATCTCGGCTACGGCGTGCTGGGCGGCATCGGTCTCGGCCTCGGCTACATCTCGCCGGTCAAGACGCTGATCACCTGGTTTCCGGACCGGCCGGGCATGGCAACCGGCATGGCGATCATGGGCTTCGGCGGCGGCGCCTTCATCGCCTCGCCGCTGTCGGTTTATCTGATGAAGCTGTTTTCGACGCCTGAGCATATCGGCGTCGCTGAAACCTTCCTCGTGCTGGGCATCGTCTATTTCGTCTTCATGCTGATTGGGGCTGTTATCGTCAGGGTGCCGCCGGAGGGCTGGCGGCCCGCCGGATGGACGCCGCCGGCGGCACAGGATGCGATGGTGACGACGTCCAATGTCCATCTCGATGATGCGTTGAAGACGCCGCAGTTCTGGCTGCTTTGGGGTGTGCTGTGCCTTAACGTCACGGCAGGCATTGGCGTGCTCGGGCAAGCCTCGGCCATGAGCCAGGAGATGTTCCCGGGACGCATCTCGCCGGCCGCTGCTGCCGGTTTCGTCGGCCTGTTGTCGATCTTCAACATGCTCGGCCGCTTCTTCTGGGCCTCGACCAGCGATTATATCGGCCGCAAGACAACCTATGCCATCTTCTTCGCGCTGGGCGTCGTCCTCTATGCGGCGGTGCCTTGGACCGGCCAGACCGGCAGCGTCTTCCTGTTCGTGCTGTTCTACGGGATCATCCTCAGCATGTATGGCGGCGGCTTCGCCACCATTCCCGCCTACCTGCGCGACGTCTTCGGCGTGCGTTACGTCGGCGCCATCCACGGCCGATTGCTGACCGCGTGGTCGGTGGCGGGCGTGCTTGGCCCGGTGCTGGTGAATTATATCAGGCAGTCCCAGATCGACAGCGGCGTGGCGAAGGCCGACGCCTACACGGTCACCATGTACATCATGGCCGGCCTGCTGGTCATCGGCCTCCTGCTCAACCTGATGATGCGGCCGGTCAATGCGCGCTTCCACATGAAGACCGAACCAGCGGTGGCTTAGAGCCAGTTCCATCCCGATAGAATCGGGATGGGCTCTATCGTATTGTTTGAGCATGATCTTTTCCGAAACCGGAGCCCAATTTCGGGATCATGCTCTGAGGAGACCGACCATGGCGCAAGACAACGGCAATTCGATCAAACTGACGCTGGCCTGGCTGCTGGTCGGCATCCCGTTGGTCTGGGGGTTCTGGATGACGCTGGTGAGTGCGACAGCCTTGTTCCAGTAGCCCTGTCTTCAGTTCGATCCGCCTGGCCTCAGACGGAGGTTCGTCTGATGTAATAGCGGACCGCTTTCTTGCCGCCATGGATGACGGCGTCGCCGGCCTCAGTGAAGCCAAGGGCGGCGTGAAAGGCATCCGAGGCAGGGTTCGGCGGGGCGGTGTTGACTTCGCAGGTGACCAGATTGTAGCCGGCGCGCTCAACATGGCCGAACAGATCCTGATAGAGCCGGCGGGCATGGCCGCGGCCGCGCGCATGCGCCGCCACGACGACGCGGTCGACATAGACGAAGCGCTTATAGCGCTCGCGGAACCACAGGAAATTCGGGCTGTCGTAGCGGGCGTCCTGGTCGAAGGTCATGATGAAGGCTTCGAGATCGCCGATGCGCCTGGTGTAAAACGCTTCGCCAAGCAGGAAAGACAGCCGCTCAGCCTCCAGCCACGACAGTTCGGCGGCATGCTCGTTGTTGAGCGCCAGGATCGCCGCTTCGTCTGCGGCCGATACACGGGCTATCGGGGCAGGGGTAGAGGTCATGCCTTGGCTGCCGCAATCGTTGCCGCCACCAGCGGTGTGTCGGTCAGCGTGTTGCGATACTCGCGATCGAGATCGGAACCACCCATGCCGACATGGGGATTGCGGTAGTCCATGGCACTCGGCACATCCTTGAGGGCGGCAAAATGCATTTCGGACAGGCCGGTTTTGCTGCGCACTTCGGCAATGTTGTGCAAATCCAGGCCGCCGCAGCCGAGGATGACGATGCGGTCGCCGGCCTGCCGCACCAGATCCGCCAACAGCGGCAAGCCTTCGACGGCAGTGTCACGCTGGCCGCTGGTCAGCACGCGGCCGACCTTGCTGCGGATCAGCGATTCGAGCGCCTCGGCCGGATCGCGCGTCATGTCGAAGGCGCGATGGCAGGTGACGTTCAAGGGGCCAGCGGCTTGTGTCAGTTCGCTCATGCGCGCCTCATCCATGGTGCCATCGGCGTTCAGGCAGCCAAACACCACGCCGGGCACGCCGAGTTCGCGCAGTGCCGAGACATCGGCCAGCATCGAGGCGTATTCGGTCTCACTGTAGAGAAAATCGCCGCCGCGCGGCCGCACCATGACGTGAAACGGCACGCTTGCCTGCTCGATGGCGGCGCGGACCGTGCCGAGGCTCGGCGTGATGCCGCCTTCGATGAGGCTGGCGCATAATTCGACCCGGTCGGCGCCAGCGGCTTGCGCCGCGAGCAGGCCGTCAATGCCTTCGACACAGATTTCGATCAGCGGCAGGCGGAGAGCTTTGGTCAAGGGGCGATCCAGTCCATGATTTCCCGGCCAGCCCTAGCACCGGGCCGGCTGCTGCGAAAGCGCGAACAGCCTTCCGCCTTCGGGCACAGACTTCGCGGTTATTGGCGCAATTCCGTATTCTTGGCGCCTTGCTCGACCTGATCGATCACCAGAAGCTTCACCTCGACATCACCGATATTGGTGGCCTGATGCCACTGGCCGATCATTTCGATGATGAAATCGCCAGCCTTGTAGGTGTTGCTGATGCCGGTCTCGACATTGGTGACCTTCAGCGTGCCGGCCTGGACATAGGCGTAGCGCGGAAAGGGGTGCCTGTGGACCGGCAAGGTCGCGCCCGACGCGATGTCGTAGCTCGAGACCAGCACCTGCACGTTCTTCTGCGGCAGCGTGATCGGCTGGCCGGACGCGGTCGTCGTGCGCGACGCAAGAGGGGTCACGACGACAGGCGTGCCGCTGCTGTCCAGCGCGTGGGCCGGGTTCGCGGAAAAGGCCACCGCGAGCAGCAGTCCGGACATCAAAATTTTTCGCATGATTCGCTCCACCCCGCCGCCAACATCGCGCAGTGACCGCCAGCACGCAAGGCAGCGCCTTGGGCACCCGCTTCAGCGGACCTCGTACGGTGTGGCGGAATTCCCCGCCGAAGAGCATGGCTCGCTGGATCTGCCTGCCGGCCAGAAAATTTTTTACGCCCCTCTTGACGGAAAAAAACACGATTACCAGATCGTTTTCCGTCGAGGCTTCGGCTCGACATATTGGCGTCGCAGCGGCGCTGCGACAGCCTCGTAACCCATGTTGCTTCACGGAGGATATGGCTATGAGAAGCTTTGATTATACCCCTCTTTACCGCACAACGGTCGGCTTCGACCGTCTCTTCGATATGCTCGAGAAAAGCGGGCGCTCCGACTGGCCTCCCTACAATATCGAGAAGATTGGCGAGAACGACTATCGCATTACGATGGCTATCGCCGGCTTCGCTCTCGATGAAGTCGAACTCATACAGAACGGCCCCGAATTGTCTGTCATCGGCCAAAGGAAACCCGACCAGGAAAATCGGGAGGTCCTTCATCGCGGCTTGGCGACGAGCAACTTCAAGCAGGTGTTCAAACTTGCCGATCACGTAAAGGTCAAGGCGGCCAACCTCGAGAATGGCTTGCTGTCGGTGGACCTGATCCGCGAAGTGCCCAAGGAACTCAAGCCTCGGCGCATTGAGATAGGGTCCGAAGCCAAGGCGGTTTCGCTCGAGCAACCCGGCAAGAAGCAGTTGATCGATTCCGATGCGGAGCCTCAGCGCGAGGTCGCCTGATTCCCTGGAACCTAGATCTACGGTCCGCCTCCCGGTTCGGCCGGGAGGCACAGCTCGCGGAGAATGGAGATGAGAACCGAAGCTTACAGTTTTTACCAACCCGAACCGAAAAATCTTGCCGCGGAATCCGCTGAGTTGCGGACGCCAGATGACGTCCTGAACGAGGAGACGATGACAATCGGCGCAAAGCGGGCTTTGCTCGCTTTCTGGGCTTCCGACGTTCATGCGGTTCCTGACAATCCCGCGTTGCGGCAATTGGACAACGGCGCCATCGTGGAAGTCAGCGACATACTTCGCGCCCTCCACCTCCTGGACGAATCCGGGCGGGAACCGCGTATTTCAAAGATGCCGGGCACCGTCAGCCCGTCTTTCGACCGGCGCCGCAGGAAGAGCCGCCTCGGTTGGATGCGGCACCCCTGGCGAGATGACGACGATGATCCGCCGCCAATCCCGGCCATTGCAACGGTACCGCCTGGGCGTGGAGGTGGCGGCATGTTGGCCGAGCCGGAGCATGCAATCGCATGATGACCCGAACCAGCAACAACCCACCGTGCCGAATGGAGGATTACATGAGTGACAGGACGTTCGACCAACCGGTCCTGGTCAAGAATGGCGAGTTCATTCAAGAAATAGGGTGCCTCGACGACGCCTTTGACTTCTTTGACGAGTGGCCAAGGGAAAGGCGGGGTCCGATTTTCGAAACGGCCTTTCGAGCCTGCCAGCGTGCTTACGACGGCCAGGTTCCGCTGACGGTGGCGCGCGATGCCGTCGCCGGCTTCGCAAGATCCGTCAAGATCCTGCAGGACCCGCTTGCTCAGTTCCCTTGGATGGACACAAGGTCAGGTCGCGGTGGGATTACCGCTTAGCCTTGATAAAAGGGGCGGCGCTACCAGGACGGCTGGGCCTGCATCGTCGTTTTCACATCGCTGCAAGGTGAGCTGCCCTACCAGTTCACCTTGTAGCGGGGCGGCTCGATCTTTTGTTCGAACTCCCTGGTGCGGTTTTTGGCGACTGGCTAGGTCAGCCTCGCAACAGTCAACGCTAATATAATGTTCGAAGCGTCGCCACAGGAGGTTCAATGGTTTCCGCTATCGTAAGTCAACATCCGCATGTCCCGGAAAAACAAACGGCAGTGGGGAAGCCGCAAACCGGGGAAGGATTTTCGCCGGGCCGCAGCGCGGACGCCGTGGGACATCTGGCCAAAATCATGGTTGCCGCAGGCGGCGATATGGATGCTGGCGCGCAAGGCCGCGCGGCATCCAAGATCGCCAGGATGGACATCACGGTTCTGGCCGCACCACCCGTAGAAACACCAACAGAGTAAAATATGCTCGTTCGGGCGCCTCCGCGCCGTCATCAGCGGCATGCGCGGCTCTCGCAGATTACGCCACGGCTCTCAGCGGAGGCTCCGCCATCGTCCCCAGGCCGTCGCATTCCGCGCAGGCGCCCGTCTTTCCAGGGCAGCCACCCCGATGGGTTCCCTGCGGGCAGCAGTGCCCGTTTGACGCATACCACTTGGAGCAGTCGAAAACCCTGCCGCTGCCATGACAGCGCGGGCATTCCATATTCGATGAAATCATACTAATTCTTGCCCAACCCAAACGCACTCGCCCTACGTCGCAAGTAACAGGAATCATTGTGCTTTCAAGCACATTGCCCTGACTTAAATTGGGGGGATCGACGGATGGCCGGCATCGATGGCGAGCTATTGTTGCGCCGTAATTACGTTCCTCGTGAAGACCTTGCTCGCCACAAGCCGCGTTGGACATTGGCCGGCAACAATAGGTTGCGCCGCCTTGTCCCGTTCGTTCTCAATGGTGACGGCGACTGCGTCGCCGGGCTTCGCGTCGGCGGCCTGTGTGGCCGTGGACGCGAAGAGGACCGTCTGGGTGATGAGAGCCGAAAACGCGGCAACCTGGACCAGCACGGCGGCGAGGGCGATCTTCTTCAGCATGCGAGAAAACGCTCTTCGATGTTCCCGGTTCCCCACGCATTCAGGTTTTCTGCTCGCTACGGAACAAGAGACCGGCAGGGCGGTTAACTCGATTATGCCGAGCAAGATCAAAGAGCCACCATCGAAGCCCGCACCGGAGAAGATACCTGTGCAACGCCGGGACAAAGAAGTCCCGCCAGAGCTTAAGCATGTCGACCCGCCACCGCGAGATGTGCGAGAGGCACCGGCACCCAACCCGAACGGCGACAAGAGATGAGATCGCCGAGATCGAAGCAAGGCCTTATGCCTGCTCCCGCGAACCGTCCCGATGCCGCGGCGTCATCGACGGCGCTGGACAGCGGGGCCAGGTCAAGTTGAGAATCAACCTGCTGACCGCGATTTTGCAGACATGCCATAGATCAGCCCCTATGGGCGACCTGACCGTCTCAAGGCTTTGAAAAGATTGGCTCCCCGGGCCGGATTCGAACCAGCGACCAACCGGTTAACAGCCGGTTGCTCTACCACTGAGCTACCGGGGAACGGATGCTCTTATGTGAGTGGCGCAGCCTATAGCTGCCCTTTTCGGCTTTGCAAAGAAGCTTTTCACATTTTTCCGAGGCTTTTTCGCGCAGGCGTTTCTCGCAATCGTCGAAGGAAGCCCTCATATTAGCCGTCTTGGCGGGGATATGGAACCGAAAGCGCGGCGGCTGCTTTGGTTCAAGCATGCTTGCGAACAATCAAACGGGTCAATCTTTCGAGACGATGACAGCACAAGACAACCAGATGCCGGCGCGGAAAATCTCCGTTTTCGGGCGCGAGTTCAAAATGCCGCGCTCGCGCGGGCTCAGAATCACGATCGGCATCCTGCTGACCGTTGGCGGCGTCCTCGGTTTCCTGCCGATCCTCGGCTTCTGGATGGTTCCGCTCGGATTGCTGGTGCTGTCCTATGAATTCGCCATGGTTCGCCGTCACCGGCGTCGCTTTGTCGTCTGGTGGGAACGGCGTCGCCGGCCCGATTGACCGCCGATAGCGCAAGGCGG
Source organism: Mesorhizobium sp. M0715 (assembly GCF_040320355.1). Lineage (NCBI taxonomy): Bacteria > Pseudomonadati > Pseudomonadota > Alphaproteobacteria > Hyphomicrobiales > Phyllobacteriaceae > Mesorhizobium > Mesorhizobium sp. M0715. The sequence continues at coordinate 133,336 of NZ_JAMYPL010000005.1, read as the reverse complement.
GTGTTCAGCGGGCGGCGTGCTCTTCCAGCGCCTCACGGATCTGCTTGAGAATCGCCGCGGCCGAGGCAAGCCTTGCCCTGTCATGCGGCGACAGGCTGTCCGCACCTTCGATGGACAGACGGTCGATTGCGTAATGCAGAGGCTCTCCGCATTGTGGCAGGGACAGGCCGGACGAGGCACTTGTATTTGCTGCCACTGTCCGGTGCATGGCTCTTCCTCCTGCCATGTCCAACGCACGGCCGCCGATGAGTTTCTTCTCCGGGCAGGCTATGCTTAATTGTCCGCTAATGGAGCGGTCAGGCCCGATCCGACGATTTGCCGGGTGCCGTCCGGACTGACGCGAGGAAACCGTTCGGAATGCACGGTGGCCGCTTGACGTCATTTTCGCCGCAACCTATTGGAACCGGGTGGAACGCCGGGAGCAATGAGGCCTCGTGGCGGAGTGGTTACGCAGAGGACTGCAAATCCTTGCACCCCGGTTCGATTCCGGGCGAGGCCTCCAATGCCCGGGCCCCCGCGCGGCAGCGCAGGGGCCTGAAGTTCCTGACACAATGGACCGCGGTTCTGGCGCGGCAAGCGGATTGGTTGGGACATGAGCGCTGATTTCTCCGAACTACGCGTCAAGATGGTCGACGGCCAGGTCCGCACCACCGATGTGACCAGCGCGCCGCTGCTCGATGCAATGCTTGTCGTCCCAAGAGAGATGTTTGTCGGCGCCGCCCAGCGCGATCTGGCCTATATCGACGAGGACATCCGCATTGCCGCCGGCGCGGACGGCGCGCGCTACCTGATGGAAGCATCGCCGTTGGCCAAGCTTATCCAGCTGGCGGAGATCAACCCGACCGATTCGGCGCTCGATGTCGGTTGCGGAACCGGCTACGCCTCGGCCATCCTGTCGCGACTGGCCAGGTCCGTGGTGGCGCTCGAAAGTGATTCGGCGCTGGCGGAAACCGCCAGATCGACGCTTTCGTCGCTGGGCTGCGGCAATGTGACCGTCGTCCAGGGCGCGTTGCCGCAGGGGCATGCCGCTAAGGCGCCTTATAACGTCATCTTCGTCGGTGGCAGCGTCGCGGAAGTGCCGGTGGCGCTGCTGGACCAACTCGCCGAAGGCGGCCGCCTTGTCGCCGTCGAAGGGCAGGGCAATTCCGGCGTGGCCCGTCTCTTTTTCAAGGCCGGGGGGGTTGTAACCGGAAGACGTGCATTTAATGCGGCAATTAAGCCACTACCGGGGTTTGAACGCATTCGTGCTTTCGAATTCTGAATGATTTGGCCTTGCAGGAGAGGCTGTGTCATGGTCGCTTGCATTTGAACGATCGCTGCGGATCCCAGACTGGGGGCACTTTGGGGTGAGCAGCAGGGAACATCGAACACGCGGCGCCGGCTGATCTATGAGAGAAGCAGGCGCGGCGCGGTTCCCATGGAAAACGAATGAGGGTTTAACCGTGCCGTCTTTACGCAAGTCACTTTTCACCGCCGTCCTCGTTTCGGCGACCATGCTGTCCCCACTGGCGGCTTCAGCCGAAAGCATCTCCGGCGCGCTTGCAAAGGCCTATCAGTACAATTCTTCGCTGAATGCATCCCGCGCCGGCGTTCGTGTCACCGACGAGGGTGTCGCCATCGCCAAGTCGGGCTACCGCCCGATTGTCACCGGCTCGGCGGATATTGATTATTCGAGCAGCCATCTCAATGGCACCAATTCAAGCGTGAGGCTGACCACCGGAAATTTTGGCGTCCAGATAAACCAGATGCTGTTCGATGGCTTTCAGACCAGGAACAATGTCGCTGCCGCCGAAGCGCAGGTCCGCGCTTCCGTCGAAAGCCTGCGCAACACCGAAGAGGGTATCCTGTTCAGCGCGGCCCAAGCCTATATGAACGTGATTCGCGACCGGCAGGTCGCCGTGCTGACTGAGCAGAACCTTCAGTTCCTGACCGAAACGGCGCGCGCGGCGCGTTCGCGTTTCGAAGTTGGCGAAGGCACGCGCACCGATGTCGCCCAGGCCGATGCTTCGCGGGCCGCCGCCGTGGCATCGCTGAGTGCCGCCCGGGCGCAGGCGCTGGCAAGTGCGGCGATCTACCGCCAGATCGTCGGCGACGAGCCGGGCAAGCTCAAGGGCGCTTCGCCGGTGGCAAAGCTGTTGCCGTCGAGCCTCGCCGCCGCCGTCGGGGTGGCCTCGAACGAGCATCCGGCCATCCTTGCCACGCAGCATCTGGTCGACGCGGCCGCGTTTTCGGTGAAGTCGGCCGAAGGCGCGCTGTTGCCGCAGCTGTCGGCTTCCGCCGGCGTTTCGAGCGCCTATCGCAATACCTCGCCTTTGCCGGGCGTCGGTTCGCAGGATGGCACGACCAATTCGGCCAGTGTCGGGGCAACGCTGACCATCCCGATCTATTCGGGTGGCCGCACCTCGGCGATCGTGCGCCAGGACAAGGAATCGCTCAGCCAGGCCCGCATCCAGGTCGACGTCAGCCGCGACCAGGTGCGCCAGGCCGTCACCGCCGCCTGGACCGAGTACACCGCCGCGCAGCAGCAGCTGACGGCCAACAGGCAGGTGATCGAGGCCGCGAAGCTGGCACTGAACGGTGTCATCGAAGAGCGCAATGTCGGCCAGCGCACCACGCTCGACGTCCTCAACGCGCAGGCGACGGTCATCACCGCCCAGATCAACCAGGCCGGTTACGAACATGATGTGGTGGTGGCGAGCTACGCCATCCTGCAGGCGACCGGCCGTCTGTCCGTCGACCGCCTTGGCTTGCAGGTAGCGAAATACAAGCCTGAAGAGCATTACAACGCGGTCAAGGACAAGTGGTACGGCCTGCGAACGCCGGACGGCCGCTGAAGCGTTCGGCCAGGACTGGCCGTGCTCCTCGTTTGAGCAGGATCTTTCGTACTGCGCTCTCGGGTTCAGATCGCGCTAATCTGTTGAAATCCCACAAGTCCCCAGATTGGGGATTCTCGTGCGGCGATCCGTCGGTTACGCTGTCGCCATGATTCGATCCGGCTCTGCCGGATCGGAAAACCCAACAGGGGTCACAAGGGCGGCGGATGTGACGATGGCAACGGCAAGCAGCGCACAGCGCGAACCTTCCATGGAAGAGATACTGGCTTCCATCAGGCGGATCATCGAGGACAGCGACGGCGGCCGCAAGCAGCCGGGCGACGCCGATGAGTTGAGCCAGGATCTGGAGCGCGCGTCGAGCGCCTATGCAGCCCCCGACGTGGAAGCATTCCGTGCCGACCTGCATGCCGCCCCCGAGGGCAGGAAGCCGGTCACGCTGGCGGAAGTCCAGGCACAGTTGCCGGCGGCCGAGCCGGTGGTCGCACGCATGGAAACGCCGGTGCGCCCCGATCCCAGCCCGGCAAAGCCATCGATGACACTTGCCGAGGTCAGCGCCCGCGTCGCCGCCGAGCCAATCACGGTTGAAGCGCCGGGATCGCGTCCTGTCGCCGACGCTTCCATCGCCGATTGGCGTCGCGAGATCGCCGCGGTCGGTGAGCAGGCGAGGGCGGTGTCGGACCGGAGCGAAGCCCCCAAGACCGCTGCCCAGCCGTCCGTGGAGACTCCAAGTGACGAACCGACCGCGAAAGCAGCCGTCGAGCCGTCTCGTCCGGATGCAAGCGTGGTGCGACCGGTGGCGGCCAGCGACGCGCCGCGTCCGGCGATCGTTTCCGAGCACACCGGCCGGCAGGTCGCGGCTGCCTTTGGCGAGCTTTCCGACGCGTTTGCCAGCCGCAGCAAGAAGACATTCGACGAAATGGCCGAAGAGATGCTGCGGCCGATGCTGCAGGATTGGCTCGACAACAATCTGCCGACACTGGTCGAAAGGCTGGTGCGCGAGGAGATCGAGCGCGTGGCGCGCGGGGCGCAGTAGTTCCCCATGCCGATCACCAAAGGAAACGGCGCCCTCGTGGCGCCGTTTCCTTTGGTGAGGTCAGCTTGTTGGCAGGACGACGGATCGCTTTCCGTTGAAATGACCAAGGCCGCGCCTATCTGGTTGTGAGGGTCCGAGACAGCCCTTGCGGTTGACTTGGTCAAAGCCTTCCGATTTACAGCGGACCAGCAAAACTCCCGACAGCGCGGACCATTTTCCCATGCTTGAAAAGACCTACGACGCCAAAACCGTCGAGCCGAAGATCGCCAAAGTCTGGGAAGAGGCCGACGCGTTTCGCGCCGGTGCCGGGGCCGAGGAGGGGGCGGAAGCCTTCACCATCGTCATCCCGCCGCCGAACGTCACCGGCTCGCTGCATATGGGACACGCGCTCAACAACACGCTGCAGGATATACTGGTGCGCTTCGAGCGCATGCGCGGCAAGAATGTCCTGTGGCAGCCGGGCATGGACCATGCCGGTATCGCCACGCAGATGGTGGTCGAGCGGCAGCTGATGGAAAAGCAGATCCATCGCCGCGACCTGACCCGCGAGCAGTTCATCGAGAAAGTGTGGGAGTGGAAGGCCGAATCCGGCGGCGCGATCTTCAACCAGTTAAAGCGGCTCGGCGCCTCGGCCGATTGGTCACGCGAACGCTTCACCATGGACGAAGGCCTGTCCAAGGCCGTGCTCGAAGTGTTCGTCACGCTCTACAAGGAAGGGCTGATCTACAAGGATAAGCGCCTTGTGAACTGGGATCCCAAGCTGCTCACCGCGATCTCCGATCTCGAGGTCGAGCAGCAGGAGGTCAACGGCAATCTCTGGCACTTCCGCTACCCCGTAGAGGGCCAGGTCTTCGACCCGGAAAACCCAACAACCTTCATCACCGTGGCGACGACGCGCCCGGAGACGATGCTGGGCGATACGGCCGTCGCCGTGCACCCTGACGACGAGCGCTTCCGGCATCTGGTCGGCAAGAACATCGTCCTGCCGATCGTCGGTCGCAGGATTCCTGTGGTGGCGGACGAGTACTCCGATCCGGAAAAGGGTTCGGGCGCGGTCAAGATCACGCCCGCGCACGATTTCAACGACTTCGAGGTCGGCAAGCGCCACAAGCTGCCGGCGATCAGCATCCTGACCACGGAGGCGGCGGTAAGTCTCAGGGATAATGAGGATTTCCTTGCCGGCCTCGAGGTGACGCCGGAGCGCCAAATTGTCTGGGACGAACTCGACGGCCTCGACCGCTTCGTCGCGCGCAAGAAGATCGTCGAGCTGATGGAAGAGGGCGGCTTCCTCGAAAAGGTCGAGCCGCATCGCCACGCCGTCCCGCATGGCGATCGCGGGGGCGTGCCGATCGAGCCGTTCCTGACCGAGCAATGGTATGCCAATGCGGCGGAACTGGCCAAGCCAGCGATCGCTTCGGTGCGCGAGGGGCGCACCAAGATCATACCCGGGAATTGGGAAAAGACTTATTTCCAGTGGATGGAAAATATCGAACCCTGGTGCATCTCACGCCAACTGTGGTGGGGTCATCAGATCCCGGCATGGTACGGGCCGGATGGGCGCGTCTTCGTCGAGAAGACCGAGGAAGAGGCGCTCGGCGCCGCGATCGAATACTACCTGGCTCTGGAAGGACCCTGGAAGGGCTGGGTCGAGGACAAGTTGGAGAATTTCCAGCCGGGCGAGATCCTGACCCGCGACGAGGATGTACTCGACACCTGGTTTTCGTCGGCGCTGTGGCCGTTCTCGACATTGGGATGGCCTGATGAGACGCCGGAGCTGAAGACCTACTACCAAACCGACGTGCTGGTGACCGGCTTCGACCTCATCTTCTTCTGGGTTGCCCGTATGATGATGATGGGCCTGCACTTCATGGACGAGGAGCCGTTCCACACCGTCTACATGCACGCGTTGGTGCGCGACAAGAACGGGCAGAAGATGTCGAAGTCGAAAGGCAACGTCGTCGACCCCCTCGACCTGATCGACGAATACGGGGCCGATGCGCTGCGCTTCACCCTGACGGTGATGGCGGCGCAAGGCCGCGACGTGAAGCTCGACCCGGCGCGCATCGCCGGCTATCGCAATTTCGGCACCAAGCTGTGGAACGCCACGCGCTTCGCCGAAATGAACGAGGTCGCGCGCAATGACGAGTTCTGGCTGAATGACGCGAAGCTGGCGGTCAACCGCTGGATCCTGACCGAACTGACGCGCGCGGCGCGCGAAATCACGGACGGCATCACCTCATACCGCTTCAACGAGGCGGCGGGTGCCGCCTACCGCTTCGTCTGGAACCTGTTCTGCGACTGGTATCTGGAATTGCTGAAGCCGGTGTTCATGGGCGCCGACGAGGCGGCCAAGGCCGAAAGCCGCGCCTGCGTCGCCTTCGTACTCGACGAGATCTACAAGCTGCTGCACCCGATGATGCCGTTCATGACCGAGGAACTGTGGGCGCAGACCGCTGGCGAAGGCAAGCAACGCCTCTCGCTGCTGTGTCATGCGGCATGGCCGTCACCGGATTTCGAAGACGCCGAGGCCGCAGCGGACATCAATTGGCTGGTCGAACTCGTCTCCGGCATTCGCTCCGTGCGTTCGGAGATGAACGTGCCGCCGGCAGCCATTGCACCGCTCGTCGTGGTCGGCGCCAATAATGTGACACGCGAGCGCCTCGTTCGCGAGGATTCGGCGATCAAGCGGCTGGCGCGGGTCGGCGACATCTCGCTTGCCGATGTCGCGCCCAAGGGCTCGGCGCAGATCGTGCTCAATGAGGCGACGGTCTGCCTGCCGCTTGGCAGCCTGATCGACCTCGCCGCCGAGGCGGCACGGCTGCAGAAGGAACTGGCCAAGGTGACCGAGGAGATCGCGCGCCTGCACAAGAAACTGTCGAACGAAAGGTTCGTCGCCAGCGCGCCGGCCGAGATCGTCGATGCCGAGCGTGAAAAGCTCGCCGAATACCGCGATGCGCAGGGCAAGCTGTCGGTCGCGTTGGCCAGGGTTCGCGACGCCGGCTAAGGATAGATTCGCGAGACTTTAGCCCTCTCTAAACTGCTGGTTTTCCGCCTCGAAAATCAGCATGCCGTTGCGTTAATTTTGACGTAAACGGAAGTTTTAGCCCCATTGTTGCCATAATGTAACAATGGGGCTCCCGGACCGCAAAAAATGCTGTTTTCGAACCTTTTTGGATGGGTTTCCTCTGTTTTTTGGAAGCAGATCCGCCATCACGGACCGTTTTCGGCCTTGCCGCATCCGGTTGCATTTCCTCGAAAATGCGCCTGGCGAATGTGTACATGTACGCTCTTGAATTCGTTGTTGCACCGTTAACCCGAATTGGTTCTAGCTTGATGCACTCGAATTCGGGGAGGACATTTCATGACTATTCTGCGACTGAAAGCGCTGCTTGGGGCGGGCTGCTTTTCGCTGGCTTTGATCGGGACGGCGATGAACCCGGCACATGCCGGCGGCCTGGAGCGTGCTGGCTACGATATCGACCTGTTGTTTGATCCGGCTCCGTTCGCGACCGAAGCGGAAGCGACCTATGTGATGCCGGACCGCAAGTACAAGAATGCGCGCGGCCCGGGCGGAGCCGATCTCGGTTTGGGCACCTCGGCCGACGGAGCCGAGGGCTATTGGGTTCCACGCATTGGAGCCAAGGTCCAGGTCGTGCAAGGCGTGGATTGCATGGTCGATTATTCGCAGCCCTGGGGTGCACATACCGCGCCGGGAAATGCGTGGAACGGCGCGTTTTCGAATATCGAAACCGACATCAAGAGCGACAACTACGCGGCTACCTGCTCCTACAAGATGGACGCCGGCAAAGGCCAGCTTCGGTTCATAGGCGGTGTTTTCTACCAGAAGATCTATGGCTTCAAGGAGAACTACACAGATATTGGCTTCGGCACGATGGTCGGTCGTGTCGATCTGGAGGCCGATGGCTGGGGCTGGCGTGCGGGCGTCGCTTATGAAATTCCAGATATCGCGCTGCGCGCCAGCCTTGTCTACAATTCGCAAGTGAAGCTCGACAATATCTCTGGTACTCTGAACATCGGCGGCGTCGTCTCTGTACCGATTTATGGTGCGACGGAGTCAATGCCGGATTCGCTCGAATTGAAACTGCAGTCGGGCATCGCACCTGGCTGGCTCGCTTTCGGTTCGATCAAGTGGGTCAATTGGAGCGTCCTGCAAAGCGTTCCGATCTGTGCCCAGGGTACACCCTCCTCATTCTGCGTCACGAATGGTCTGGGCCAACTAACTTCACTCGACCTGATGTATCGTGATGGCTGGACTGTCACGGGCGGTATCGGTCACAAGTTCAATGATCAGTGGAGTGCCGCTGGGCAGCTTTCCTGGGATCGTGGCACGTCGCATGGCTATGGTGCACAGACCGATACCTGGACGCTGGGTGGTGGCGTTGCCTATACGCCCAGGCCGAATATCGAGGTTCGTCTGGCAGGTGCGGTCGGTGTGCTGACCAGCGGCCATTCAGGGGAGTTGGCTGGCGAGAACGGCTATATCGCGGGCACCGATGACAGCTATGACTTCGGCAACGATCTGGTCACGGCAATTTCCGGCGGTATCAAGATCAAGTTCTAAGCAACTGAAAATTCTAAGCAAAAGGCCGGGCGTTGCTCGGCCTTTTTCGTTTGAGCCGGCATCGCCCGTGCGCCCCGTATCCAAGCTGCGTTGCATATTAGCCGCACCTCTTTCGCCCCGTGCGATTGTGACGTTTTGGCAACACTTTCTGAACAACCCCTGCGCTGGAAGCCGGGCTGAGGAAATTGCCCATTTCCCGCCATAAACCCGGCGCACCTCGATCTTGTCTCGGGACACGCGCCAAAAGGCTCGGCGAGGGGGCAGGCCGCTCCGCCCCATTTGCAGGGAAGATGGGGCAAGGAAGAGTATGGACGCCAAAGTCATCTCCAAGGCTAAGCTCCCCAGCCGCCATGTGACCGTCGGTCCGGCGCGTGCGCCGCATCGTTCCTATCTCTATGCGATGGGTTTGTCGGCGGCCGAGATTGCGCAGCCGCTGGTCGGGGTCGCCTCCTGCTGGAACGAGGCGGCGCCCTGCAACATCTCGCTGATGCGCCAGGCGCAGGTGGTCAAGAAGGGCGTCGCTGCGGCCAGCGGCACGCCGCGCGAATTCTGCACCATCACCGTCACCGACGGCATCGCCATGGGTCACCAGGGCATGAAGTCATCGCTGGTGTCGCGCGAGGTCATCGCCGATTCGGTCGAACTCACCATGCGCGGCCATTGCTACGACGCGCTGGTCGGGCTGGCCGGCTGCGACAAGTCGCTGCCCGGCATGATGATGGCCATGGTGCGGCTCAACGTGCCGTCGATCTTCATCTATGGCGGTTCGATCCTGCCCGGCAGCTATCGCGGCCGCCAGATCACCGTGCAGGATGTTTTCGAGGCGGTCGGCCAGCACTCGGTCGGCACGATCAGCGACGACGAACTGCTTGAGATCGAGCAGGTCGCGTGTCCCTCGGCCGGTTCCTGCGGCGCCCAGTTCACCGCCAACACCATGGCCACCGTCGCCGAGGCGATCGGCCTGGCGCTGCCCTATTCCTGCGGCGCGCCGGCTCCCTATGAAATGCGCGACCGGTTCAATTTCGCCTCCGGCGAAAAGATCATGGAACTGATCGCGAAAAACATCCGGCCGCGCGACATCGTCACGCTGAAGGCGCTGGAGAATGCGGCGACCGTGGTCTCGGCCACCGGCGGTTCGACCAACGCGGCACTGCATCTGCCGGCGATCGCCCACGAGGCCGGCATCAAGTTCGACCTGTTCGACGTGGCCAAGATCTTCGAGAAGACGCCTTACATCGCCGACCTCAAGCCGGGCGGCAAATATGTCGCCAAGGACATGTTCGAGGCCGGCGGCATTCCGCTGCTGATGAAGACGCTGCTCGACCACGGCTATCTGCATGGCGACTGCATGACCGTGACTGGCCGCACTTTGGCCGAAAACATGCAGCACGTTGTCTGGAATGAGCATCAGGACGTGGTCCGCCCGGCCAACACACCCATTACCCAAACCGGCGGTGTCGTGGGCTTGAAGGGAAACCTTGCCCCCGAAGGCGCGATCGTGAAGGTCGCGGGCATGGCGGAGTTGAAGTTCTCCGGCCCGGCACGCTGCTTCGATTCGGAAGAGGAATGTTTCGAGGCGGTGACGCAGCGCAACTACAGGGAAGGCGAAGTTCTCGTCATCCGCTACGAGGGGCCGCGCGGCGGCCCCGGCATGCGCGAGATGCTGTCGACGACGGCAGCACTTTACGGCCAGGGCATGGGCGGCAAGGTGGCGCTGATCACCGACGGGCGCTTCTCGGGCGCGACGCGCGGTTTCTGCATCGGCCATGTCGGCCCCGAAGCAGCCGTAGGCGGCCCGATCGGACTGCTCAGGGATGGTGACGTGATCTCGATCGACGCTGTGAACGGCACGATCGACGTGGCGTTGTCCGATAGCGAACTGGCGGCGAGGGCAAAGAATTGGAAGGCGCGCGCGACCGATTATCAGTCGGGCGCGATATGGAAATATGCACAGACGGTAGGGCCGGCGCGCGATGGCGCGGTGACCCATCCAGGCGGTGCGAAAGAAACACACTGTTATGCGGACATCTGAGTTGTTGAAGTCAACACCAGAGTTGTTGAGGTCGTCTGTCTTTTCGGCACTGGTCGTGATCGCCACTTTTGGCGCGACCTTTGGCGCCGTGGGCCAGGCCATGGCCTTCGACGACAAGGTGTTCGACGACAAGACCGGGGTGAAGCCGCAATCCAGCCCATGGGCGGTCTTCCAGTTCGGCTTCTCCGCCTACAAGAACGGCCACAAGGAACAGGCTGCCGAGGCCTACAAATACGCTGCCGAAAACGGCCAGATCGGTGCCACCTGGAAGCTTGCCCGCATGTATGCCGAGGGCGACGGCGTGGCGCGTGACGACTACGAGGCGTTCAAGTTCTTCTCCGAGATCGTCGATCAGGACGTCGAGCCCGGCTCGCCTGAGGAAAGCTATGTCTCCGACGCGCTGGTGGCGCTTGGCGACTATTTGCGCACGGGCATTCCCGGCAGCCCGGTCGCCGAGAACGAGGTGGCGGCCCAGGAATATTACATGCGCGCCGCCGCCAACTACCGCAATCCGAACGCGCAGTTCGAAATGGGGCAGATGTTCCTGAAGGGCGAGGGCGGCGTGAAGGCCAGCGTCAAGCAGGCCGGGCGCTGGTTCCAACTCGCCGCCGAGAAAGGCCATGCCGGCGCCCAAGCGACACTGGGCCATTTGTTGTTCCAGAGCGGCAAGATCGTTCGCGGCCTGGCGATGATGACGGCAGCGCTCGAACGCGCTTCACCGGCTGACCAGCCCTGGATCCGCGGCATGCAGGAAGAGGCATTTGCCACCGCCGGCGAGGCCGACCGCCGTACCGCCATCTCGCTGGCCGATGATATCCTCACCAAGGGCAACAACGCGGACCAGTAGTCTCGCGGCCGCGTCAGCTTCACCAGCAGCACTCGATTTTCGGCCGTGATCAGTTCACGATCGGCTCCGTCGGCACCATGCTGGGCGCCGGCGTCGAGATCGGCGTGACATGGGGTTGTGGCGCCAGCGTGTTTTCCGGGCAGCTATCCCCGATCTTCGTCCACGATGTGTTGTTGAGCACCATGTCGCAGCGAGCCAGATGGCTCCGGTCGGCAAGCGTCAGGCAGGCGACCTGGCCAAGCTGGTAGGATTTTCCATTGGCCAGGCATTCCTGGTCGGCAAATGCCGCACCGGGAGCGGCCATGGCAAATGCCAGGCCGATCGGACAAAGATGAAATCGTGTGCTCATGGAACCCCAGCCGCCATGCTGGCCCGCAATGAGCGGCGCGAAATGTGGCGATATGAGGTCCAGCGCAGACGTGCCCGGCGAGGGTTCTCTCAGGCCGGCTGAAGTGCGAGATCGATCGCCACCGGCACGTGATCGGACGGTTTTTCCCAGGCGCGCACGTGCTTTTCGATCGACGCGGAAGAAAACCGGTTGGCGGCTTCCGGCGACAAAAGCAGGTGGTCGATGCGGATGCCGTTGTTCTTCTGCCACGCGCCGGCTTGATAGTCCCAGAATGTGTAGGTGTCGGGTGCGTCGGTGACCGCGCGCACCGCCTCGGTGAAACCAAGGTTGAGCAGCCGCCGGAAGGATTGTCGCGTCTGCGGCTGGAACAGCGCGTCGCCCAGCCAGTTCTCCGGAAACCGCGCGTCGATCCGCTCGGGAATCACGTTGTAGTCGCCGGCGAGCACCAGAGCCTCCTCCAGTCTCAGCCGTTCTTCGGCCCAGCGCTCCAGCCGCGCCATCCAGGACAGCTTGTAAGGAAACTTCTTCTCGTCATCGATCGGATTGCCGTTCGGCAGATAGAGCGAGGCGACGCGCAACGCGCCCTTGTCAGTCGAGAAAACCCCTTCGATGAAACGCGCCTGTTCATCGGCATCGTCGCCGGGCAGGCCTCGGATCACCTCGTCGAAGCGCAGCTTCGACAACAGGGCGACGCCGTTGAAACCCTTTTGGCCGTGGGTTTCGACATTGTAGCCAAGCGCCTCGATCTCGGCGCGCGGGAATTGCTCGTCGACCGACTTGATCTCCTGCAGGCAGACGATGTCGGGTGCGCTCTCGGTCAGCCAATGGGTGAGGTTGCCAATGCGGGCGCGGACACCGTTGATGTTCCAGGTGACGATTTTCATGGCGGTCTCGATGCTGTTCAGTTGGATTCTTGCGGCGGATGGCGTTCGACGAGGCCAATCGTATTGCCAGCCGGGTCCTTTAGGAAGGCCATCCATTCGCTTTCCCCCGCTGGACCGAACTGGCCCTCTGTGTCGCGATGGACAAGTGTTGGCGGCGCGGTGAAGGGTACGCCTGCCGCGACCGCAGAGGCATGGAAGTCATCGAGGCCCGATATGTCGAGATAGACGGTTCCGGCCGGTATGCCGTCGGTGAACAGCAGCCTGATATCGCCGGCCATGATGAAGGCGATGCCCGGCGGGTCGAAGCGCGCATGAACCGCCATGCCGAGCACGTCGCGCCAGAAAGCCAGCGTGGCGTCGAGATCACGGCCAGCCGACAGCGCGATCTGACGGACCGCACCGATAGCAGGCATTCTATATGGAGAAACTCGTGCCGCAGCCGCAGGAGGCGACGGCGTTCGGATTGCGGATCTGGAACGACTGGCCCATCAGATCGTCGACGAAATCGATCACAGAGCCGCCCATATAGACCAGCGACAGATCGTCGATCAGCACGGTGGCACCGTCCTTCTCGATGGCGACGTCGTCGTCATTGCGCGTATCGACCAGATCGAACTTGTAGGAGAAGCCCGAGCAGCCGCCGCCTTCGACCGACACGCGCAGCGCCGTCTTGCCGGCCTCGTTCGAGACAATCCTGGCGATCCGCTTGGCGGCGGCCTCGGTCATATCGACTTTCATGGCAGTCTTGGCATCAGCGCCCATGGGCGTCACCTTGCTTTCGGTTTCACATGATAGGTATGAAGCGCGAGGGGCCAAGTCAACCTGGCTAAGTCAAACGCGGCAGCATCAGCCATGACCAATGAGTTGGGCGACATCGGATTCGGCTATCGGCCGCGCGCCGCCTATGCCTGCGACCCGGCAAAGTCGCGCGGACGGCTGTTCGACGAGGTGGAAAGCCCGACCCGCACGCCATTCCAGCGTGACCGTGACCGCATCATCCATTCGACGGCCTTCCGGCGCCTGAAGCACAAGACGCAGGTCTTCATCGCGCATGAAGGCGACCACTATCGCACCCGGCTGACCCATTCGATCGAAGTGGCGCAGATCGCGCGCGCCCTGGCACGGGCGCTGCGCGGCGACGAGGATCTCGCTGAGGCGGTGGCGCTGGTGCATGATTTCGGCCACACGCCCTTCGGCCACACCGGCGAGGACGCGCTGAACGAAAAGATGGCCACCTGGGGCGGCTTTGACCACAACGCGCAATCGCTGCGCATCGTGACGAGGCTGGAGGCGCGCTACGCCGAGTTCGATGGGCTCAACCTGACCTGGGAAACGCTGGAAGGCCTGGTCAAGCACAATGGACCGCTGACGGACGCCAACGGCAAGGGTCTGAAAGGGCCGGTGCCGCAGGCGATCCGTGATTACTCCGAGCTGCACGATCTCGAACTCGACCGGTTCGCCGGCATCGAGGCGCAATGCGCGGCGATCGCCGACGATATAGCCTACAACACGCATGACATCGATGACGGGTTGAGGGCAGGGCTACTGACGCTGGACATGCTGGAGACGGTTTCGCTGCCGGGAACGATCCTGAAAGGCGTTCGCTCACGCTATCCCTCCCTCGATGATGTGCGCACCGGCCACGAGCTGATGCGGCGGCAGATAACCGCCATGGTCGAGGACGTGATCAAGTCGACGACCGCCGATCTCGATCGCATCAAGCCGCGGAGCGCCGATGCAGTGAGGGCAGCTGGCGAGACGATGGTGGTTTTCTCGGCCGAAATGGCTGCCTTGGAGAAAGAACTGAAGGCCTTCCTGTACAAGCACCTCTACCGGCACGCGGAGGTTATGCGGGTGCGCGCGGACGCCGAGCAGATCGTCAAAAATCTGTTCGACGCCTATTTCGCCGATCCGCGCGCCATGCCGGACGGCTGGCGCGAGGGGCTGGATCGGGCCGACGACCGCATCAAGGCGCGCAGCGTCGCCGACTTCCTGGCGGGTATGACCGACACCTACGCGCTCAAGGAACACCGGCGTTTGTTTGACCATACGCCTGAATTGGGCTAGGGCGGGCTCGATTTTGCCGGCCAACGAGCCGGATTCGCTGCAAAGCCGCCAGAGCCAGACCCCAGAGTCACACAAATGAACATCTTCGCCGATTTCACCGCGCGAATCATAAAAGCCGTCGAAGCGCTTGATCTGAAAGACAAAGACGGCGTTTCGCCTGACCTGTCGCGCATTGCCGTCGAGCCGCCGCGCGACGCCAGCCACGGCGACCTGGCGACCAATGCGGCGATGGTGCTGGCCAAGCCGACCGGCCAGAACCCGCGCGCGCTGGCCGAAAGACTGGCGCAGGCGCTGCGTGACGACAAGGATGTCGCGGCGACGGAAGTGGCAGGGCCCGGTTTCGTCAATCTCAGGCTCAAGGACGGCTTCTGGCAGACACATCTGACCGCACTGCTCGGCGAGGGCCGCAACTATGGCCGCTCGACGGTTGGCGGCGGCAGGAAGACCAATGTCGAATATGTCTCGGCCAATCCGACCGGGCCGATGCATGTCGGCCATTGCCGGGGTGCTGTCGTCGGCGACGCGCTTGCCAATCTGATGGCCTTCGCCGGCTACGATGTGACCAAGGAATATGTCATCAACGATGCCGGCTCGCAGATCGACGTGCTCGGCCGTTCCGCATTCCTGCGCTACCGCGAAGCGCTGGGCGACGATATCGGCGAAATACCCGCCGGTCTCTATCCCGGCGATTACCTGGTGCCTGTCGGCCAGGCGCTGGTCGCGGAATTCGGCCGCTCGCTTCTGCAGATGCCGGATGACGAGGCGCTCGCCATCGTCAAGGATCGCACCATCGATGCGATGATGGCGATGATCCGCGAGGACCTGGCGATGCTCAACGTGCATCACGACGTGTTCTTCTCCGAGCGCACGCTGCATGCCGACAATGCCAGGAAGATCCGCTCGGCGATCAACGATTTGACGCTGAAGGGCCATATCTACAAGGGCAAGCTGCCGCCGCCCAAGGGCGAGAAACCCGACGATTGGGAGGACCGCGAGCAGACGCTGTTCCGCTCGACCGCGGTCGGCGACGACATGGACCGGGCGCTGGTCAAGTCCGATGGCTCGTTCACCTATTTCGCCGCCGACGTCGCCTATCTCAAGGACAAGGTCGATCGCGGCTTCGTCGACCTGATCTATGTGCTCGGCGCCGACCATGGCGGCTACGTAAAGCGGCTGGAGGCCTTGGCGCGGGCGATTGCCGGCGACGAGGTGAAGCTCACTGTCCTGCTGTGCAATCTGGTCAAGCTGTTTCGCGAGGGCGAACCGGTGCGCATGTCGAAGCGGTCGGGCGATTTCGTGACGCTGCGCGAAGTGGTGGAGGAGGTCGGCCGCGACGCGATCCGCTTCATGATGCTCTACCGCAAGAACGATGCGCCGCTGGACTTCGATTTCGTCAAGGTGACCGAGCAGTCCAAGGACAATCCGGTGTTCTATGTCCAGTACGCCTCGGCGCGCTGTCATTCGGTGTTCCGGCAGGCGAGCGAGCAACTGGGCGAAGCCAATTTCGACCGCAACAGCCTGGCGTCGGCCGCGGCATTGCTGACCGATGAGGGCGAGATCGGCCTGATCCGCAAGCTCGCCGAATATCCGCGCCTGATCGAGTCCGCCGCCCTTGCGCTCGAGCCGCATCGGCTGGCATTTTACCTCTATGATCTGGCTTCCAGCTTCCACGGACACTGGAACCGTGGCACGGATAATCCGGACTTACGTTTTGTTAAGGTTAACGACCGACAATTGACGCATGCCAGACTAGGGCTGGTGCAGGCTGTTTCGGACGTTTTGACGTCCGGCCTGACGTTGATCGGGGCCGCCGCGCCCACCGAAATGCGTTAGGTTTGACTAAATAACCTGTCACCTTTTGCCCACATTGCGCTGGTAAGGGCCAACCCTACGCGACGTCCATGGCGTCCGAATGAGTGCGAGTTCGGGAACAATAATGGCAGACAGAACCCAGCTGAGAGTAGCCGACAACAAGGACATCGCTGACGATGATCCGTTCGCGGAACTGACCAGGATCATGGGATTCGACCCGCGCCAGCCGGTCAGGCCGCAATCGCCCGCCCAGCCGCAGGCCCCAGCCGCCGATCGCGGGCTCGAAGAGGGCGATTTCGATATCGATCTCGAGAAAGAAATGATGGGCGAGTTCGGCGCTGACGACAGCGACGCCGCTCCGGTTGTCCAGGCTCATGAGCCGACCTTCGAGCATGAGCCGGCATTCCAAGCGGCTGACGCCAGCGCGATGGACGACGAGCTTTCGGTGTCGCTCGACGACGATTTCCAACTGGACATGGCTGAGATCGACGGCCACGTCGCCGGCACCAGCCATGCGGTCGCAGCTGAAGCCGCGCCGTCCGTCGAGCCGGCTTTCGCGTCTGATTTTGACGATGCCGTCGCCGGTTCGCTTGAGGACGTCTCCCCCTTCGAGGACGATCAGTCGATGGCGGACGAGCTTGCCACTTCGCTCGACCAGGACCTCCGGATCGATGAGGAAGCCGAAGAGGCCCAATACGCCGTTGCCGACACGCACGCTTCTGTCGAGCCAGTTGCCTCAGATGACGGATTCGACGATGCGGTGGCAGTCTCGCTTGAAGACGAGCTGGTGCTCGACGACCATTCGGCGGCCGAACAGTCATTCGTGGTCGCCGAGCCCGTCGAGTATCCCATGCCGGAGCAAGCGGCGGCGCGTGACGGCCATGCAATCTCCGATGAAAGCTTTGCCGGCCATTTCGACGACGCCATGGCTGATGTCGACATGGATTTCGACGTTCGCGCGGATGAGCCGAATGCCTTCGACGAGCCGCCAACGCATGATGCGTTTGCCGATGTCGCTGACGCGAAGGGCGAGCTTCCCAGCCCTGAGGGCGTGCCGGACGATGCTTTTGACCTGAATTTGGACGACGCGTTTGCCGAAACGGTCGAAGAGCCGGTCACAGAGGTTGCCGCCGTTGCCGCCCAGCCGGCGGCGCCGGAAGCCTACATCGCAGCCGCGGCGCATGCCCCGACCGCGGACGAGCGGAGCCTGGAAGACGAGTTAAATGCGCTGCTGGGTGCCATGACGGCGCGCACAGTGCCGGTGGCCAGTGAGCCCGTCACGGCTCAGCCGGCTGTCGCCGCCCTGCCGCCTGTTGCCGAGACCACCGAGGAGCCGGCCGACCTTGTCGGCGACCTCGACTGGGATCTTGACGGACCCGCGCCTGAGCAGGACCGGCATGTTGGCACGGCCCAAGCGGCCGATGCGGATATTGACGACCTTATGCTTGATGAACTCCAGGATACGACCTGGAACACGGTTGGCGATGTCGATTTCGACGATGATGCGTTCGACACGGCTTTGCCCAAGGATCTTGATCCGCGTGACGAAGCCGCTGACCGGGACAATTCGGCGGATTCTCTCGATTGGCTTGCGGAGCGTTCCCAACCGGCAAAGCCGCCGCGTTCGTGGAGCCGCGTGACGCCGGTTCCGCAGCAGCCGTCATTCAGCGCTCAGCCTGCGTTTGGTGCTCAGCCGGCCGCTTCGGTGGCATCCGTGGCCGCCGCGCCGGCAGTCGCCGCCATGACATCCTACCGTTCGTCCGAGCCGGTCGAGGCCGTGGCTCCCGCTGCCCCGGTATCGGCGCCGCAATCGCGCCAGCCGGCGCATTACGAAGACATGCCCGACGTCGAAACGGTCGATGTACCCGAGCGTGTCGTCGCGCTGGCGGACGATCTCGATATTCCCGAACTGCACTTCGAGGAAGACCAGCCAGCGTCGCCTGGCTACGACGATCTCGATGCGGAGTTCTCCAGCCTTCTCTCCGAGATGAACGCGGTGGAGGTCGCTGCCGCTCCCACAGGCAATTTGGCCGGCGCGTCTTACGATGATGACTCCTATGCCGCGGGCTTCAAGCCGGGCTATGACAGCTTCAAGCCGGCATATGACGGGGTCAAGCCGGGCTATGATGGGATCAAGCAGGGCTATGAGCCGGAAGCGCGGACCTATGCCGCGCGGCCGATGGACATGTCCGCCCGCGCGGCGGCGCCCACGGGTTATGCCGACGCCTCCGGCTTCGACCTCGACAGTCTGCCAGGGAGCCAGCCGGTTTCGCAAGCCGATGATTTCACCGTCGATGAACTCGACTACGATCCCGAACTCGACGAGGCTATGGCTGTTCCGGGGCTCGGCGAGCGTGAGGCCGCGAGGCCGTCGCGCGGACGCGGCCTGTTCATCGCCGCGATTGTCGGCGCGGTCGCCGTCGCGGGCGGTCTCGGTGCCTTTGCGCTGTCCTTTGGCGGCAAGGGCGGCAGCGAAGCGCCTGTCATCGTCAAGGCCGACAACGCGCCGATCAAGGTCAAGCCGGAGAATCCGGGCGGCGCCGTGGTGCCCAACCAAGACAACAAGGTCTATGACGCGGTCAGGGGCGCCAAGCCAGCCGAGCCGGTCCAGGAAAAGCTGGTCACCAACGTCGAAGAGCCGGTGGACGTGCAGGCGAAGGACCCGGCCCGCGCCATCGATCTTTCGCCGGACCAGAATGCAGCTGCCGCTGGAACCGATGTCGGCAATGCCGCGCCGATGTCCGGCGCCGCTTCGGCCGACAACGCTTCTGCCGATAGCACTGCGCCGGCGCCCAAGTCCGAGGATCGCATCGCGCAGGTGCTGCAGGATGCCGACAAGAGCACCAATGCCGATGTCGTCGCCGTTGCGCCGCGCAAGGTGAGGACCATGGTGGTCAAGTCGGACGGTTCGCTGGTGCCGCGTGAAGATCCGGCAGCGCCCGCCGCGCCGCTAGTGGCCGCTACCGAGCCGGTCGATCCGGCGCCGCAGCATGTTGCTCCGGCGGCGCAAGCCGACGCGGACCAGACCGGCACCGTGGCGCCTGCCGCCGCCCTGGCGGGCGACGAGCCGGCCCTCAAGCCGGTCGCCAAGCCGAAAGCCGAGGCCCAATCGGCGAACACGCCGGCAAAGGTTCCGCTCGCGCCGCAGCGTCCGTCCGACCAGCCGGTCGATGTTGTCGGCGAGGTCAAGCCCGATCAGGTTGCGTCCATAGATCCGGCATCGACCGCGGCCGGCGGTGGCTCGTGGTCGATGCAGATCGCCTCGCAGCCGACCGTCGAAAGCGCCCAGTCCAGCTATCAGGATCTGCAGCGCCGCTATGGCAGCGTGCTTGCCGGGCGTACCGCCAACATCGTCAAGGCCGAGATCGCCGGCAAAGGCACGTTCTACCGCGTGCGCGTTCCGGCCCAGTCACGCAATGACGCGATCAGTTTGTGCACCAGTTACAAGGCCGCCGGCGGCAACTGCTTCGTCTCGCGCTAAAGCCGGAGCCAACCATCAAAAGCCGGCGCGGTCCACCGCGCCGGCTTTTTCATGGGGAAAGCAGATCCGGCATTGTCCCGGATGAATCCCTGGCGATTCCCTTTGATCGCACAAAGCCCTAAACTGCCGACATGACCGAATCAAAATCCATGATCCTCGGCTGTGCCGGGAAATCGCTTACCCGCGAAGAAATCAATTTCTATCGCAATGAATGCCCGTGGGCCTTCATCCTGTTTGCGCGCAACATTGGCGAGACCGAACAGATCCGCGATCTGGTCGCCGAGATGCGGGACTGCCTAGGGCGTCCGGACGCGCTGGTGTTCATCGATCAGGAAGGCGGCCGTGTGCAGCGCTTGCGACCGCCGCTGGCACCGAACTATCCCGCCGGCGGCGCGCTCGGCGCGCTGTGGCGCGACGATCATGATGCCGGCGCCCGAGCGGCCTGGCTGATGGCGCGGCTGCATGCCTTCGACCTGCTGCGCTACGGCATCACAGCCGATTGCCTGCCGGTGCTCGATGTGCCGATCGAAGGCGCCAGCGATGTCATCGGCGCGCGGGCCTATGGCAAGGATCCGCGACCGGTGATCGAGCTCGGCCGCGCAGCCGCGGAAGGGCTGATGTCGGGCGGCGTGCTGCCGGTCATGAAGCATATTCCGGGTCATGGACGTGCCTTTGCCGACACGCATTTCGAACTGCCGGTGGTCAATGCCTCGCTCAGCGATCTGCAGCGGCATGATTTCGCCCCGTTCAAGGAGCTTAGCCATCTGCCGATGGCGATGACAGCCCATGTCGTCTACAGCGCGATCGACCCCAACAATCCGGCGACCACCTCCGGCAAGGTCATCGACGAGATCATCCGGCACGAAATCGGCTTCGACGGACTGCTGATGAGCGACGACACCTCGATGAAGGCACTTTCTGGGGATTTCCCGACAAAGGCGGCCTCGATCCTTGCGGCGGGCTGCGATCTGGTCCTTCACTGCAACGGCGTTTTTGAGGAGATGGCCGGCATCGCATCGCGCACCACAGGGCTTGAGGGCACGTCGCTGGAGCGCGCCAAGCGGGCGCTGACCTATATAAAGAACCGTGACACGGTTGAAGAAACCGAAATACGTGCCGAATTCGCCACCTACTTCGATGCGGTGGCATAGCAAAGGGAAAGCGACAGGCAGTGGCGGAAACATTGGAAAACAAGGCCGCGAAGGCCGCACCGATGGACCGTCTGTGGGCCGAGAATGACGATTCACGCGTCACCGGCGACCCGTCGCTGGTCGTCGACGTGGCCGGCTTCGAAGGTCCGCTCGATCTTCTGCTGCATCTTGCCCGCACCCAGAAGGTCGATCTGGCGCGCATTTCGATCCTGGCGCTGGTCGAGCAATATCTGACCTTTGTCGAGACGGCGAGGGCGCTCAGGCTGGAGCTTGCCGCCGACTATCTGGTGATGGCGGCGTGGCTAGCCTTCCTCAAGTCCAAGCTCCTGATCCCCAAGCAGCCCGGCGACGAGGGCGAAAGCGGCGAGGAACTGGCGGCGGTGCTGCAGTTCCGTCTGAAGCGGCTGGAAGCCATGCGCGACGCCTCGGCGCGCCTGGTCAACCGCAACCGGCTCGGCCGCGATGTGTTCGCGCGCGGCATGCCGGAAATGGTTATCGTCGAAAAGCGTAACGCATATTCGGCCTCGCTCTACGATCTCTTGACCGCCTATGCCCAGCAGCGCCAGAAGCAGGCGATCAACAATGTGACGATCGCCAGGCGCGGTGTCTGGTCGCTCAAGGACGCGCGCGACATCCTGACCCGCCTGGTCGGGGCCGTGAGCGACTGGACGACGATGGAAAGTTTTCTCATCGCGTACATGACCAGCCCCGAGGAGCGGCGCACGGCGATCGCCAGTTCCTTCGCGGCAACACTGGAACTGGTGCGCGACGGCACGATGGAGGTGCGGCAGGACGAAGCGTTCGCGCCGATCTACCTGCGCGGCCGCACGCAGGCAATCAAGGCAGTCGAGGTGGCATCATGAGCGAACGCTTCAACGCTTCGGTTGTCCCGTTCAAGGTCGGCGATGAACCCGAAGAGGAGTTGCTTTCCCAGGATCCGGCCGAGCAGCAGCTACAGAACCCGGCCGAACGGCTGCATCTGGCCGAGGCCGTGCGCATGGCCGAGGCGATCGTGTTCGCCAGCGCTGAACCCGTCAGCGAAAAGCAGCTTGCGGCCCGCCTCCCTGACGGCATCAACATTGCCCTGGCCATGGCCGAGCTGCAGCAGATCTATGCGCGGCGCGGCGTCAATCTGGTGCGTGTGGGCGACGCCTGGGCGTTCCGCACCGCCGGCGACCTGGCTTTCCTGATGAGCCGCGATACCGTCCAGCAAAGGAAGCTCTCCCGCGCGGCTCTCGAAGTGCTGGCGATCATTGCCTATCACCAGCCGGTGACGCGTGCCGAGATCGAGGACATCAGGGGCGTGGAGACCTCAAAAGGTACGCTCGACACGCTGCTGGAAACGGAATGGGTGCGCATGCGCGGCCGGCGAAAGACGCCCGGACGCCCTGTGACCTACGGCACGACGGAGACCTTCCTCGACCATTTCGCGCTGGAAGAGATTCGCGATCTTCCTGGCATGGAGGAACTGAAGGGGGCCGGACTGCTTTCGGGCCGCATGCCGTCGAATTTCTCCATTCCGCAGCCGCCGGCCGATCCCGACGCATTGACCGACGACGAGGATGCGCTGACCGATATCGATCTCGAGGAACTCGGCCTGCTGACGCCGCGCGTCACGGAAGATTGACTGGCATTGGCGGCGAACTTGATGAGGATGCGCGGATTCGTAGCGGGCGTTCCCGTCGAAAATGCGTGACATCCGTCACCCTTTCATAAACTCTGTCGCAGTTGTGTTTGAATCCCAACGCGAAAACGCATAGATCATCGCCAGGGAAAACATTCGAGAGAGATTTGCTATGGGTTCATTTTCGATTTGGCATTGGCTGATCGTGCTGGTGATCGTGCTTTTGGTGTTTGGCCGCGGCAAGATTCCCGAGCTGATGGGCGATATGGCCAAGGGCATCAAGAGCTTCAAGAAGGGCATGGCCGACGACGAGGTTGCCGAAGACAAGCGCACCGTCGAACACCGTGCCGACGAGACCGTTGCGGCCGCGAAGGAAAAAGCCAGCAAGAGCTGAGCCAAAGGTTCTAGTCGGAACAGAGTGCCATGTTTGAAGTCGGCTGGACCGAAATGCTGGTCATCGCGATCGTCATGATCGTGGTCGTCGGACCCAAGGATTTGCCCAATATGCTGCGCACCTTCGGCCGCACGACGGCGAAGCTGCGCGCCATGGCGTCCGATTTCCAGAAACAGTTCAACGAGGCGCTGAAGGAAGCCGAGCTCGACGACGTCAAGAAGTCAGTCGACGAGCTCAGGGGTCTCAGCCCGATGGCCGAGATCAGGAAGCAGCTCAATCCGTTCGAACAGGCCGCGGCCGATGTTCGCTCCGGCGTCGATGCGGCGATGAAGCCGAAGCCGGCCGATCCGGCAAGCTCTGTCGCTTCGACCCCGCAGGCGGCCGAGCCGTTGAAGAACGGTGCAACGACCATGCCTGGCGTCAACGGACCGGAAGCAGCGCCAGCAGCGCCGATTTTCCCGGCGATGACCGACGAATCGGTGGTGACGACGTCAGTACCGGCGGCACCTGTCGTGGCGCCGAAGGCATCCGCGGCGAAGAAACTAACCAAGCCTGCACCGGCAAAAGCGACGCCGGCTGCAAAAGCTTCGGCAAATGGTGCAAAGGTTGCCGCGAAGGCAGCGTCTGCGTCCAAGACGCCGGCGAAGGCCGTGACGACGGCACAGCCTGAAACGCTCAGGGCCAAGACGCCCGCTGCGGCCAAGGCTATCGCGGCCAAGACTGTAGCGACCAAGACGGGGGCGAAAGCCGAACCGAAGCTTGCAGCGGTGAAGAAGCCGGTGGCCAAGAAGACGGCTGGAGCCGCCAAGTGAGCGTTTCGGACACCGAAAAGGACGAGATCGAGAAATCGTCGGCGCCGCTGATGGAGCATCTGATCGAGTTGCGCCGGCGGCTGATCTGGTCGCTGGGCGGCTTCTTCGTTGCCTTCCTGGTCTGTTTCTTCTTCGCCAAGAAACTGTTCAACCTCCTGGTCGTGCCGTTCAAATGGGCGACGCAATGGGCAGGGCTCGATCCGCACAAGGTCGAGCTGATCTACACGGCGCCGCAGGAATTCTTCTTCACTCAGGTCAAGCTCGCCATGTTCGGCGGCATGGTGATCGCCTTTCCGCTGATTGCCACGCAGATCTACAAGTTCATCGCGCCCGGCCTGTACAAGAACGAGCGGAATGCCTTCCTGCCGTTCCTGATCGCGTCGCCGATCCTGTTCCTGATGGGTGCGTCGCTGGTCTATTTCTTCTTCACGCCGATGGTGATGTGGTTCTTCCTCGCCATGCAGCAGGCCGGCACCGACGATCAGGTGCAGATTTCGCTGCTGCCGAAAGTGTCGGAATATCTCAGCCTGATCATGACGCTGATCTTTTCCTTCGGCCTGGTGTTCCAGCTGCCGGTGGTGACCAGCCTGATGACACGGGTCGGCATGCTGTCGTCCAAGGGACTGGCCGAGAAGCGCAAATGGGCGATCGTCATTGCCTTCGTCGTCGCGGCGATACTGACGCCGCCCGATCCGATGAGTCAGATCGGCCTGGCCATCCCGACCATCCTTCTCTACGAGGTGTCCATCTGGGCTGCCCGGCTGATCGAGCGCGATCGGGAAAAGCAGCGCGTGGCACGCGAGAAGCAGGATGCGGCGGACGAGGTGGCGGACAAAGCACCGGACGAGCCCCCGGCACCTGCCTCCTCATAGGCAACAGAGCGGCTGCAGCGGCGGAAAAACATAGTCGTCGCCCCGCCCATCTTGCATCGATCTCGGATGCGGTTTACGCCCTCTGGCTGAAACGCATCGCGCTCAAAGCGATGCGTTTCAGTTTTGTTTTGCGCATATCGTTGTCCCAAAATCGCTGTGCACTTTTGGGCGACATGCTACCCAGGAGCGTTCAAACCATGCTTGACATCAAATGGATTCGCGACAACCCGAAGGCCCTTGTCGAGGCGCTGGTGAAGCGCTCGTGGTCGGCCGGTGAGGCGCAGTCCATGGTCGACGGACTGATCGCCTCGGACGAGGCGCGGCGCGAGCACGTTACCGAACTGCAGACCAAGCAGGAGCGCCGCAATGCCGCGTCGAAGGAGATCGGTAACGCCATGCGTTCGGGCGATGCCGCCTTGGCCGAAAAGCTGAAAGCCGAAGTCGGCGAGATCAAGGTCTTCATCCAGAACGGCGAGGCGCGCGAACGCGAGCTCGACAAGGCGCTGACCGATGCGCTGGCAGTGCTTCCCAACGTGCCGTTCGACGACGTGCCTGTCGGCAAGGACGAGCACGACAATGTCGTCAAGCACCTCGTCGGCAAGGTGCCGACGCGGCCGAACTGGGTGAAGGAGCACTTTGAGATCGGCGAAGCGCTCGGCATGATGGATTTCGAGCGCGCGGCAAAGCTGTCGGGCTCGCGCTTTACGGTGCTGAAAAGC
The DNA here is from genome assembly GCF_040320355.1 of Mesorhizobium sp. M0715. Classification (NCBI taxonomy): domain Bacteria; kingdom Pseudomonadati; phylum Pseudomonadota; class Alphaproteobacteria; order Hyphomicrobiales; family Phyllobacteriaceae; genus Mesorhizobium; species Mesorhizobium sp. M0715. Next base: position 107,843 of record NZ_JAMYPL010000005.1, on the reverse strand, counting down.
GGACTGGCCCGGATGGAACGTGCGCTCGGCCAGTTCATGCTGGACCTGCATACGACCGAACACGGCTACGAAGAAGTCATCCCGCCGTTGATGGTCAAGGACGATGTTCTGTTCGGCACCAACCAATTGCCTAAGTTCGAGGAAGATCTGTTCTTCACGCCGCACGGGGAGGGCAGGCTTGGCCTGATCCCGACCGCCGAGGTCCCACTCACCAACCTTGTGCGTGAAGAAATCACCGCGCATGAAAAACTGCCGCTGCGCTACACCGCGCTGACGCCGTGCTTCCGTTCGGAAGCGGGTTCGGCCGGGCGCGACACGCGCGGCATGCTGCGCCAGCATCAGTTCTACAAGGTCGAGCTGGTGTCGATCACCGATCAGGAATCGTCGCTTGCCGAGCTCGAGCGGATGACGCAATGCGCCGAGGAAGTGCTGAAGCGGCTCGGCCTGCCGTTCCGCACCATGACGCTGTGCACCGGTGACATGGGGTTTGGTGCGCGTAAGACCTACGACATCGAGGTCTGGCTGCCCGGCCAGAACGCCTATCGCGAGATCTCGTCCTGCTCGGTGTGCGGCGATTTCCAGGCGCGCCGCATGGACGCGCGCTACAAGGACAGGGACGGCAAGGGCAACCGCTTCGTGCACACGCTCAACGGCTCGGGCACAGCCGTTGGCCGCGCGCTCATCGCTGTCATCGAAAACTACCAGAATGAAGATGGCAGCGTAACCATTCCTGAAGTGCTGCGGCCTTACATGGGCGGTCTGGAAAAGATCGAAGCGAAATAATGCGCATTCTCCTGACCAATGACGACGGCATTCATGCCGAGGGACTGGCGTCGCTCGAACGCGTCGCACGTACGCTGTCCGACGATGTCTGGGTGGTGGCGCCCGAGCAGGACCAGTCCGGCTATGCGCATTCGCTGTCGATCTCGGAGCCGCTGCGGCTGCGCAAGATTGGCGAGAAGCATTTTGCCGTGCGCGGCACGCCGACGGATTGCGTCATCATGGGCGTCAAGAAGATCCTGCCTGGCGCACCCGACCTGATCCTGTCCGGCATCAATTCGGGCGCCAACATCGCCGACGATGTCACCTATTCCGGCACCGTCGCCGGCGCCATGGAGGGTGCGCTGCTCGGCATCCGCTCGATCGCGCTCAGCCAGGGCTACAGCTATGTCGGCGAAGATCGCGTCGTGCCCTACGAGACGACAGAAGTGCTGGCGCCGGCGCTGCTGAAGAAACTTGTCGCGACGCCGTTGCCGGACGGCGTGCTGCTCAACGTCAATTTTCCCAACTGCACGCCCGAAGAGGTCGCGGGCACGGTGGTCACCACGCAAGGCAAGCTCGTGCACTCCCTGTGGGTCGACGAGCGCCGCGACGGGCGCGGCCTGCCTTACTACTGGCTGCGCTTCGGCGGCGAGCCGGTCGAGGGCAAGCAAGGCACCGATCTCTACGCGTTGCGCAACAGGCTGGTGTCGGTGACGCCGCTGCAGCTCGACCTGACCGCGCATGAAATCCGTGACCAATTGAGCAAGGCGCTTGCATGAACCAAGGCCTCCCGATCGATGACCGCGAAGGTTTTGCTGCCTTTCTGCTGCGCCTGCGCGGCCGGGGGACTGTGCCGAAGGCGCTGATCGCGGCCTTCGAGGCGACGCCGCGGCGCGGCTTCCTGGCGGCCCAGTTCCATCAGATCGCCTGGTCGGACCGTATGCTGCCGATCGAATGCGGCGAGGCGATCGAAGGTGCCGACATGCAGGCGGCGGTGATCGCGGCGCTCGCTATCGAGCAGGGCAACCGCGTGCTCGAGATCGGCACCGGCTCGGGCTACACTTCGGCGGTGATGTCGCGGCTGGCGGCGCGGGTCATCACCACCGATCGCTACAAGACGCTCGCCGAGCAGGCGCGGCAGCGCTTCGAGGCGCTCGGCATCGGCAATGTGATCGTGCGCCACGCCGATGGTTCCGGCGGGCTGCCGAATGAAGGGCCATTTGACCGTATCGTCGCCTGGGCTGCCTTCGACAGCCTGCCGCGCTTCCTGCTCGACCAGTTGTCGAGCGGCGGTATCGTCATCGCTCCGATCGGCCCCGAAGAGGGCGAACAGGTGCTGGCCAAGCTGACCAAGGTCGGCAGCCGCTTCGAGCGTGAAGACATCGGCCTCGTTCGCCTGCAGCCGATCCTGCGCGGTGTCGCCGCTGTCATCTAGCGCGTATGTCGATGTTCAGGCCGCGCCGCGTCGGGTGCGCGCGCCGTCTTCGACCCCGGCCGGCATGACCTGAAAATCTCCCCTGGGCTCGCTCTCTAATATTTTAAGAAAAATTGCGTCGGATTCCATGGGGTTAACCGTCGAGTAACATTAACGCGCTTTAATCATGCCTAGTTTGTACCGGGTATGTGCGGGTTAGTGCGATGCAACTCAGTGTTTTGAAGACAAACGGTCGCAATCTGGCGCGAGGCTGCGCCATACTGATGGTCGCGGGTGCCGCTGCGGGGTGCAGTTCCCAAGTTTCGCGGTTCAATGGCGTCGACGATGTCTTTACATCCTCGACCAACAATCAGCGCGCCATCATCAACAAGCAGGATGCCGTACAGCAGCCCTATCCGGGCGATGTCGCCGCCGCTCCGATCGATGGCAGCCATACACAGTCGGTCAGCCGCTCCAGCCTCGATCCGGTCTCGACGCGGCCGCTGCCGCCGCCGGTTGCCCAGGCTTCCGAAGTGGCGCCGGTGTCGAAGCCGGTACGCACCGCATTGGCCCCGGCACCGCATGTCGACAGGACCACGACCGGCACCGTCGCCCCAGTGGCGTCGCCTTTCAAGGTTTCGCAACCTGACGAACCCCGCGTGGCTGCTTCCGGCACTCCGCATGCAACCGAGATCGTCGTCAGGGACGGCGAAACGATCGGCGGCCTGGCGCAGCGCTACAAGGTGCCGTCCGACGTGATCATGAAGGTCAACGGGTTGAGCGCGACCAAGGGGCTGAAGACCGGCCAGAAGCTGGTCATCCCGGCCTACGCCTATTCGAGCAAGAGCGAGCCGAAGCTCGCGGATGCCAAGCCGGCGAAAGACACCAAGCACAACCTGCCGGCCACCGCGCCCGACAAGGTGGCCGTCCTGCCGCAGCAGCCGAAGCCTAGGGAGGGCAAGTCCGCCGCTCCGGTCGACACGTCGGCCGCCGCGAGCCAGCCCAAGGAGCCCAAGCCGCAGGTAGCTGCGGCCAAGGCGACCAATGCAGCTGGCACCTATACGGTTCAGTCGGGCGACACGCTTTCCTCGATTGCCAGGAAGACCGGTGTCGGTGTCGTTGCCATCAAGCAGGCCAACGGCATGCAGGATGGCTTGCTCAAGATCGGCCAGACCCTGAAGGTGCCTGCCGGTGGAACCGCGATCGTCGCCGCCGCCAAGCCGGCCAAGGTCGATCCGGTGACGACGGCCACGACGCAGCCCGCGGCAAAGACCACGCCGTCGGAAACGCTGGCGTCCTACACGCCGCCGAAGAAGGATTCGAAGGTCATCCAGCAGGCCGAGGCCGACGACGCCGTCGCGCCAGACGCCACCGGCATCGGCAAGATGCGCTGGCCGGTGCGCGGCCGCGTGATTTCCGGTTTCGGCTCCGGCAAAGACGGCGTTGACATCGCCGTACCCTCTGGCACACCGGTCAAGGCAGCCGAAAACGGTGTCGTCATCTATGCCGGCGACGGCCTCAAGGAATTCGGTAACACGGTGCTGGTGCGCCACGAGAATGGCCTGGTCACCGTCTACGGCCACGCCAGCTCGATCGAGGTCCAGCGCGGCCAGAAGGTCAAGCGCGGCCAGGAAATCGCGCTGTCGGGCATGAGCGGCACGACGGACTCGCCGAAGCTGCACTTCGAAGTGCGCAAGAACTCCGCCCCGGTCGATCCGTCCGGCTATCTCGAATAGTCGAGGCTATCTCGAATAGAAGAAAAAAAGCAATTTTGCGGGCCGTCTGACCTCCAGTCCGGCCCGCCGGCTCAGCCCGTTCCGAAAGGAGCGGGCTTTTTCAGCTTCAACGCGACGCGCCAGTCTTCAAGCTTCAAAGATGATCACGCAGGGTGTCGGCGATCATGACGCCAAGGCTGCTGGCCTTGATGCCGAGAAGCGTCTCCGCGTCGGAGGAATCGACCAGCAAGGGATTGTCGAAGAGGTAGCTCATTTCGATGAGCTCATGCATGCCCGATGCCTCCATTTCGGGGATGGAATAGGAACGTGTCTCTGGAATTTCACGGTGAAGCATTGCCGCCGTCGTTAGGATGAGTTCCCGGGGTGAGGCGTGTTGCGATGGAACATGGAATGCTCGTCCCCATTCGCCCGTGTAGCGGGAAGCGGCGACCAGTGTCCTGGCCACGTCCTTCGTGAAGGACCAGGCATGAGTCGCGTCGAGGTTTCCAATGAAAGCAGTCGGCCTCCCCTCGATTATGGAGGGCAGCGCGACCAGTGAGAAAGAGCTGATCGCGCCATGTCCAAGATAATCGCTGGACCGCACTTCGACTGCCGGCACGTCCGCACGGACCGCGCGCTGCCACATGATCGTCCGGGCGGTTCCTTTCTTCGAAGTCGGATCCAGAGACAGGTCGGAGTGAAGCGGACTATCGGCATGTTCGCCATAGCCATAGAGGTTTCCGAGTATCACAAGCTTCGCGCCGACCGCTTCCGCGGCCCGCACGGTGCCGTCGATGATTGGGAAAAAGTCGGTCGGCCACCGGTGATAGGCGGCCATGGCACACATGAAAACGGCGTCGGCGTTTCGGCAGATACGCGCCAGTTCAACGCCATCGGTGGCATCGGCCTGCACCGCCCGGACGTTCCGCAACCCGTTTGAGCCGACACTCCGGCTCGTGAGAACGACATCATGTCCTTCTTCTCCCAGAAGGCGCGCGGTCTCGTGCCCGACCGGGCCTGCTCCGACAACTACATAAAAACCCATGGCAACCTCTCGTCCAAACTCTATGGAGAGGCGTAGGTACATGTCCCCGGCATTGAAAATCGCGCGGAAATTGCCAATTCTTGGACAGGTTTTGCCATGAAGTGAGAAAGCATGCATTCGCAGTCTGTTCCGGCTCGATTTCCGCCCGACGTCACAATGGCCTTCTGGCATATCGAAGCGGGCGTCCATCGTCTCTCCAAAGCGGCCCATCATCGCATCATGGTGCATGCAAGCGCGGCGACGCGTTCCTACTGCAATGAGGTTGGTCGATATTTCGTGAGGCGCGCCGGCGATATTGACCTGGTGCCCGCTGGCCAAGAGGGCGGTTTCGAGACTGAAACCCCGTTCGACACGATCGAGATCGCGTTACAACCAGCCCTGATGGAAAGGGTGGCGGCTGAGCTTGGCGGCAAGGCGCGCGCATTGCCGCTCGACACACGTCACCTGCTTCGTGATCAGCGCATCCAACATCTCGCCCGAGCACTCGAGAGCGATGTCAACGCAAACTCACCGAGTGGACCTTTGTTTGCCGACAGCATTGGCGCAGCTCTTGCGGTGAGGCTGCTCGGTCTTGACAATCTCGATGTCGACCGAAGAAACCGGTTGTCAGATGCCCAGCTCAAGCGTGTGTTGGAGCATATTGAGGCTGGCCTGCACGAGCCCCTTTCGATCCTCCGACTGAGCCGAGTTGCCGGGGCGAGCAGCTCGCACTTGCGGGCTTGGTTCAAGGCGGCGACAGGCTTCACCCTGCACCGGTACGTGTTGCGACGCCGGGTCGAACGCGCACGGGTCCTGCTCCGGCGCGGGGATCTCAGCACAAGCGAGGTTGCGGAATTGACGGGCTTTGCGCACCAGTCACACCTGGCGCATTGGATGCGTCGTGAGATCGGCCAAACGCCGCGTGACTTGCGGCGGTCGCAGCCCAAATGATCTTGTCATTGGATGGCGTTGGCGACGCCACCCAACGTATCAGTCCCTCAGTGGCTTGCCGAGCCGGCCAGCCAGGTCCTGGGTGAACTGCCAGGCGACGCGACCTGAGCGGCTGCCGCGGGTGGTCGCCCATTCCAGTGCTTCGGCGCGCAGTTGCTGGGGATCCACGACAAGGCCATGGTGCCTGACATAGCCGTCGATCATGTCGAGATACTCGTCCTGCGAACATTTGTGGAAGCCGAGCCACAGCCCGAACCGGTCGGACAGCGACACTTTTTCCTCGACCGCCTCGGACGGGTTGATGGCGGTCGAGCGCTCGTTGTCGATCATGTCGCGGGGCAAAAGATGCCGGCGGTTCGAGGTGGCATAGAAGATGACATTGGCGGGGCGGCCCTCGACGCCGCCTTCGAGCGCTGCCTTGAGCGATTTGTAGGAGGTGTCGTCATGGTCGAAGGAGAGGTCGTCGCAAAACAGGATGAAGCGGAAGGGCGCCGCCTTGAGCAATCCCATCAGCTTCGGCAGCGTGTCGATGTCCTCGCGGTGGATTTCGATCAGCTTCAACGGCAGGTCGGACTTGGTCCTGGCGTTGATCTGGGCATGCACGGCCTTGACCAGCGACGATTTGCCCATGCCGCGCGCGCCCCACAACAATACGTTGTTGGCCGGATAGCCGCCAGCGAAGCGTTCGGTGTTGTCGACAAGGATGTCGCGGACGCGGTCGACGCCACGGATCAGGCCGATGTCGACGCGGTTAACCCTGTGCACCGGTTCCAGATAGCCCGGATCGGCCTGCCAGACGAAGCAATCGGCCGCGCCGATGTCGGTTTGGGGTACCGGCGGCGGGGCAAGACGGCTCACCGCTTCGATCAGCCGGTCGAGTTTCTGGTTCAGGGCTTCAATGCTGCTGTCGGTCATGGCTGTCTTTTGTTTCGCGTTTTGACGTGTGGGGGCGTGAAGCTGGCCGATTCCGTCTGATACAAAACCGGCTGCAACCTTTTGTTCGAGCGTGATCTTTTCCAAAAACTGGCTCGCGCTTTTCGCGATCCTGCTCTAACACGGCTCAACAGGCCGGAAAAGCAGCCGATTTGGGCGGCCGCGCAGTTGCATTGACAACTTTACCGACTATATTCCGGCCAAATTTCAAGGGGCCGCCAGATTGGCGGCTGTTTTCAAAATTCAGGAGTACCTCGATGTTCGTGACACCGGCATACGCCCAAGGCGTCGGCGCTTCTCCAGACATGTTTATCAGCATTTTGCCGTTTGTCCTGATTTTCGTGATCATGTATTTTCTGATCATCAGGCCGCAGCGCACGCAGCTGAAGAAGCGCGGCGAGATGCTGGCCGCGGTCCGTCGCGGCGACACGGTCGTCACCGGCGGCGGCTTCGTCGGCAAGGTGACCAAGGTGATCGACGACAACGAGCTCGAGATCGACCTCGGCGGTGGCATGAAGGTGACGGCGCTGCGTTCCACGATCGCCGATGTGCGCGTCAAGGGCGAGCCGGTCGCCAACCAGAACGCCAAGAAATAACCGAATTGTCGGCGGAGGGATCCGCCAGCTTGCCTGACGGAGGACGCCATTTGCCGCCTTCTTCGCGCTTCAGGATAGTTCTGATCTGTGTGGCTGCGGTCATTACAGCAGTGCTTGATGTGTCCATCCTTTTCGCGGCAAGTCCGCTCGCGAAGCAGCCTTATTGGGCACCAAAAATCCAGACGGCGATTGGCCTCGATCAAAAGGGCATTTCGCGCTTCGTATTCGGCCTGGATCTGGACGAATTGATCAAAGGCAGGCTGGAGACGACCCAAGACGAAATCCGCTCACTGCTGCGTTCCGCTCACATCGGCTATACCGGTCTGGCTGTATCGGGTCGCGCGGTTCAGGTACACATTTCGGATGCCGCTCAGCTTGTTTTGGCCAAAGTAACGCTAAAGACACTGACCGATCCGTCTGCCGATGATGACGCAGTCCAGGAGCTGGTGCTGGATGAGTCCGGACCAGTCTTGCTCAAATTCGTCATCACGGGCGCCGGCATCAAATACCTAACGTCCGCGGCTTTGAAGCAGTCAGTGGAGGTCATCAAGCATCGCATCCATGACTTCAGGAGGGTTGAATCGGGCATTTCGGAGCCGATCGTGCGGCAGCAAGGCGATGATCGGATTATGGTCCAAGTGTCGGGCCTCAAGGATTCGCATAGGCTAAGTAATATCCTTGTTCGTGCCGCCAAGCTGACTGTCCAGATGATTGATGGATCGATGCCGGTGAAAGACGCGCTTAATGGGCCGCTGCCCAATTCGTCCAGCATGCTTTATTCACACGACGATCCGCCGGTCCCCTACCTGATCGAGAACCGTGTCATCGTTTCGGATGACAACCTGATCAATGCGAAGCCGGCCTACAGCCCGCAAAGTAACAAGCCGATTGTCCTGTTTCGGGTCGATTCAAAAGGAACCGCACGGCTAAGCCGGGAGACCTCGCAGAATGTCGGCAGTTCGTTTGCAGTCGTGCTGGACGGTCGGGTGGTTTCAGTACCGGTAATCCGCGAGCCCATCCTTGACGGCATCGGCCAGATATCGGGCAATTTCACTGTCGAGGACGCTAACGATCTCGCCGTGCTATTACGCAATGGCCGCTTACCCGCACGATTGACAATAGTTGAAGAAAGTCCGATGGCAGCACCAAAGTGACCGCCTTGTGCTCGACAACCACAGATGCGCGGATGAATGGTGAGCCGGTGGCGAACCAGAATGCCAAGAAATAACCGAATTTTAGGCGGAGCGATCCGCGGACACGCTCTGACGGACGACGCCATATGCTGTATTTTTCGCGCTTCAAGATGATCCTGATCTGGGTGGCCGTGGCCATCACGGTGATCCTCGCCGCGCCCAATCTCATCCCCGCAAGCACTTTGGCCAAGCTTCCCGACTGGGTGCCGAAGCGGCAGATGACGCTCGGCCTCGATCTGCAGGGCGGCTCGCACATCCTGCTGGAGATGAATCAGAACGATCTGATCAAGGACCGGTTGGAGACGACGCGCGACGAAATCCGCACGCTGCTGCGTGACGCCAAGATCGGCTACACCGGCCTCGCCGGCACCGGACGTGTCTTGCAGGTCCGTATCACCGATCCCGCCCAGATCGATGCCGCCAAGACGGCGCTGAAGACGCTGACCGATCCGGTCGCTGCCGGCCTGTTCACCGGCGGCTCCATCCAGGAAATGACGCTCGATGATTCCGAGCCCGGCCTGCTCAAGTTCAACGTCACCGACGCCGGCATCAAATATCGCACATCGACGGCGCTGACGCAGTCGATCGAGGTGGTCGAGCGCCGCGTCAACGAACTCGGCACGACCGAACCTATCGTGCAGCGACAGGGCGACGACCGTATCCTTGTCCAGGTGCCGGGTCTTCAGGACCCGCAAAGGCTGAAGGAAATCCTCGGCCAGACCGCCAAGCTGACCTTCCAGATGGTCGACCAGTCGATGCCGGTGCAGGATGCCCTCAACGGCCGTCCGCCAGCCGGCTCGTCGGTGCTGTACTCGCAGGACGATCCGCCGGTTCCGTATCTGATCGAAAATCGCGTCATCGTCTCGGGCGAAAACCTCGTTGACGCACAGGCGACATACAATTCGCAGAACAACGAGCCGGTGGTGTCGTTCCGCTTTGATTCGAAAGGGGCGGCGCGCTTCGGCCAGGCCACTGCGCAGAATGTCGGCAAGCTGTTCGCCATCATCCTCGACAACCAGGTGATTTCGGCGCCGCAGATCCGCGAGCCGATCCTCGGCGGCACCGGCCAGATATCCGGCAACTTCACCGCCCAGAGCGCCAACGACCTTGCGGTGCTGCTGCGCGCCGGTGCGTTGCCCGCAACGCTTACGGTCATCGAAGAACGCACGGTGGGTCCGGGCCTTGGCCAGGATTCGATCCATGCCGGCAAGGTCGCCGGCATCATCGGTTCTATCCTCGTCGTCGCCTTCATGTTCGTCGCCTACGGCTTCCTCGGCTTCCTGGCCAACATCGCGCTGGCGGTGCACGTGGCGATGATCGTCGGCGTGCTCTCGTTGCTTGGCGCGACGCTGACCTTGCCTGGTATCGCCGGTATCGTGCTGACCATCGGCATGGCGGTCGATTCCAACGTGCTGATCTACGAACGAATCCGCGAGGAGCGACGCGCCGGCCGCTCCGTGATCCAGGCGATCGATACCGGTTTCACCAAGGCGCTGGCGACCATCGTCGATTCCAACATCACTTCGCTGATCGCCACCGTGGTGCTGTTCTATCTCGGTACCGGGCCGGTGAAGGGCTTTGCCATCACTTATGCCATCGGCATCCTGACGACCGTGTTCACCGCTTTCACCTTCACCCGGCTGCTGGTCTCGATCTGGCTGCGCCGGGCTCGCCCGAAGGAACTGCCGCGCGCGCCGGTGACCTTCGTTCCGCCCGGCACGAAAATTCCGTTCATGGGCATCCGTCGCTGGACGTTCACGCTGTCAAGCGCACTGTCGATCCTCTCGGTGGTGATGTTCATGACCGTCGGCATCAATTACGGCATCGATTTCAAGGGCGGTTCGCTGATCGAGGTACAGGCCAAGAGCGGCAATGCCGACCTCGCCGACCTCCGCTCGCGCCTGACCGAGCTCAACATCGGCGAAGTCCAGGTCCAGCAGTTCGGTACGCCCAACGACGTGTTGATCCGCGTCGGCACGCAGGATGGCGGCGAGAATGCCGAGCAGACCGTCATCGACAAGGTGCGCGGCGAACTGCAGGACAATTATGACTTCCGCCGCGTGGAAGTGGTGGGACCGACAGTCTCCGGAGAACTCGCCAAGCAAGGCACCATCGCCATGCTGATCGCGCTGCTCGGCATCCTGGTCTATGTCTGGTTCCGCTTCGAATGGCAGTTCGCGGTCGGCGCCATCGTGGCGACGGTGCACGATGTGGTCATGACACTTGGCTTCTTCGTCATCACCGGGCTGGAGTTCAACCAGTCGTCACTGGCGGCGATCCTGACCATCATCGGCTATTCGCTGAATGACACGATCGTGGTCTATGACCGTGTTCGCGAGGATCTGCGAAAATACAAGCGGATGCCGCTGCCGCAACTGTTGAACAACGCCATCAACGAGACTCTGTCGAGGACGACACTGACATCGGTGACGACGATCCTGGCGCTGCTGGCGCTGGTGCTGTTCGGCGGCGAGGTGATCCGCTCGTTCACCATGGCCATGCTGTTCGGCGTCGTCTTCGGCACCTATTCCTCGATCTTTATCGCCGCACCGCTGCTGATCCTGTTCAAGTTGCGGCCGCAGGCAACTGCCGACGAGGAGAAGCCGGTCAATGGCGGCAAGGCGGTCGCGACCTGACGCGCCGCCCCGAAGGGATGACAGAACGATGACCAGCAAAGGCATCGTCATCCGCGAGGCGCATTTTCCGGGCCGCGCGCCGATCGAAGCCTACGGCAATGGCGGGTTCCGCTTTGCCGACATGTCGCACCGTGGTTCGCTCATGTGCCTGCCATCCGGCATCCATGGTTGGGAACCGGCTGATCCCCTGGCGCTGACGGTGGCGGATTTCGACAGGCTGCTGGCTGAGGCCGACAAGGTCGAAATCCTGCTGGTCGGCATGGGCAGGGATCTCAGGCCATTGCCCGCCGCATTGCTGGCCGCGCTGAAGGCCGCCGGCATTGCATCCGACCCGATGTCGACGGGGGCCGCGGTGCGGACCTACAATGTCCTTCTGGCGGAAGAGCGCGCGGTGGCCGCAGCGCTCATTGCCGTCGATTGACATGTCTCGAAGCGCTGAAATCGTCATGGACGCGGTGCGCGCCACCGACCATGACCGCTATCTGACCGCGCTCTATGCAACGGCGGACAAGCGCGACGCGCTGTTTTCGCTCTATGCCTTCAATGCCGAGATCGCAGGCATTCGCGATCGCATCCATGAAGCGCTGCCGGGCGAAGTGCGGCTGCAGTGGTGGCGCGATGTCATTGCCGCCGGCGGCGAGGCCGGCGCCGGCCATCCCGTTGCCGAAGCCTTGAACGCCACGATAGCGACGTTCGGCCTTCCGGAGCCGGCCTTCGAGAACATGCTCGATGCGCGCATCTTCGACCTCTACGACGACCCGATGCCGTCGCGCACCGATCTGGAAGGCTATTGCGGCGAGACGGCCGCAGCACTCATCCAGCTTGCGGCGATGGTGCTCGATCCCGTCGAGGCGCCGCGCTTTGCCGATCTGGCGGGCAGGGCAGGCTGTGCGCAGGCGATGACCGGCCTGCTGCTGCTGTTGCCGCTGCATCGCCGGCGCGGACAGTGTTTTGTCCCGGCCGATATCCTTGCAGCGGCCGGCTCTTCGCCGCAGGAGTTCGTTGCCGGTGATGGCGGACCCGGCGCCAAACGCGCGGTGGCGGCGATGATGGCGCTGGCACGGGAACATCTTTCCGCCTTCGAGCGAGGCGCTCCGGCTCTGCCTGTATCGCTGCGTCCGGCATTCCTGCCGCTCGCCCTGTCACGTGCCTATCTCGGCAAGATGGAGAATGGTTCGCCGCTCGAAGGCGTGGCGCGGCTGTCGGCCTTGCGCCGGCATTGGCTGCTGCTGCGTCGCGCGAGCAAGGGCTGGCCTGCGCTTTGACGTAAACGTCAATCATGTTAAGACGTCCCCGCGCCAAACTGTTGCTGAAGACAACAGGCCGGCCCGGAGGAGATGAATGAGCTTACCCATATTGGTAGCGATCGTTACCTTCGGCATCGCGCTGTCGGTTGCGGCGGTGCATTTCACCGGCGGCAGCAAGACGGCGACGCTCAGCAGTGTCGATCGCGCAGTGAGCCGATTCACTGAGGATTTTCCCGACGAGATCGCGACGGTGGTCCGCCTGACAGCGGATGCCAAGACGGCGTTTCTGGATATCGGGCGAGGGCGCATCGGCATCGTTCACAGCATCGGCGATCGCTTTTTGACCCGCATCGTCTCGCCTCAGAATGTCGCGGTTTTGAACGCCGGAGATGCGAACACGGTTTCGCTGCGGCTCGCCGATTTCACCTGGAAGGGCGGCCGCTTCCGCTTTGCCAGCTCAACGGATGCACAGGGCGTGCTGAAAGCGCTTGAGCCGCAAGGTTCAAATTCCACTGGGCAGGCCGCGTGATGGACAGCTACAATTTCCCGCAAGTCACCCAACTGGCCATCCCGTTCTTCGTGGTCGCGATCCTGATCGAGCTTTGGTTGGTGCGCACCGGCCGCGCCAGGGATTCGTTCGAGACGCGCGACACCTTGACCAGCCTGATGATGGGCACCGGCAATGTCGTTGCCGGGCTGCTGCTTGGCGTCGTGTCCTACTGGGCACTGCTGTGGCTGTGGCAATTCCGCGTCTTCAATCTCGGCCTGTCGGTCTGGGTGTTCCTGGCCGCCTTCCTGCTCGATGATCTGCGCTACTACGTCTATCATCGCATCGCGCACCGGGTGCGCTGGGTGTGGGCCGAACACGTAAACCACCATTCCAGCCAGCACTACAATCTGTCGACGGCGCTCAGGCAAAGCTGGACCGGTCTGTTCACCTTCATGTTCATTTTGCAGGCGCCGCTGGTGCTGCTCGGCTTCCACCCGGCGGTGATTGCCTTCACCTTCGGCTTCAACCTTGTCTGGCAGTTCTGGATCAACACCGAGACGATCGGCAAGATGTGGAGCTGGTTCGAGTTCGTCTTCAACACGCCGTCACACCACCGCGTCCATCACGCCACCAATCCGCGCTACCTCGACGCCAACTATGCCGGCACGCTGATCATCTGGGATCGCGTGTTCGGCACCTTCGTCGGAGAACTGGAAGAAGACCGGCCGCGCTACGGCATCGTCAGGAATCTCGGCACCTTCAATCCGCTGAAAGTGGCGTTCCATGAATGGATCGGCATGTTCAGGGATGCCTTTGCGCCCGGTCTGACGTTGAGCGACCGCCTGAACTATCTGATCAAGCCGCCGGGCTGGAGCCATGACGGCTCGCGCGAAACTTCCGAGACATTGAAAGCTGCCTATGTCAGGCGAAATCCTGATGAGGCGGGCAAGCCAGGGTTGCCGGCGGCTGGTGTCGAGCCAGCCGAATAACCATCGCCTCAGGATGGTTCGCTCGACCCGCCCTCGCGCATCAGCGTTTCATAGTCGCGACCGCCATGGAAGATGTTGACGATGCGGACGAAGTTATCGTCGATGATGTAAGCGATGACTGCAGAGTGCTCGAACGGAACTGTTCGCAATCCTGGCAGGATGTCGTCGCGGGAACGACCGCCGCGAGGCGCGTTGCCGATGCTCTGGCACCGGTCTTCGATGCGCAGAACGAACTTCAGCGCGACGTCAGGACTTCCATTGGCTTCGACTATATGTCTGAAAATGTTGGCCAGATCATTTCTGGCATCTTCACGATACTCGACCTCAAGCCGCCGAATCATCGGCACGGCTCGAATACTGGGCGAAGAGTCCCCGGAGGTGAGTGCGAACCTCTTCTCCCGAATGGCCCGGCCTTGTATCCTCGATCGACGCCTTCACCCGGGCTCTGATCGACGCCATGCGCTCGGCATGCTCTTCCTCTTCGCGCTGGAAGGCGCGAAGGGCTGCACGGATGACTTCGCTGGCCGATCCGAAGGAGCCGTCTTCGACCTTTTCGCGGATCATGCGCGCCATTGCGGGCGTGACGGTGACCGATAGTTTCTCGGCGGATTCCATGGCTGTCTCTCTTAGGCAAGAAGTGAGATAGTATCCTACTTGACGCCTATGGTCCAATCAGAGAGGAAGCTGGCTACTCTGCAGCTTCGGCCGTTTCCGTTTGCGCCGCCAATCCCAGCCATTGCCGGCAATCGGCGCGTGCGCGCGAGGTGATGGCGTGGCGCTTGGCGACGGTCTTGTCCTTGCCGCGCATGCGCTTGCCCTCGGTCTTCGGCGCTTCCACAGGCGGGAACAGGCCGAAATTGACATTCATCGGCTGGAAGGAGCGCTTTCCCGGCTCGTCATCCGAAACGATGTGGCCGCCTGTGATGTGGTTGAGCAGCGCGCCGAAGGCCGTGGTCAGCGGCGGCAGCGACGGCGCATGGCCGAGCCTTTCCGCGGCGGCGAAACGGCCGGCGAGCAGGCCGGTCGCGGCACTCTCGACATAGCCCTCGCAGCCGGTGATCTGGCCGGCAAAACGCAGGCCGGGGCGCGACTTCAGCTGCAGCGAAGCGTCGAGCAAGGTCGGCGAGTTGATGTAGGTGTTGCGGTGCAGGCCGCCGAGGCGGGCGAAATCGGCGTTTTCGAGACCCGGTATGGTGCGGAACACGCGCACCTGCTCGGCGTGCTTCAGCTTGGTCTGGAAGCCGACCATGTTATAGAGCGTGCCCAGCGCATTGTCCTGCCGCAGCTGGACGACGGCATAGGCCTTCACCGTCGGATTGTGTGCATTGGTCAGCCCCATCGGCTTCATCGGGCCGTAACGGAGCGTCTCGACGCCGCGTTCGGCCATGATCTCAATCGGCAGGCAGCCGTCGAAATAGGGCGTGCCTTCCCATTGCTTGAATTCGGTTTTCTGGCCGTCGACCAGCGCCTGAACGAAGGCAAGGTACTGGTCCTTGTCCATCGGGCAGTTGATGTAGTCCTTACCGGTGCCGCCGGGCCCGACCTTGTCGTAGCGCGACTGGAACCAGCAAATGTCCATGTCGATCGTGTCGAAGTGGACGATCGGCGCGATGGCGTCGAAGAAGGCTAGCGCATCGGCGCCGGTCGCTTCCGCGATCGACTGGGCAAGTGAGGGCGCGGTCAATGGACCCGTGGCGATGATCGCCTGGTCCCAATCCGCCGGCGGCAGGCCCGGCACTTCCTCGCGCTGGATTGATATCAGCGGGTGCGCTTCAAGCCTTTTCGTCACCGCGTCGGCAAATCCGTCGCGGTCGACGGCGAGCGCGCCGCCAGCAGGCACCTGGTTGGCGTCGCCGGCGCTCATGATCAGCGAGCCGGCCAGCCGCATTTCGGCATGCAACAGGCCGACGGCATTGTTGTCGGCGTCGTCGGAGCGGAAGGAGTTCGAACAGACCAGCTCGGCCAGGCTGTCGGTCTTGTGCGCATCGGTGCCGCGAACGGGCCGCATTTCATGCAGGATGACGGGCACGCCGGCCTCGGCTGCCTGCCATGCGGCTTCGGAACCGGCGAGGCCGCCGCCGATGATGTGGATTGGGTTTTTGCTCATGAACGCCGGAATAATCGCTTGGTGCGGCGATTGCAATTGCCGTGCGCGGTGCGGAGCAAACAGCTGCTGATCGGAGCGCCCCTGAAAACAACAACACCCGCCGGGGGAGGAGGTCCGGCGGGTGTCGTTTTTGGGGTCGACCCTCGGGAGGAGGTGAAGGCCGACCATATTCGTCATCGCCGGGGAGGAGGTCGGCTTTGACGAAAACTCTTTCGCTAATTTTGAAAGGGGCGAAACCCTTCTGGGGCCGGGAAACAGCGCCCGCCGCGGGAGGAGGTGCGGCGGGCGCCGTTTTGGTGGCCAACCTTCGGGAGGAGGTGAAGGTCGGACCTATTCGTCATTGCCGGGGAGGAGGTCGGCTTTGACGAAATCTCTTTCGCTAATTTTGAAAGGGGCGAAACCCTTCTGGGCAAATTTGATTTGCCCCGGGGAAACAGCGCCCGCCGCGGGAGGAGGTGCGGCGGGCGCCGTTTTTGTGGTCAACCCTTGGGAGGAGGTAAGGGGTGACCGTATTCGTCAAGGTCGGGGAGGAGGTCGACCCTGCCGAAATTCTGTCTAGATCGCCTGGCGGGCGATGATCTTGATTTCGTCGCGGACGATACCGAGATCATGCAGCTGGCGGTTGGAAAGGCGACCCAGCTCGGTAACCGTCTCGCGATAAACGCGCCAGTTACGATAGTTGCGGATCAGGTTCATTGTCGTTCTCTTTTTCAAAACTGGTTCGGACCATTCGCGGTCCGAAGAATTAGACCGCCTTGCGAGCGACGTAAGGAATGTCGCTGCGGCTGATGCCGAGGTCGGTCAGTTCACGGTTGCTCAGGCGGCTCAGCTCGGACACGGTGTCCCTGTAGCGGCGCCAGTTGCGGTAGTTGCGGATCAGGTTCATGGTAGTTCTCGTTTCGTCTTTCTTGCGGATCATTCCGTTTGTGTACGAACTATAAATAGGCGGAACCATATCGATTTAAAAGCGCTATGGCTGCATGGCAGCAATGCAAATTGTGCAATGCAGCATTAACGGCGTTCACGGACCTGACACAAAGAAACCCGAATCGGAAAATGCCGCCGCGTCAACGATTTGACCGGATCGGCTGAAAAAAGACCAAACGTGGGGGAGACACAGCATGGCGAGCTATTCGTCGCGGGTCAGGGCGGATATCGCGCGCTGGCTGCAGGCCGGGCTGATCGACGCCGCCACAGCCGATTCGCTTTCGTGCAATGTCGAGGCCAACGCGCGCGAGTCGCTTAGCTTCGGCTCTATCCTGGCAATGATGGCCGCCTTGCTGTTCGGCGCCGCCATCCTGATTTTCGTCGCCGCCAACTGGGACGCGATCCCGCGCCTGGCACGCGTGGCGGCACTGTTTGCCGTCATCCTCGGCGGCTATGTCGGCGGCGCGGTGCTGAAGACCCGCGACCATCCGGCGCTCGGCGAAGCGCTCTGGATCGTGGCGGCCGCGGCTTTCGGCGGCTCGATCGCGCTGATCGGCCAGATGTATCATCTCTCGGGCGACGAGGCGTCTGCTCTGGTCACCTGGGGCGCCGGCACGGCGCTGGCGGCGGTTGCGCTGCGTTCGAATCCGCTGACGGTCGCTTCGGTCGGCATCGCCGATGCCTGGCTGTTCCTCAAAGGCTTCGACTACTACAGCCGCAGCGAATTTCCGCATGCCTTCGTGATCATGGCGATCGTGCTGTTTGCCGTATCGTTCTGGACCCGCAGCCAGGCGGCGCGCCACCTGATCATCCTGTCGGTTCTGTTCTATCTTGTGCTGCTCGTCACCAACCACGACACGCTGCAGGTGGCTATCCCGCTGGTCGTCGTCTCGGCGCTGCTGTTCGCGGCCTCGGTCTTCGCGCCGGATCCGGTCGACCGGGTCGTGCAGCTCGGCGGCCGCTTGCCCTTGCACGCACTGCTCGGCTTCCTCACCGGCCTCGCAATGATCCAGTTCGAACTCGCCGACGAGAGCACCTACAACAGCGGTTTTGCCCTCGCTTCGGTGATCGCGCTTGCCGGCATTGTCGGGGCAATCGTGCTGGCGGGACGGGAGAGCCGTGGGCTGCGCTGGTTTGCCTATCTTGGCTTCGCCTTCGAACTCGCCATCATCTATGTGGTGACCTTGCAATCGATGCTCGATACAGCCGGCTTCTTCCTGGCCGCCGCAGTGCTGCTCGGCATCCTTGCGATCGTCATCATCCGCGTGGAAAAGCGTATGAAAGGTCCAGATGCCAAAGGAGCCACGGCATGATCACCGGGAAAAGGCTTGTCATCTCGGCACTGCTGCTGGCGCTCGTCCAGATCGGCTTCCTGAGCTGGATCATCGCCGGCCGCGCGGCGATCCTGCGCAACGGCAAAGAGGTGCTTCTGAAGATCGAGCCCGTCGATCCGCGCGACCTCCTGCGCGGCGATTATATTATCCTGGGCTACGATATTTCGCGCATACCGGTGAAAATGATCGCCAACATTCCGCCCGACAAGTTTTCCAGCGACGACACCTCGATTGTCGTGCGCCTGAAGAAGGGCTCCGACGGCTATTGGCAGCCGACGACAGCCTGGTTCGGCAAGGCGCCGAAGCCGGCCGCTGCGGACGAGGCCGATATTTTAGGCCACATCGCCGAGGGCTGGGATCTTCGCGGCGAAGGGATGACCATCGCGCCGGACTATGGCATCGAACGCTTCTATCTGCCGGAAGGCGAGGGGATGGCGATCCAGAACGACATGCGGGTGCGGCCATTCGGCATCCGTCTTGCGCTCGCCGGCGACGGCACCGCGCAGATCAAGGCGCTGGTGGACGGCGACAAGACGCTGTTCGAGGAACCACTCTACTAAGTCCCTTATTTGCAGTGGTGTGAAACATGCCAGTTAGCCTGTCGACGCGTGAGGACATCAACCTCGACACTGTTTTCCGCGTCGCCTGGAAGAAGGACACGGTGGACATCGACGAGAAGGCCTTGCAGCGCATCGCCGAATGCCGCGCCTCGTTTCTCAGGCTGATTGAATCCGATCCGCCACCGGTCATCTATGGCGTCACCACCGCCATGGGAGAGCTGGCGAGCCGCAAGCTCGAACTCGACGAGCGGGATCGCCATGCGCGCATCAAGGCGTTTGCCGCCGCCACCTCGTTCGGCGATCCCTTGCCGGATCGCGTGGTCAGGGCGATCGTGCTTGCCCGCCTGACGAACTTCATCGAGGGCAACGCCGCCACCTCGCCACGCATCGCGCTTGCCGTGGCCGCAATGCTCAATGGTGGGCCGATGCCAACAGTGCCGGCCTCGGGCCAGGGCGGC
This sequence comes from Mesorhizobium sp. M0715, assembly GCF_040320355.1. NCBI lineage: Bacteria > Pseudomonadati > Pseudomonadota > Alphaproteobacteria > Hyphomicrobiales > Phyllobacteriaceae > Mesorhizobium > Mesorhizobium sp. M0715. The sequence goes on along the minus strand of NZ_JAMYPL010000005.1, from coordinate 88,507 downwards.
GCCGGCGAAATCCTGGCGCTCTATCCGCTGTTTGCCGAGCTTTCGACGCGCTTCGATCTCGAGGTCAAGGAACGCGGCTCGCTGATCAACGGCTCGCCCTGCGCTGCAGCCCTCGTAGCGGACGCGGCGCTCGCGGCGCGCCGCCGGATCCGCATGGCGCAAAAAGTGTTCGCGCTGTCGATCGAGGCGTTTCGCGCCCCACTCGAACACTATGACGCCGCCCTCGATACGCTCTGGGGTGATGAGCATGAGGCCGCGGCCCTGCAGGGTTTGCGGGAATTTCTGGTTGGCGCCGGCGATGGGCGACGCAATTATCAGGCGCCGGTCAGCTACCGCATCGTGCCGCGCGTCCTCGGCCAGGCGCATCGTGCGCTGTCGTCGGCCGAGCGGGCAGCCAATGTGTCGCTGGCCTCTATATCGGACAATCCGGTCTATATCCCGCCCGAAGATGCACATCCGCTCGGCCGCTGCATCTCGACCGGCGGCTATCACAACGCCATGGCGACGCCGGCGCTGGATGATCTGGCGGCGATATGGGCCGACATCTGCCTGCTTTGTGATCGCCACGCCTCCAAGCTGCTCAACGGCAAGGTGTCGCTGCTGCCCGATCTTCTGATGACCGGACGACACTCGGCCGACAGCGATGGCCACGGCAATGTCGGCTACGTGCCGATGGCGATCACCGGCTATCTCGAGCAGGCCAAGCTGGCGGCGCAACGTACCTTCATTCCGGGCACGGAATCGGCCGGTGCGGGGCAGGACGACGTCGCCACGACGGCATTCTTCGCATGGACCAAGGAAGCGACCGCCGGCCGCTGCGTCGATGCCGCCATGGCGATGCTGGCGATGATCGCCTCGCAGGCGCTGCACGTCACCGAACGGACGCCGCCGCCGGCACTGCGCTCCTTCGTCGATCAAATCAGAGCTATCGTGCCGCCTGTCGGTGCCGATCGTGTGCTGGGGCCTGAGCTTGCCAGGCTGGCGGAATGGTTCACACAGAAAGTGTTCGAGGCGTAGAGATGCCAACAAGCCCTGGCTGGTGAAATTGGTGCGCCTGAACGGATGAAATTCGAACCGGTCCTCCTTGGCCAAGGCTTCGGAGGACGCTCCTTTGTCTAAGCGGTGTCGCGCCTTCAGGCGACCCGCTTCAGGTCTTTGTCTTTGTGCATGTCGCTCTCCCAAAACCGAGGTCACTTTGGGCGACATGCACTAACGAGCTTCAGGTGGCCCGCCACCCCAAGCTCGAAGAGCGAAGGCTGGTGCGGACGACGGGAATCGAACCCGTACGATCAGAGATCGAGGGATTTTAAGTCCCTTGCGTCTACCAATTCCGCCACGTCCGCAGGCCAGCCCTTTTCAGACGCCTGACACAGGCCGTCAAGTCGTGTTGTTGAGCGTTCGCCGAACGTGCAAACAGACGGGGCGGCTTGATGATACTGGCGCGATCACGGAATTATCGGCGCGGCGGGTAGTGGTAGGATGCCTGTGTGGTGGATTTGATCTGCCAAGGCCGGCGCCTCTCAGGCCCAACCCATTCCCCCCGCCCACTGGGAGCGTCGGCCACCCTTCCATGAAAGAGCCCTTTGAGTGGTTGCCTGGTCCGGCAGCGTCGCGATTGTGGCCCTGCTCAGAACTTGTAGCTCAAATTGATGCCTACCGTGTTGAGCTTCACGTTCTGATCGCGATCGTTGAAGGGTTCCGCCACGTCGTAGTGCTCGGAGCCGAAATCATAGTAGCGATACTGTGCGCCGACGACGAACTTGTCGGTCAACGCGTAGTCGACGCCGGCACCCACGGTCCAGCCGACATTCGTGCGCGTGCTGGCGAACGCCGGACCCGCGACTTGCGATGTTTCGATGCCGGCAAAGGCGACGCCGCCAATGCCGTAGACCAGCAGGCGATCCATGGCGTAGCCGGCCTTGGCGTTGACCGACCCGAACCACTTGATGTCGGTGCCGAATGTGCTTCCCAGCGCCGATACCGTCGTGCCGCCGACCGAGGAATAGTTGAGGTCCGCCTCGGCGCCGAGCACCGCCTGGTTGAACTGCCACAGGCCTGCGACATGGCCGCCGACAAAACCGCCGTCAATGTCGGGCGCGATGGAAAACGGCGCGCCTTCTGTCACCGATATATCGGATTGGCCCCAGCCATAGCCGGCCTGCAGACCAGCGTAGTAGCCCGTCCAGTCGAAGCCGGGCGCGGTCATAGGCACGTCGACCGCTGGGTCGGCTGCAAAAGCCGGCACGGCCAGAACGGCAAGAAAACCGGCACTTGCGACTATCAGTCGACGCATCGAACTCCCCAAATGACGATTCAGAAAGGTCCTCGCCAGAAGGATAACCGCATTCGCCGCAATCGCAATCCCCCTGTCGCCGCACAGAATCCTCTATTTGGCGTCGATGAAGTCCAGCACAGCCTGGTTATATTCGTCCGGCGCTTGCAGCATGGCGAAATGACTGGCGTTGGGCAGGATAATCAGCTTCGCGCCCGGGATGACGGAGGCGATATATTCGGTGTGTTCGCGCTTGATCGCTTCGTCATGGTCGCCGGCAACGATCGCCGTCGGCGTGGTTATCTCAGCGAGCTGCTCCTTGGTCCACGCCGGCTCGGTCTCCCACATATGGCTCATCTGCGCCACGAAGGCGTCATACTGGTCCGGTGTTTTCGACATCTTCTTGTATTCGCGGCCGGAGCGGTCGATGTAGGCGGCAAAGGTCTTGTTGGTCATCACGCCCGGATCGACGCCGTCGGTGGTTACGTTGGCGGCTTGCGCAAAGAGCCTTGTCAGCCGCTCCGGATGATGCAGTGCGATGTCGATACCGATAATTCCGCCATCGCTCCAGCCGACGAGCGCGGTCTTGTCGATCTTCAGGTGATCGAGCAGCGCCAGATAGTCCGACGCCATCAAGTCATAGCCATAGGGCTGCTCGGTGCGGGTGGAGCGGCCGTGACCACGGCTGTCGGCGACGATCACCTTGTGCGTCTTGGAAAACGTGGCCACCTGGCTGGCCCAGATGTCGGCGTGGCCGAGGCCACCATGGATGAGCAGCACGGGGTCACCCGCTCCGAAAACGGCGTAGTACATATGGATGCCGTTCACCGGCGCATATCCGCTCTGATCGGGTTTGGGCATGGCTGCAGGCTCCGGCAAGGTCTGCCAACGTTCCTCGGCGGCGGCAAAAGCGCTCGAGGCGGCGAACAAGATGACGATGGCGAACACTTTGCAAAAACGGGTCATGTTTTCCCCTTACGGCTCGGTCCGTAGCCAGAATCGCGCTTTGGCCAGCTTAGTCAACAAGCTCAGTCTGCCGCGGTGTGTTGGCCCGACGGCTCTGGCGGCGCCCGCCGACATTTGCGAGACTGGCGACAACCGAAGGAATCGCCAATGACGAAAGCAACGCCCGCAAAACCCAGACCGTGGACCGAGATGGCGACACATCTGGTCGATGTCGCCATGGGGCGCAAACCCGCTGACCTGGTCGTCCGCAACGGCCGTTGGGTGAACGTCCATTCGGGCGAGATCATCGCCGGCACCGACATCGCCATCGCCGGCGGTCGTTTCGCTTATTGCGGGCCGAACGCCAGCCATGCCATCGGCCAGGGCACCAAGGTGGTCGACGCCGGCGGGCGCTATCTGGTGCCCGGCCTCTGCGACGCGCATATGCATGTCGAGAGCGGCATGGTGACGGTGACCGAGTTCTGCCGGGCCGTTATTCCGCGCGGCACTACCTCTATGTTCATCGACCCGCACGAGATCGCCAATGTTCTGGGTCTGCCCGGCGTGCGGCTGATGCATGACGAAGCGGTCGCCATGCCCATCAACGTGCATGTGCAGATGCCGTCCTGCGTGCCTTCGGCGCCGGGGCTGGAACATGCCGGCGCCGAGCTGACGGTCGCCGATGTCGAGGAGGCGATGACCTGGGAAAACATTATCGGCCTGGGCGAAGTGATGAATTTTCCCGGTGTCGCCGCCAATGATCCTGTCATGTCGGGCGAGATCGCGGCGACGGTTCATGCAGGCAAGACGGTCGGCGGCCACTATGCCTCGCGCGATCTCGGCCTGCCGTTCCATGGCTATGTCGCCGGCGGCCCCGAGGACGACCATGAGGGCACACGCGCCGAGGACGCCATTGCCCGGGTGCGCCAAGGCATGAAGGCGATGCTGCGGCTGGGCTCGGCCTGGTACGACGTCGCCTCGCAGATCAAGGCGGTGACGGAGAGCGGCATCGACCCGCGCAACTTCATCCTGTGCACCGACGACAGCCATTCCGGCACGCTGGTCCAGGAAGGCCATATGGACCGCGTGGTGCGCCACGCCATCAGCCAAGGCTTGAAGCCGGTGACGGCGATTCAGATGGCGACGCTCAACACCGCCCAGCATTTCAAACTGGAGCGCGAGATCGGCTCGATCGCGCCGGGCCGGCTGGCCGACCTGCTGATCGTATCGGATCTCGCCGCAATGACCATCGACGAGGTCTATGCACGCGGCGTCAGGCTGGCCAAGGGCGGCAAGCTCGAAATCGACATTCCGGCCTATGATTACCCGAAGACGGCGAAGAACACCGTCAAGCTCGGCAAGAAGCTGAAGGGCGGCGACTTCGATATCGTTGCTCCCAAAGGCGCCAACGAGGTGCGGGTGCGCGTCATCGGCGTCATCGAGAACCAGGCGCCGACGCGCGCGCTGGAGGCCGATCTGCCGGTCGAGGACGGGCTGGTCGCCATGGACCGCCGCAACGACATCTGCCAGATCGCGCTGGTCGAGCGCCACCGGGGCACGGGCGGCGTCACCAACGCCTTCGTTTCCGGCTTCGGCTATATGGGCGACTGCGCCATGGCGTCCAGCGTCGCGCATGACGCCCATCACATCATCTGCGTCGGCACCAACAAGCAGGACATGGCGCTGGCCGTCAATCGCCTGGGTGCGATCGGCGGCGGCGTCGTGCTGTTCTCCAAGGGCAAGGAACTGGCGCTGGTCGAAATGCCGATCGCCGGGCTGATGTCGGACGAGCGGGCGGAAATCGTCGCGGCCAAGGCCGAGAAGCTCACCGAGGCGATGCGCAAGATGGGCTGTTCGCTGAACAACGCCTACATGCAGCACTCGCTGCTGGCGCTGGTCGTCATTCCCGAACTCAGGATTTCCGATGTCGGCCTGATCGACGTGACGACGTTCCAGAAGGTTGATCTTTTCGTTTGAGATCAGCCGTCTGCGCTCGGCCGGTTCACCCGCCGGTGGCGATGGTCAGCACCTTGAACGGCGTGGTGATGACGATCTCGGCGACCGAGCCGACGGCCTTTCCGAGGCCCTGGCCGAGATTGTTGAGCTGAGTCGGGACGGGCTCGTCCGAGGCAAGGCCGGCAGGCGCCCGCAGCCGGTCGCCCAGCAGTTGCACCAGCATCGGGTTGTCGGCGAATTTGGCGTGGTTGAGGCGGTCACCGCCCTTGGCCTGGGAAAGATCGACCACCGACACGCCATAGCTGGCGAGGTCCGCCGCATCGCCATAATCGCCGACGCGCGGCTTGTCGCCCGAGATCAGGGAGGACAGCTTGAGAGCCCGGTCATCCGCCGAGAGCAGGATGGCGAATGGCTTGTCGGGTTTGCCGTAGCGGATCATCTGCTTCTTGAAGACGTCGACATCGATGTCGGGCGAGGCCAGGATGACGTAGCCGAGTTTGTCGTCGAGATCGCGATCGCCGGTGATGGCAAGCTGGCGCAGAGCCTCCATGGTCACCCAGGTCCCCATCGAGTGGGCGATGATGTCGATGCTCTTGACCTTGGTCTTGGCCAGCATCCTGAGCGTCGCCTCGAGGTCGTCGCGCGCTGCGTTGGCGCTTTCCTTGTCGTAGATGTAACCCGTGGTCTTGCCGCTCGAAGCCCACGAGAACAGCACCGGCGTGCCGGGATATTTCGTGTCGTGGGCGATCTGCGTCAGCCGGTAGATGCCGTCGTCGAAACCGTTGTTGAAGCCGTGCACGAAAACCAGCGCACGGTCGCCGCGCATGGAAATGTCGGCGCCGACCGCCTTGGCGAATTGCGGCGCGCCTTCATAGAAGGTGACGTCCTTGGCGGTGAAATCCTTGGCCGGATTGCTGTTCGCGGATCCCTTGGCCCGCTCGATGGCGCCGACCTGATGGTTTTTCGGGACGGTGACGTCGACACGGGCAAAGCTGGTGGTCAGCGAGCGATCGCCGTCGAACACCTGTCGCGGGTCTTTTGTTGCCCTCTGGCGTGTCGTGGCGACGAAGATCTCATGCGTGGCCGCGATGTCGGAAGCGGGCACCGTGACCGTCGTCCTGTTGAGCAGGTCGTGCGTTTTCCCGCCGGCGCAGCCGGTGACAGCGAGCGTCAATGCAACGACGAGATAACTCTTCGAACGCATGGTCATACGCCGGCTCCCGCAAAGGGGGACGTCAAACGCATGACGTCGCTGGCTATTCCGATAAGGCCGGAGACCGGCGCGGTCCAGTTCAAAGTGAATCGATACATCCGCAGTGGTGAACAGGCACGGCGAAAACCGCGGGACCGCATCTATTGTCCAAGCAGGCCGATACGATCGGTCACGTCACGGTCGCTGGCAAAGCCGTCATCCTCGCGCAGCCGCTGTCCGATCATCTTCACCAGCGTCGGATTGTCGGCGAACTTCGTATGGTTGAAGCTGTCCGATCCCTTGACCTTGGACAGGTCGACGACCGTCACGCCATAGGAGGCAAGATCGGCGGCATCCTTGTAGTCGCCGACGCGCGGCCGTGAACCGGCGATCAGGCCGGAGAGCCGCAGCGCGCGGTCGTCGTCCGACAACAGCAGGATGAATGGCTTGTCGGGCTTGCCATAGCGCCGCATCTGGCTCTTGAACACGTCGACATCGATGTCGGGCGAGGCCAGCACCACGTCGCCGAGCTTGCCGCCGAGGTCGCGGTCGCCGGTGATGGCCATCTGGCGCAGCGTTTCCATGGTGACCCAGGTTCCGAGCGAATGCGCGACGATGTCGATGCGCCGCGCGCCGGACTGCTCCAGCATCCTGAGCGTCACCTCCAACTGGTCGCGGGCAGCGCTGGCGCTTTCCTTGTCATAGACGTAGTCGGTGGTCCTGGCGCCCGATGCCCAGGAAAACAGCACTGGTGTGCCGGGATAGCCGGAATCATGGACGATCTGGGTCAGGCGATAGACGGCGGCATCGAAGCCGGTGTTGTAGCCATGCACGAAGACCATGACGCGGCCGCCACGCGCCGCGATGTCGGCGTTGAGCGCGCTGGAGAATTTCGGCTGCGTGTCGTAGCCGACGACCTCGGAAGCCATGAAATATTTGGCCGGGTCGTCCGACTTGCCGCGCGAGCGGCGCTCGATCTGGCCGGTCTTGTGAAGCCCCGGAACGGTGACGTTGACGCGGGCATAGTTCAGCGTCGCCGAGCGTTCGCCGTCGAAAACCTTGTTGGGATCGTCGGATTTCTTGCGCGTCGTGGCGATGAAGATCGAGTGGTTGCCGGCAATCTCCGTCACCGGCGCGGACACCATGGCGCTGCCCAGCAATTCCTGTGTTTGCTGGCCGGCGCAGCCGGCGACGAACAAGGCCAGGACAACGGTAAAAATCTTCTTCAAAGGCACGCCTGAATTTCCAACTCCGGCCGAAAGGCCTGTCTATCCTCACGATACCTCCCGGACAGGCAGAGTGCGGCAGAACTAAGTCATGTCCAGTCGAAATGTGATCGGCGCCCCGCTGCGGGCATCGCAGTGTTGCGCGAAAGCCAAAATGGCGGAAAACGCCTGCGTGATCCGCGCAATAAGCGCCGTCGCCGCCGGCCTTCCAATTCCCGCAGAGATAGCGATTTCAAGCCGCCCGGTGCGAGGGGGCATTAGAATGCACCCGCAAGTAGCTGAAAGTATTCCGCAAAATTTCCGCCCGGAAGGACGCACATGATGGACGATGGCGCCGCGTAGCCGGATATGCAATACGCGGGCTCGCGCCGCACCTTGTCCGGGCGCTCAACAACCGACGTGCGCGACCCGATCAATGATAGAGGTCCGCGGACAGCGTGCAACGCAAGGCGGCTTTCCCAAGGGTGGTTTCCGATGAACAGTTTCTCTTCCCGTGTTGCTGCCGCTGCCGCCGCGATCCGCCAGATCTTCCCTGAAACGCCGCTGCAGGAAAACGATTATCTGTCGAAAAAGACCGGTGCGCGGGTGCTGTTGAAGCGCGAGGATCTGTCGCCGGTCCGCTCCTACAAGATCCGCGGCGCCTTCAATTTCTTCCGCAAGACACTGGCGGCCGGCAACGAGGCTGAACTGTTCGTCTGCGCGTCGGCCGGCAACCACGCGCAGGGTTTTGCTTTCGTCTGCCGCCATTTCGGCAGGCGAGGCGTTGTGTTCATGCCGGTGACGACGCCGCAGCAGAAGATCGACAAGACCAGGCTGTTCGGCGGCGATTTCATCGAGATCAGACTGGTCGGCGATTTCTTCGACGACTGCTATCGCGCTGCCTTGGAATTCACCGGCAGTTCCGGCGCCCATATGGTGCCACCCTTCGATCACAAGGACATCATCGAGGGCCAGGCAACCGTCGCCTACGAGATCGCAGACCAGATGCCGGGCGCCCGCATGCCCGATATCGTCATGCTGCCGGTCGGCGGTGGCGGACTTGCCGCGGGCGTCACCCATTATTTCGCCGATCAGGGCAGGCAAGCACGGTTCGTCTTCTGCGAACCGGCCGGCGCGCCGAGCCTGCGCGAGAGCCTCGCGGCGGGAAAACGGCTCAAACTCGCCAAGGTCGACAATTTCGTCGATGGCGCCGCGGTGGCCGAGATCGGCCGCGAGCCGTTGCGTCATCTCAAGGATTTTCCAGCTGACACGGTGCGACTGATCCCGGAAAACCGGCTCTGCGCCACCATGATCGAAATGCTCAACGTCGAAGGCGTCGTGCTGGAGCCGGCCGGCGCGCTGGCGATCGATGGGCTCAAGGATTTCTCCAAGAAGGAGATCAGGGGCAAGACCATCGTCGCCGTGGTTTCGGGCGGCAATTTCGATTTCGAGCGGCTGCCGGACGTCAAGGAACGGGCGTTGCGCTTCGAGGGGCTGAAGAAATACTTCATCATCCGCTTTCCGCAGCGGCCCGGCGCGCTGCGAGACTTCCTCGAACTGCTCGGGCCCGACGACGACATCGCCCGTTTCGAATATCTGAAGAAATCGGCGCGCAATTTCGGTTCGGTGCTGATCGGCATCGAAACCAGGGACCGCCGCAATTTCGATCTGCTCAAGGCGAAGTTCGAGGCCGAGGGCGTCCAGTATCAGGACATCACCGACAACGAGACACTGGCCGGGTTCATCATATGAGCGATCGGGATCAAATGATTGATCCGGGAAAAATCTTCGTCGCGCTGTTTTCCGGCATCAATGTCGGCGGCAATCGCATCGTCAAGATGGCGGAGCTGCGGTCGTTCTTCGAGGGGCTCGGCTTCTCCGATGTCGCCACCTATGTGCAGAGCGGCAATGCCGTGTTCCGGGCGAAAGAGGGCGAAGCGGTCACGTTGACGAAACAGATCGAAGCAGCCTTCGAGAAGAAATGGGGTTTTTATTCGCGCATCATGGTGCGTGATCTCTCGTGGTTCGAGCGGCTGGTGAACGAAAACCCTTACCCGGAAGTTGCCGGGGACCATACCAAGCTGCACGCCTATGTGCTGGAGCGCGAGCCGACAGCGGACGAGGTGGCGCGGCTGACCGAAAAGTGCACCGGCCCCGAACGCTTCGAGATCAAGGGCGATGTGCTCTACTTGCACGCACCGGACGGGCTGGGCAAGTCGGTGTTTGCCGGGCTGATCCCGCGCACGCTGAAAGTGCCGGGTACCGCACGCAACTGGCGCTCGGTGCAGGCGCTGCTGGAGATGGCTGCTCAGGCCGGTGGGAAGTAAGTCGCCGCCTAAGCTGCCGGAGCGGGTTTCCAGTCGAAGGTCAGCTCTTCGCGGAAAGCAAAGCGCTTGATGTGATCGGCGACAACGCTTTCCAGGCGCTCGATCGATCCTGCTTCGTCGGTCGACACCGTGATATGCAGTGTCGCCGCATCGGCATCCATGACGGTACGGCCCATTGAGAGATCGATGGTGCCGTGGGTGGGATCGAACTCGACCGGGAATTTATGCGCCCAGTGCTTGCACAGCTGCTGCAGGTAGCGGCTGGCATGTTCGGTGGCGACGTCGGCATGGCTGGTCGGCATGGATTCTCCTGGGCAAGCGCCTGTTGTGTGGCCGGGGCACCGGCCCAAGCCTGGCGCCTCAGCCGGACAGATAGGCGCCGCCCCTGAAAAACCAAACGGTACCGGGCTCATCAGCCTGGTATTGTCCGCTCAAGACAGCGTGATCGGCTACCAGCTTCCGGTGTTCGCCATCGAAGCCCAGGGCTCCGCCTTGGCCTTGGCCGGGCCTTTCTGCAGAAGCTCGATCGAGATGCCGTCCGGCGACTTGACGAAGGCCATGTTGCCGTCGCGCGGCGGCCGGTTGATGATGACGCCATTGTCCATCAGGTGCTGGCAGGTGGCGTAGATATCGTCGACCTCATAGGCGAGGTGGCCGAAATTGCGCCCGCCCTTGTAGTCTTCGGGATCCCAATTGTAGGTCAGTTCGACCAGCGGTGCCTTGTCGGCGATGCCGCTTTGCTCGTCTTCCGAGGCTGCGAGGAAGATCAGCGTGAAGCGGCCCTGCTCGTTTTCGTAGCGGCGCACTTCCTTGAGGCCGAGCTTGTTGCAGTAGAAGTCGAGCGAGGCATCGACGTCGGTGACGCGGATCATGGTGTGCAGATAGCGCATGTGATTTCCTCGATAAATTGCGTTGCGGCGCAACATAGGGTCGGCCCTGTCAAAGGGCAATCGTGCGGCGGTGCGCAATGCCGGCAAAGAACAAATCCGGTATTGCCCAAATGAACCGTGAAAAAAGGCACGGCAGGTCTTGCACAGACCGGAAGCCGCAGTGTTAATCTGTTGGCAAGAATCAGTTGCGGTGTTCTTGAAAAGAGGGGGCATTCTTATGGGGGAAAAGGCCTCTTTCATGGGGCGGGACGGACCCCTTGGCGACGCCCCGCAGCGTGACGAAGGCGGCGACGCCGCCGACCTGCGAGAAATTGCCGGCGCCATCAAGTGGTTCGATGTGGCCAAGGGCTATGGTTTCATCCTCCCGGATGACGGCATTTCGGGCGACATCCTCCTCCATGTGACATGTCTTCGAAGGGACGGCTTTCAGACGGCCCTGGAGGGCGCGCGCGTGGTCTGCCTTGTCAAACATGGCGACCGCGGATTGCAGGCCTTCCGGGTGCTCTCCATGGACCTCACCACCGCGGTCCATCCGGCCGAGATGCAGGAGCAGCGCACCCATGTCGCGGTGACGCCGGAGAGCGGTCTCGAACGCGCCTTGGTGAAATGGTTCAACCGCACCAAAGGGTTTGGTTTTCTCACCCGCGGCGAGGGTACCGAGGACATCTTCGTCCATATGGAGACCTTGCGCCGTTACGGTATCACCGAGCTTCGGCCGGGGCAGGTCGTGCTGGTTCGTTTCGGGCGCGGCGACAAAGGCCTTATGGCCGCCGAAATTCACCCCGATATGGGGACCTTGCCGGTCTCGCATTAAGGCGTTTCCGGCCGAGGATCTCGAATGGCTTACAGGAACTGGCTGACCGCGGGCGCGATGTGCGCGATTGCCTTCATCGCCGCCGCCGGTGGTTACTTCTATTCCGAAAAGCCGACCTCTGCGGACAGCCGGGCGATGATCCTTCCGGCCGATCCGGCGCCATTGGTCGTGGTGACGAAAGGCGGTGATCGCTCTTTTTCCATCGAAGTCGCCGACACCGCCGCGGAGCGCGAAGCCGGTTTGATGTATCGCCAGGACATGGCGGACAACCACGGCATGCTGTTCGTCTTCGAGGTTCAGCAGCAGGTTGGCTTCTGGATGCACAACACGCCAATGTCGCTTGATCTGATTTTCGTCGGCCAGGATGGCAAGATCCGGGCGGTCAAGCACGGCGAGCCGCAATCGGACGCCGTCATTTCGCCCGGCGTACCGGTGCGCTTCGTGCTCGAGCTCAAGGCCGGCACTGCCGCCAGGAACGGCATCGAGTATGGCGACCTTTTGCGCCATCCGGCCGTGGGCACGGTATCCGGCCCCGGCATGCCACCAGCCGACAATGGCGATGCGCCAAATGGCGGTGGCGGTTGAGCACACAGGCGGGATCGCAGATGCAGTCTTTCACCCATGACGGCTTCGAGCTTGCCTTCCTCGACCGCCAGCCGGCATCGGGCGAGGGCGATCCGGTGCTGATGATCCATGGCTTCGCCTCGAGCCATTATGTCAACTGGGTATCGCCCGGCTGGTTCAAGACGCTGAACGATGCCGGTTACCGCGCCATCGCCTTCGACAATCGCGGCCACGGCTCGTCGTCGAAGAGCTATGAGGAGGCCGACTACACGCCGGTCAAGATGGCTTCCGATGCCGCTGCCTTGCTCGGCCATCTCGGCATCGAGCGCGCCCATGTCATGGGTTATTCGATGGGCGCCCGCATCGCGGCGTTCATGGCGCTGTCCGATCCGGACAAGGTGGCGACGCTGGTCTTCGGCGGTCTCGGCATCGGCATGGTCGACGGTGTCGGCGATTGGGATCCGATCGCCGCCGCCCTGCTTGCCGAAGATCCAGCCGCGACTACCCATCCGCGCGGCCGGTCGTTTCGCGCCTTCGCCGACCAGACCCGCAGCGATCGCCGGGCCTTGGCCGCTTGCATCGCCAAATCGCGCGAATTGCTGAGCGAGCAGGATATCGCCCGCATGGCCCAGCCGACGCTGGTCGCCGTCGGAACCACCGACGACATTGGCGGCTCGCCCGATGAGCTTGCAGCGTTGATGCCGAACGCCAGCGCCTTTCACATCGAGGGCCGGGATCATATGCTGGCCGTCGGGGACAAGACCTTCAAGCAGCGCGTGCTGGAGTTCTATGCCGAGAATCCGCTCTGAGCGGACGGCGAGGGACGCGGGACGTGACTGCCCTCAGCCTGTGGTGAGAGCCGCCAGCGACCGCGCCATGTTTTCCCGGGCCTGCCGTTCAAAGCGTTGCCGGAATTCCTCGGTGTGGAAAATGTGTGGGCGGGCGAGGAAATTCTTCAAGACCGCACTGCGTCCGGCTCGCCACATCGGCTCCTCCACCCAGTGATACTCGCGCCGCACGGCGCGCTCATAGGCGTCGAAGGCGTCCGGCGTGGCTCCCAGGATCGACAGGTCCATATCCAGAAAAAGACTTGCGTCCCGTATGGCCGCCGCGTCGTCGAACGGCGGCACCTGATGCGTGGCGGTGGCGACGATCATTGCCGAGATGCGGTCGAGACGTGAAGAATCCGCGCGGCCCGCCAGCTCTTTCTCGGCAAGGGCCGCACTTTGCGCCTCATTGTCCTTGGCCTTACTGTCGTAGATGGCATCGTGGAACCAGATCGCCGCTTCGATCGCCTCGGGGTCGCCGAGCAACCTTCGATAGTCGCCAGCGACCGCCAGCATTGCCTTGATATGGGAAAGGTTGTGATAGTGGCGGCCTGGCGCCCGGTAGAGAGCCGAAAGCTCGCTTTTCAGCGCGTCGTCGATCAAGGGCTCGTTTTCCATGGCTGCTTGAATTCCCGCGAACCAAATCCATTTGACAAAGCACTAAGGAAAATTGAGTTCAATCGTGCTATGATCTGGCTTATATGTGCGGCCAGGCAACAGGCAAGCACAACAGGCAAGCCAGGCAGGACGCAGGACCAGACGGCGATGAACAGCATCAGCATTTCCCGACACAGCGCATTGAAGCCGGTCGATCCGATCTGGCGTTCGATCCGCGACGAGGCCATGGAGGCTGTCAACCGCGATCCGCTGCTCGCTGCATTCCTTTATTCGACCATCCTCAACCAGGACAGCCTGGAGGAGGCGGTCATTCATCGGCTGGCCGAGCGGCTGGCGCACCAGGACATCGGCTCCGATCTCATCCGCCAGACCTTCAAGTCCATGCTGGCCGACGACAAGGAGTGGCCGACGACGGTGCGTGTCGACATCCAGGCCTATTACGATCGCGATCCGGCTTGCGACCGCTTCATCATGCCTGTGCTCTATTTCAAGGGTTTCCACGCCATCCAGACCCATCGGCTGGCGCATTGGCTGTGGAACCAGGGGCGCAAGGATTTCGCGCTCTACCTGCAGAGCCGCTCGTCCTCTGTCTTCCAGACCGACATCAACCCGGCCGCCCGCATCGGCAAGGGCATCTTCATCGACCACGCCACCGGCCTCGTGGTCGGCGAGACGGCGGTCATCGAGGACGACGTGTCGATCCTGCATGGTGTGACATTGGGCGGTACCGGCAAAGCCGGCGGCGACCGTCACCCCAAGATCCGCTATGGCGTGCTGATTGGCGCCGGCGCCAAGATTCTCGGCAACATCGAAATCGGCCATTGCTCGAAGATCGCGGCCGGCTCGGTGGTGCTGTCGCCGGTGCCGCACAACAAGACGGTTGCCGGCGTGCCGGCCCGCGTCGTCGGCGAGACCGGCTGCGATCAGCCGTCGCGCCAGATGGACCAGCTTCTACCGTCGCAGACAATGGATCAGGTCGTCAGCTTCGACATCTGATTGTCATATGTCCGTTGCCTGCGGCCGTGGGCAGACATGGGCGATTGTTTCTCGCCCAAGGTCTGTTGAGATTCAGGTCAGGCCGAGCCGAAAATGGTGGGTTCCGAGAACCGGAGCGGAGCGTACGTTTGGGTACGTGAGCACCGGAAGCGCAGGAAACCGCCATTTGCAGGCCGGCCTCACGTGAATATCAACAGACCTTAATCAGGCCGCTTGCCTTTACATGGCCATTGTCGACGTGCCAGAAGCGCGTTCGAACGAGCAAGCCCGATGATCGGAGAAGACTGTTGAAGCCGGACGAAATCAGAAAGCTGGACGCCTATTTCAAGCGCGTCTTCCAAAACCCCAAGCTCGAGGTCAAGGCGCGGCCGCGCAAGGACGATTCGGCCGAGGTCTATGTCGGCGACGAATTCCTCGGCATCGTCTTCAAGGACGAGGACGACGGCGACTACAATTTTTCGATGGCAATTCTCGACATCGATCTGGCCTGAGCCAGCAAATCTTGCGGTCGGTCGGCTCATGCGGCCGGCCAGCCGGTTCCCTTGAAGCGTTTTTAGCCTCCCGCCTTCAGAACGCGCCCGGCTTCAGTGGCGATTGCCGCGTCGAGCGCCTGCCAGTCGCCCAAAAACTCCCTTGGGAAGCGATAGGTGAGGCTGAGTTCGTCGCCGACCTGAATGTCGCGCTCGCAAGGCGCCAGCGATTGCTCGGCACTCGGCCCGCTCAGGCAACGGGCCACGAACGGCTCCCTTCCGGGGCGATTGCCGACAACCAGAACCTCGTTCAGATAGCCTGATTTCTCGTTGAAACCATAGATCATCGTGCCGCTAGGCCCGGCAATGCCGGGTCGGGTGATCAACGCGCTGTAGATCGGCGCGAAGCGGCCACTCATGTCACGCGACATCATCTGCTGTTCGAAGGACAGGAAGACGATGTTCTTGACTGTGCCCGTGTGGTTGAAATCGTTGCGCGCCGGCTCGCTGTAGCCGTCCATCTGGGGATAGCGCAGATAGAGGTCGAGCCGCGAGGCGATGCCGTCGCGCCGGGCCTGGGCGAAACGGATGGCGTTGGCCGGGACAGCGATGACATTGTTGCCGATCACCACCTGGTGGACCGTTGCGTCGTCGGTGTATCCGGCCATGGCGATCGAGTGGCCGAACCATTTGCCGCCAAGGCTGATCGCCACCGACAACAGGGCGAGCACCGCGAACCCGTAGAGCACCCGCTTCATCAGCGTGGAATCGACCACGGTAAGTTCGTTGGCGAGCGCTGCCTGCTTCATCTCAGTCCTCGAATCTCGGGCCGCCCGTCCGCCTCCAGTGTCCCTGGGCGGCACACATCGCACGGCACGGCTCTTGCAGCCTGCATGGAACGACTGTGCAATTTCATGGTAAATGGAAAGTTAAGATGGGACCGCTGGAACTCACACTCTTTGCTTTTGCCGTCGGGTTGACGGCCTGCGGGCTGGCCGGATCGGCCATGGAACTGGTGTCGGGCCGCAAGGTCGCCTTCACCGAACCCTATGTGTCGCCGTCACATGTCTTGCGCTCGTTGCTCGCCACGGCCTGTGCCGGACCCTTCATGCTGGTGAACGATGCCATCGATGCTCGGCGTCAGCGCCGCATTTCAACGTTGGCGCTGATGTCCTGCGGCTGCACGGCAATTGCGTGGACCTTGGCGCTGGGCGTCGTCGTGCTTGCCATTGCCTCATGGACGGTCCGTCTCCTAGGGTCCGAGCTGCCAGGCTGAGACGATTCGGAGACCAGAAATGCCGCTTTATGCGATCGATGGAGCAGAGCCCAGCTTCGCCGATGCTGACTCGAACTGGATCGCGCCCGATGCGACGCTGATCGGCGACGTCAGGGTCGGACGCAATGCCGGCTTCTGGTTCGGCGCCGTCATCCGCGGCGACAACGAGCCTATCGTCATCGGTGCCGACACCAATGTGCAGGAACATACGGTGATGCACACCGATCCCGGCTTCCCGCTGACGATCGGGGAGGGCTGCACGATCGGCCACCGCGCCTTGCTGCATGGCTGCACGATCGGCGACAACAGCCTGATCGGCATGGGCGCCATCGTGCTGAACGGCGCGAAAATCGGCAGGAATTCGCTGGTCGGCGCCGGCGCGCTGGTCACAGAAGGCAAGGAATTCCCGGACAATTCGCTGATCGTCGGCTCGCCTGCCAAGGCGATCAGGGTGCTGGACGACGCGGCCGTGGCAAGGTTGCGCGGCTCGGCGGCGCACTATGTCGCCAACGGCAAGCGCTTCAAGGTTGGGTTGAAGAAGGTCTGAGGCCGGTTTGGCCACCTGTCGGCGAGGGTTCGTCGCGCCCCAACTCACTGTTCGTTGGAGCTGCGCCCGGCCATCGCATCGCGCAGCAATGAAGCACCGGCTTCAAAGCCGGCAATCTCGGCCTCTTCCACGGCCGTCCTGTAGTTATCGATGCGGGTTTCGAGTGCCGGGTCGGCGCCCGCCACCAAAAGCAGGCGGATCGCATCGGCACTGCGGATTGCCACCGAATAGTGAAGCGGCGTCCAATCGTTCACACCCCGCATGTTCGGGTCGGCGCCGCCGTCGATCAATACCCGCACGATGTCCAGCCTGTCGGCCCGGTCGGTGGACAGCGCCGCAATGACGGACGGAAACCCGCCGTGATCCTGATAGTTCGGATCCGAGCCAACATCCAGCAAGGTCGAGATGAAACCGACGGGGCTCCAATAGATCGCATATTCCAGCGGATGCCCGAGGCCGAGTTCAAACGGCATGCGCTCATCGAACCAGCGGGGCGAGCCGCCCAGGGCTACGCCGAGGCCTTCGAAATCGCCGGCCTTGAAGGCATCGTCGATCGCCTTGAACAGACGATGACGTTCGCACCGATCTTCCGGGATTTCCAACATCGCCGTGATCCAGAAGGCGAAACTGACGGCCTATAGTGCCTCGATCTGCTGCCGGCGGAAAGGTGGTCGCGACGTTCTGATGCGCTCGTTGGGATATGTGGTCCCCTGGCCACCGCTACGCGGCTTTGTTTTTTGCTTTCTTCCCTGCCGTAGGCTTGGTCCGTATTCGCATGCCTCCACCCTTAGGGGTTTCGATTTCAAATGCATCCGTACTCCTCACCAGATCGCTCAGTTTGCTGAAGCCGTAGGTGCGAGGGTCAAAATCTGAAAACAGGTTTGACAGCTGCTTTCCAAATGTGCCGAGCAATACCCAACCATCCTCACTGTCCATCTGACCAATGACTTTCTTGAGTATGGGCATCGCAGCGCTGGACGATTGAAGCGGCTTGGCTGCAGGCGCGGTATCTTGAATGTTGGCCACGCCACGTAGAAGATTTTCGGTGTAGATGAAACGGCGGCATGCCTGCCGAAAACTCTCTGGTGTCTTCTGCTCGCCGAACCCGAATACATCGACACCCTGTTCGCGAATGCGGGCGGCAAGCCGGGTGAAATCACTATCGGAAGAAACCAGGCAGAAACCATCGAAGCGACCGCTATGGAGGAGATCCATGGCATCGATCACCAGCGTGATATCTGAGGCGTTCTTCCCGGTGGTATAGGCGAACTGCTGCTGCGGAATGATCGCATGCTTTGACAAGACGTCAGTCCATCCCTTCGACCGGACGTTTGAAAAGTCACCGTAGATGCGGCGGACGCTGGCTTCACCGATCTTCGCGATCTCCGCGATCAGGCTGTCGGCAATCTTGGCGGAAGCGTTGTCGGCGTCGATAAGAACCGCAAGGCGAGGTGATCGGGGCTCGGGAGGCATGCGACACTTCCTGCGGCTGGCGCCCTCTCAAGATTCGAACTCTAGCCGGCGAAACCATTGCCAAACCACGGTTCGCGCTACTTGCTGTTGTAGCAGAGGTGGGCTGCAAACAGGAATCTAAGGAATAGAAATCGTGACATTGTCAAGATTTCAATGGACCGCCAGAAATGGCGGAGCCGGCCCGGGGACGGGGCCGGCTCCTTTCACCCGGTCGTTGGGGACGGGGAGGGTGGGGACTCGACCGGGTTTCTCCTGAAGCGCCTCGCATTCACGCGGCGCGCTTGAGCTCTGTTCTAGCGGACGCTGGCGACCGCGTCGGAGCGGCCGTCATTGATCGTCACCCAAACGCCGGAATTCTGGTCCGACTGGCGCTTGAGATAGGTGTAGTCGGTGTCCGTCCAGGACAGGACCTTGGTCTCGAGATTGTCGAGGATGAATTCTCCGAGGCTGGTGCGCACTGTCAGCACCGCGTGGCCGTCGCCATTCGGCTGGCGCGCCACCGTCATCAGCAAATTGCCGGCCGGCATGCCCGCATCCATCAACTCGCGGCGCTTTTCCAGCGCGTAATCCTCGCAATCGCCATAGCCATTGGCCGGATAGGCCCAATATTCCTCGACACCGTAGTTTTCCATGTCGGTGCGCGGCTTGATGCGGGTGTTGACCGAATTGTTGACGTTGACGATCGTCGCCCACAGTTTGCGGGTCAGTTCGATCGGCGCACCCTTCGGGGTCCGTTCGCTGCATTCGCCAGGACTGCGCTGGCAGAACTCATAATGACCAACAGGCTGGGTGGTGCGTCCGCCGGTGTGCATATAGGCCGGTCCCGCGGCATATGCTGATCCCCAAGCGGAAAGCTGCATCGCCATTGCCACCAGCAACAGCTTGCCCCTCGTTTTCTTCATTGTTGTAGTCTCCCCGTTCGAAGGAGACATTGCCACATGTGGATTTATTTGACGCAAAAGCGCGAAGTAGATATTGAGTAAAACGCCAGTAGAATAAACGTAAAATTTGAATCATTTGAGTATTAATTCGTTTGGATCTTGAGGCGCCATCTCGGCGCGCGGAGGGCTCCAAGCCCCGCCTAAAGTGGCCTAAGCATGCCGGTCATGGCGTCGAAAACAAAAAACCGGCCACAAGGGCCGGTTTCCTGGAGTGTCGCTGTCGGGCCTGCTCAGGTGCGTGGCGTGTTGAATTCGGAATCGAGCGTTTCGGGGCGCTGGATCACAGCGAATTCGATGGCGACGCCGTCCTCGAAATGACGCACGACCTGCCCGCGCATGGTGCCAAGCATAACCTGGATGCCGATCGCCGGCTTGACGTCGATCTCGACCGCGGCGCCGGAGAGCGAAAGGTCGATGATACGGCACTGGTACTGGCGACCGTCGGTGAGCTGCAGCACGCTGGTCGGATTGCGCGGCGCGACGCGCTCGTGGCGGCGATCTTCCGGCAGGTCGAGTTCATGCTTGTTGGCGAGCCAGGTCAATTGCGCGGCCAGCTTGTCCTTCTTGCGATCCGACGCGATGACGGTCATCGCGAAACCGTCCTGCAAGGTGCGCGTGACGACACCTTCGATGCGGCCGATATGATCGATGTAGGCAATGATTTTTTCGCCGGGCATGCCGATGCGGTCGGTGCGAAACGCGACGTTGCCCGGTGACATGTCGACGACCTGGCAGGGGTGTTCGGTGCGGTCTTCCAGCATGAAGCGTCCGTAGATTTTGACCCGGACGCGCTGAAAGTTACGCCTTTCAGCTTGGGACGGCGCATAGTCGACCGCCGCTGACCTCATGACTGCCTACACCCCGTTTGGCATCCCGCGCGCCGATGCGAGGAACTTCATCAGAGAAGTACAACAAAGCGGGTTAACAAAGGGAAAAAGCGGGCGCTCCAAGGTTTCCTTTTTGCAGGCCGTGGTGCCAAAACAGCCGCGCAGTTTTGGGCGACGTGCATCAGGCCGTAAACGGACTATTCCTCGCGCCCGCCATCGAAGACGACGAGATGGCGGATGCGGCGCGCCCGGCCGAGCGCCGAGATCGTCTCGGGTGCTCCAAGTTCATCGGGAGCGAGCGAGGGAACATCGATGGCCGGACGGTTGTTGAGGAGCTCCTTCTCCGGATCGATGACGCGGATCGAATCGATCAACGCATCGGTGATCGGGTCGGCGCCCAGCCAGAAGGGCTTCTCCACGGCGCTGATGACGCCCAGGCAGCGTGGATTTTCGACGCCGCCGTCAAGCGGCAGGGCAAGCAGTTCGAACTTGTTGGAGCGCCCGTTGCGGCTGAAGCCCTCATAGCTGATGAGCACGACCGACTTCTGCTCGAAGACGCCGTGGATCAGCCGCGAGACCAGCCGTTGATCCTTCTCGCGCCACAGCGACGGAAAGGAAAACCCCTTGAGTTCTCGGCCGTAGCAGGCG
Source organism: Mesorhizobium sp. M0715 (assembly GCF_040320355.1). NCBI lineage: Bacteria > Pseudomonadati > Pseudomonadota > Alphaproteobacteria > Hyphomicrobiales > Phyllobacteriaceae > Mesorhizobium > Mesorhizobium sp. M0715. The sequence continues at coordinate 67,719 of NZ_JAMYPL010000005.1, read as the reverse complement.
CAAAGCCTGGTGCCGGCGAGCCGGAATACGGCTTGCCCGCGCGTGTCCCGCTCCAGGATAAAGGTGTCGGCCAGCAGCGACTTGATGTCGGCCGGTTCGACCTCCGAACGCTTCGGGGCAGGGCGTCCATCACGCAGGCGGTTCCAATATTGGAACAGCGTGATCGATCCATTCTGGTTCATGCTATGCTGCTCCGCGCAATCTGTCGTCTGATGTCCCATCGGTGAACAGAAGGGCGCCCTCCGATGACCTACATGCGTTGCGGAGCAGGAAGCGTGCCAGCGTCGTTAACACTTGTTCACGGGTCGGGGCCGTTAAGGTTAACAAGTGGTTTACGTTGCGTCGAAGCGAGCCCCGTGGCACACAAAAACCACTCCAGAAGCGGTCGTTTCGCGACGATCGGCAGCACTTCAGTCAGAGTTTTAGGGGAGCAGGGGGCTCGACCAGCCGTTCAGGGGAAACCTTGAACGGCTTCTTTTTTGATTCGCGCTAGGCGATTCGGGGTTAACGGCGGGCGTGTATTTCTACCTGCCGACAAGTGCAGGCAACCATCCCGGCGGTCGCTAAGGCGGCATCGTCCGATCGCTATGCGACGAAAAATCTGCGTTCCGTGGTCGGCTGGTGTGAACTATCGCTTCTTCCCCAGGCCGAAGGTCAGCGCCAGAGCGCCAACCAACACGACACCCTTGACGAAGTCCTGCGTGTAGTAGGGCGCGTTCAGCATGGTGAGGCCGTTCAGGAGGACGCCGACGAAAATTGCGCCGGCCACCGTGCCGATCACATGCGGGCGACGCTTGTCGAGCACGGCATAGCCGATCAGCGAGGCCGCCACCGCATCGAGCAGGAGCGAGTTGCCGGCCGAGACGTCGCCGCGGCCGACACGCGAAGCGACGATCAGCCCTCCCAACGAAGCAAGCGTGCCGGACAGGATATAGGCCCAGAGTCGATATGCCTTGGTCGGCGCGCCGGATAGATGCGCGGCCGTTTCGTTGCCGCCGATCGCATAGAAGACGCGTCCCCAGCGCGTACGCTCCATCAGGAACCAGGCGAGGATGGCGACCACCGCCATGACCACGACAGACAGGGGTACGGTGTCGAAGAGCCGTGACCGGCCGAGGATCAGGAAAGCCGGATCGTAAGCACCGGGAACGGACGAGCCGTCGGGCAGCACCATGCCGGCGGTGATGGAGCGGCCGCCGGTCGGGATCAGCTGCAGGCCGGCGAGCAGGAACATTGTCGCCAGCGTGGCGAGAAGATCGGGGACGCCGATGCGGACAATCAGCAGTCCGTTCAGGAGGCCTATGAAGGCGCCCATCAGCAAGACCAGACCCATGGTCTGGGCCGCATCCAGCTGCCATACGACCATGGCATAGCTTGCCGCCATCACCGACGAGGCGGCGATGCTGCCCACCGAGAGATCGAAGCCGTCGGCCGACATCGTGATCGAGACCCCGACGCCGAGGATCGCCACAACCGAAACCGCCTGCAGGATGGAGAACAGGTTGGCCGAGCGGATGAAGGCGGGCTGCGCGTACCAGAAGCCGATCACCATCAGTGCCAGCAGCACGAACAGCGCGTAACGGCGCGTTTCGCGGAAAAGCGATGTGCGCGGGGCGGCCTGCTGGACCGTCGTCGGGTTCGTCATCGATGCTCTCCGGCCTTTTCGCTCTCGACCTTGCCGATCTGGTCGGTCAGCGGGCCATGGCCGTCGCCGGCCTCGTGAAGGGAGTGATCGCGCATGACGAGGATGCGGTCGGCAACCTCCAGCGCCTCTTCGGTGTCGCTGGTCGCGATCAGCGTGGCGGAACCGCTTTGGCTGTTGCGGATTGCGGCGATCAGGTCGGCACGCGCCCCGACGTCGACACCCTGGAAGGGCTCGTCGAGCAGCAGCAGCCGGCAAGGTGCCGCCTGCCAGCGGGCGAGCACGACCTTCTGCTGGTTGCCGCCGGAAAGCTCGTCGAGCGTGTCATCGGGGCCGCGCGCCTTGATGCCGAGCCGGGCGATCGCCTCGGCGGCAACCTTGCGCTCGCGCGCGACCCGCAGCAGGCCGTCCGGAAACCAGCGCCGCAGATGCGGCAGGGCGATAGTACCGGCAATCGAGGCGCCGGGGACCTCGGGCGGCAGCAGCGACGATGCCCAGCGGTCCTCGGCGACCATGAAGACGCCGTTTTCGATCGATCGCGCCGGCCCGTTGGAAAGCCATGGTTTTCCATCGAGCACGAAGCTGCCTTGCGCCAGCGTTTCCAGACCAAAAAGCGCGCGCAACAGCCGGCTCTTGCCAGAGCCAAGCGTGCCGGTCAGCGCGACGACCTCGCCGGAGCGCAGATCGAGATCGAAAGGCCTCGCACCGGGAATCAGTTGCGCACCCTTGATGGAGGCGATGATTGGGGCCGCCGAAATCTTGCCGTCATGGGTGGCGGCTTCCAGCGTCCGCCCGATCATGGCCGCAACGGCGGCCGGGAAATCGATCGGTTTGGCAAAGGCGCCGACGATGCGACCGCCGCGCATGACCACGGCGCGGTCGGCGATGGCGGCAAGGTCGCCCAGCCTGTGCGAGATGTAGAGGATTGCCATGCCGCCCGCGCGCAGCCGCCGGATGATGGCGAAAAGCCGGTCCGCTTCCGTGGCCGAGAGGCTGGATGTCGGCTCGTCGAGGATTAGAACGGAGGCCTTGGCCGCGACGGCGCGGGCGATGGCGATCAATTGCCGCTCCGCCGGCCGCAGGTCGATGAAGTCGCGGTCGAGCGGCAGGTCGAGATCGATCAGCGCCGCGATGGCGCGCGCACGCCTGCGGATCGACCGGGCCGAGACGAAGAAGCGCTCGCCCGGCTGGCAAAGTTCATCGAGCAGAAGATTCTCCGCGACCGTCAGTCCGGCAGCCCCCGCCTGATCCGTCGCCTGATGGACGGTCGCGATGCCGGCGGCCTTGGCGGCGCTGGGCGAGGCGAGGGCGACGATCCCGCCGCCCAGGGTGATCGTTCCGGCGTCGGGTACATGCGAGCCTGAAAGGATTTTCACCAGAGTCGATTTGCCGGCGCCATTGGCGCCCATCAGCCCCACGACCTCCCCGGCTGCCACGGTAAGATCGGCTCCAGCGAGCGCGCGCGTCGGGCCAAAGGATTTTTCGATCCCGGCGACAGCGACGGCAATGGGGGCGGCGGTGAGGGACAATTGGTTCAGCCGGTTACAGGTTGAGCGGGAACTGGGAAAGGCAAGCAAGCCAACGGGGCACGGTCGTAATTGTCAGCCGCCATATTCCATGATCGCCAGTCCGGCATTGTAATCCGGCGAATAGACGATGCCGTTGGCGTCGACGAATACGTCGGTCGACTGGATCACTTGCGGCCGATTCGGACGTTTGTCGACCATGCGGCTGGGAGCCGGCGGCACCAGCGCCCCGGTCTCCTTTGGGCGATAGGGATCGGAGATGTCGAAAACGCGCACGCCGGCATTCTGGTAGGTTGCAAAGATCAGGGTGTCTGACACAAAGCTGCCCGGCCGGTTCTCGTGCAGATTGTGCGGACCGAAATGTCCGCCCTTGGCGGTGTAATCGGTCTCGTCCGGGGTCGGCAGGGTCGAGATCGAAATCGGGTTCGCCGGATCGCGTATGTCGAAGATCCAGGTGAGCTTGCGCCCATCCTCCTCATGGTCGAGCACGGCCTCGTCGGCGACAACGAGCAAGCCGCGTTTGAGCAGCGGCAGCGCCGAATGGGTGCCGCCACCATAGGGCGGCGACCAGTTCCTGTGGCTGATCAGCCTCGGCAGGGCAGGGTCGGCGACATCGAGGACGGTCAACCCGCCGTCGCGCCAGCAGGCATAGGCGGTATCACCCTCGACGACCGCATGATGCAACGCATAGCGGCGGCCGTCGGGCCAGCCGGGTGTCTCGCCGCCGGCAAGATGCATTCCTGGAATCCACCAGCGACCGGCCTCGACTGGCCGTGCCGGGTCCTGAAGGTCGACCGTCAGCAGGATGTAGTCGCTGTAGCCGTCGAGAAGCGCCGATACGTAGGCGTAGCGCCCGCCGACGTACCAGATGCGGTGGATGCCGATGCCGTCGACCGGGAAGAAGCCGATCTGGCGAGGCTGCGTCGGCTTCGAGATGTCATAGACGGCCATGCCGGCCGACCAGGTCCGCGCCGCGCCCGAACCGGACGCGGTGCCGATCGTCTCGCCGATCGACTGGGTGTAGTAGACCTTCTCGTCGAACGCGAAAGCGGCGTCGGCGAACAGATCGCGTGCATGGACGACCAACAGCAGATCCTCATGCGTCTGCAGATGGATCGTCCAGGTATTCGGCGGCGCGGGCACGAACACCGTCCCGCCCGGATTCTTGGGATCCCGTACATCGATGATGGAAAAGCCTTGTGACCAGGGATGCGCGACATAGGCGAAGCCGCGATGCACCATCACCTGCAATCCGTCCGGCCGCCCGCCTTGGTCGGAATGACCGATCAGGCGCATGTTCCTGGAATAGTCGGGGGTGGGGACAGAAACCATAATTGTCTTTCAAAAGGTCGGTCCGGCGCACTTTGCCTGTCGCAGCGGGTGGTGTGGCGGAGGCAGGCGCAATCATCCCCCAGCAGGCCGGGGATGATTGTTTGGATCGCTGATTTTGTGAAGGCGCAGAAGCTCAATTCGTCGCCGGGATCCACGGTGCCTTTGCGGCATCGCTGTCCTTGAAGGCCGGGAATTTTGCCTGCAGATCTTCGATCGTCTTGATGTTGTTGTCGACGAGGTCCTTTCTGGTGACGAGCGTCGGCTGGATCAGCACCGAATGGCCGGGATTCTGTCCGGCGATCAGCTGGGCCAGCGCGCGCACCGAAGCCTCGCCGACGACGGCCGGGTTGGTTGCCGCCGTCGCCACCCACGGGCTGTTCGGCTCGAGGATGGCCTGGATGTCCGAGGTCGAGATATCGACACCGTAGATCTTCACCTTGTCTGCCACGCCAAGCTCGTCGATGGCGAGCTTCACGCCACGGGCGAACTCGTCCCATGGGGCGAAGACGACCGAAAGCGTCGGGTTGGCGGTGAGCACGGCCTTGGTCTGGTCGGCGACCGAAGCGGCAACGGTGTCGTTGACCACGCCCCAGGTGGCGACTTCCTTGATGCCTGGGTACTTCTTGCCGAAATCCTTCCACACCGCATAACGACGGTCGAGCGGTGCGAAGCCGGCGACATAGAGGACGCCGCCGTCGAATTTCTCGCCTTGGTCCTTGACCGCCTGGTCGAGCACGAGGCGCGCCATGTCGGCATCGGACTGCTCGACCTGCGGGATCTTGGGGTTGTCGAGGTTGGTGTCGTAGGCCACCACTGGAATGCCGGCGTCAAGCGCTGCCTGTGCGACGTCCTTGATGGCTTCGGGCTGGCCGTTGTTGATGATGATGCCTTGCACGCCGAGATTGATCGCCTGCTGGATCAACTGCCGCTCGGTGTTGATGTCGTTGCGCGCCTGCGAGATGTTGGCCTCGATGCCGAGCGCATCGGCCTGGCGCTTCACGCCGGCCTCGAATGCCTGGAGCCAGTCACCGGAGCCGAGGAAGCTGACGACGGCGATCTTGACGCCGCCCTTATCGAAGGGTGCCGGCGCGCCGGATATGCCCTGCGCCGAAGCAGCGGTGGCGAGACCGGCTATGCCGGCGGCTGCCGCCAGCGAAAGAATATGCTTGATCATGTGGAGACCCCTTTGAAATTGGCCGCATTCTAGGGAGGAGGCCCATCGCTTCCGAGAACGCTCATTGCGAGTTTTTCAAATCCCGGAGCATTTCCACTTCGCTTCCTTTCGGTTTCGTAGCAAATGAAGACGATGCGGTGCCGGGCGTTCGCTGTTGAGAAAACAGAATTGTTCCAACCCGGACATCCTTGCTCTAAAGGACGCGCAGGAATTCCTGGACCAGATGCGCATGAACGAACCGGTAAACCCTTCGGACACGGAACAGATGGACGACGCGCAGCGACGACGGCGCGAGCCGGTGTTCAACCTGCCACCCGTCGTGTTGGCGGTGATCGGCATCTGCGTCGTCGTCTACCTGTTGCAGCAATATGTGTTGAGCGAATCCCAGCAGATGACATTGCTGTATGACGGGGCCTTCATCCCCGTTCTCTACACCGGGCAATACGGCTTCGACTGGTTCCTGTTTTCGCGGCCGTTCACCTATGCTTTCCTGCACGGCGGTTTCGCGCATCTGGCCATCAACATGGTGTGGCTCGCCGCGTTTGGTTCACCATTGGCAAACCGCCTGGGAACGCTGTGGTTCGCGCTGTTTTTTGCCGCAACCGGGTTGGCTTCGGTCGCGCTTTTCTGGGCGATCCATCCTTATGGTGAGGCGCCGCTGGTCGGGGCTTCCGGTGCGATATCAGGCATGATGGGGGCTGCGGCGCGTTTCGGCTTCCGCACCGACCGTTCGGCCGGCAAGGCCGCCTTCGCCGGCCCTGTGCTGCCGATCGCATTCGTATTGCGCTTGCGCGGTGTCGTGATCTTCCTCGCCATGTGGATGGTCATCAATCTCGCCACCGGCCTGCTCGGGTTTGCCCCAGGGGTAGATGGTCAGATCGCCTGGGAGGCCCATATTGGCGGCTTTTTCGCGGGCTTCTTCGGCTTGCGTTGGTTCGACAGGCGATGGCAGGCGCCTGAATGGGAGACGACCGACCACCGCACTTGAAATGCAACCGATCACGGCGCACGATGTTCACTCTTACGTGAAGGCCGGTCAGGGCAGGAACCGGCAGGCAAAGCAGAGGAGGACGCCATGACGGTGAAGGCAATTCTCGAGAGAAAAGGCCATGACGTGTTGACGCTCGGGCCGAACGAAAAGCTTAGCGAAGCCATCCGCATCCTGGCAGAGCACAAGATCGGTGCGCTGGTCATCACCAATGGCGATCGCAAGATCGTCGGCATCCTGTCAGAGCGCGACATCGTCCGGGTTGTCGCCCGCGAAGGTGGAGCCGCGCTGGATATCGCCGTGCGCTCGGCAATGACGCCGAAGGTGAAGATCTGCAACGAGAACCACACCGTCAACGAGGTGATGGAGATCATGACCCGAGGCCGCTTCCGCCATCTGCCGGTGGAGAAGGACGGCATGCTCGATGGCATCGTGTCCATCGGCGACGTGGTCAAGCGCCGCATCGAGGATGTCGAGCGCGAGGCCGACGAGATCAGGGCCTATATCGCCACCGCCTGAGCGGCGAGGCGAACCGCCGGCCTGAGAACCGACCGGCGGAGCCGTGGTTTACCTGTTGTCGAGTTCGGAGCGGACGAGTGCGAGCCCGCGCCGGGTGATGCGGTAAGGGCCGCCTCCCGACGAAGAAACCGCCTTCTTACGCTTCAGTTTTCGAAACAGATCGAGATCGACGCCCGGATAATGCCAGCCGTCGCGGGTCAGGCATTTGACGGAGGCGATCCGCTTTTTCTCGTTCTTTTCGATTTCAATGCGTCCACCCTGCGCGAGCAGGTGCAGGATGCGCTGTTCTATGCGCGAAATGTCCATGTGAGAGTTTTCCGGGAAAACAAAAAATGCCGCCGCCGCGAAGCTTCGCGGCACGGGGTTTCGGTTTTCTGCCCTGCCTCGCCAGGAGGTCAGGGCCTTACCGGGACTGAGCGTAAGTGGACATCCACTCTCCATTGGAATGAGCGTCCTATAGGCGAACGCGGCTGAAAAGGCCAGTCCGTGGCTTTGCGCTTGTCTCTTTTGGCGGTTTGCACTAGCGAAGCTGCAAATCAGAATGTGCATTAATGCACCTTCCCATCATTCCAGTTCGCAGGCCGCCATGTCCCTTATCGACACCCGTACTCCTGACGCAAAACGCCTGATCCCCGGCGCAACCGGCGACTGGGAGATCATCATCGGCCTCGAGGTCCATGCGCAGGTCACTTCGGAAGCAAAGCTGTTTTCGGGCGCCTCGACGGCCTTCGGCGCGCCGCCTAACGCCAATGTCAGCCTGGTCGATGCGGCGATGCCGGGCATGCTGCCGGTCATCAACGAGGAATGCGTCAAGCAGGCGATCCGTACCGGCCTGGGGCTGAAGGCGCAGATCAACCACAAGTCGGTCTTCGATCGGAAGAACTACTTTTATCCCGACCTGCCGCAGGGCTACCAGATCTCGCAGTTCAAGCAGCCGATCGTCGGCGAGGGCACGGTCATCGTTTCGGTCGGCCCGGACCGCCAGGGCGAATTCGAGGACATCGAGGTCGGCATCGAGCGGCTGCATCTGGAGCAGGATGCCGGCAAGTCGATGCACGACCAGCATGCGACCATGTCCTATGTCGATCTCAACCGCTCCGGCGTGGCGCTGATGGAGATCGTCTCCAAGCCGGACATGCGCTCGGCCGACGAAGCCAAGGCTTATGTCACCAAGCTGCGCACCATTGTACGCTATCTCGGCACCTGCGACGGCAACATGGACGAAGGTTCGATGCGCGCCGACGTCAACGTTTCGGTGCGCAAGCCGGGCGGCGAGTTCGGCACGCGGTGCGAGATCAAGAACGTCAACTCGATCCGCTTCATCGGCCAGGCCATCGACTACGAGGCGCGCAGGCAGATCGCCATCCTCGAGGATGGCGGCAAGATCGATCAGGAGACGCGGCTGTTCGACGCCGTCAAGGGCGAGACGCGCTCGATGCGCTCCAAGGAAGAGGCGCATGATTACCGCTACTTCCCCGATCCCGACCTTTTGCCGCTGGAATTCGACCAGGCCTATGTCGATGCGCTGGCCAAGGAATTGCCGGAACTGCCGGACGACAAGAAGGCGCGGCTGATCGCGTCGCTCGGCCTGTCCGTCTATGACGCCTCGATTCTGGTTTCGGAAAAGCCGATCGCCGACTATTTCGAAAAGGTGGCCGCCGGCCGCGACGGCAAGCTTGCCGCCAATTGGGTCATCAACGATCTGCTCGGGCAATTGAACAAGGCCGGAAAAGACATTGAAAACGCTCCGGTTTCGCCCGAGCAGCTCGGTGCGGTCATCGATCTGATCAGGGATGGCACCATCTCCGGCAAGATCGCCAAGGACCTGTTCGAGATCGTCTGGAATGAGGGCGGCGACCCGCGCCAACTGGTCGAGAGCCGTGGCATGAAGCAGGTCACCGACACCGGCGCCATCGAGAAGGCCGTCGACGACGTTATCGCCGCCAACCCTGACAAGGTCGAACAGGCGCGCGCCAAGCCGAGCATGGCCGGCTGGTTCGTCGGCCAGGTAATGAAGGCGACCGGCGGCAAGGCCAACCCGCAAGCCGTCAACGACCTCGTCAAGGCCAAGCTGGGCATCGAGTAGCGCCGTGTTCGTCCGCACCGCAGGTGAACGCGACCTTGCCGCTGTGCGGACGCTGCTGGTGGAAACGTGGCATGCGACCTATGACGCCATTTATGGCGCTGCAAAAGTCGCCGAGATCACCGACGAATGGCACTCGATCGCTTCGCTCCGCTCGCGGCTGACGCGGCCCAACTCGGAATTCCTGGTGGCCGATGACGGCAAGCGGATCGGCGGCATGGCTTTCGCCGCCGCCACCGCCGATGCGAAAATCATCCTGTTGAACCAGCTCTACGTCCATCCGGACTGTCAGCGGCGGGGGATCGGGCAAGCACTGCTCGACGAGGTCGAAGCCAGTTTCCCGGAAGCGCGAACGCTGCGCGTCGAGGTCGAGGAAGCCAATGCCGGTGCCATCGCCTTCTATCGGTCGAAAGGGTTCTTGCCTGTCAGTGCCGCGGAAGAGTCCCGTGATACCTCAAGGCCGACGACGCTGAGTTTCGAGAAACCGCTGGGATAGACCACCGGGATGAATAGAGCGATCAAGCCATGCGTCCTCGCGGCGTTTGCTGTGCCGGCTCACGACGGATATGCAAGGGCATGACCAAACTGTCCCGCATTACAGCGCTGGCGCTGCTCGCCATCATCATTTTCGCGACCTTATCGCCGATCCAGATGCGGCCGCACCTCGCTGAAGCGAATGTCGAGCGTGCCTTGGCTTATGTCCTGCTGGGCTTCGCCCTGGCGATCGGCTTTCCCAACCGACTGTATCAGGTCGTGATCTTTGTGGCTGTGACCGCCGGCATGCTGGAACTGCTTCAGCTCATTGATCCCGGTCGCCATGCACGCCTCATCGATGCATTGGTGAAAGCCCTTGCCGGGGTGGTTGGGATCGTGGCGGGACACCTGATCGTCAGGGCCGGCGGACAAAAGAGCGAGAGCTAGGCGCGGCGGCAATCCGCCGGGAGTGCGGGACCATCGACCTTGGTCGCGGCCCGTGTCTATCTGGCCGAAGCCTTCTCGCTAGGCAGCGGGAACCTCCACATTGTCGATCAGCCTCGTCTTGCCGAGCCATGCTGCCGCAAGAAGACGCCCTTCGCGGTTTCGACGCCATGGCGCAAGCGTCAGGCTTTGGCGTGCCTCGACATAGTCGACCTTCTGAAAGCCGGCGGCGATGAGGGCGCGGCTGGCCTCTTCGGTTGCGTCGCTCTGGCCGGCGCCTGCCGCCAGGGCCGCAGCCGTATTGCGCAATATCACGTTGAGCTGGCGGGCGATCTTCAGTTCGGCCTCATCGAGATAGGCGTTGCGTGACGACATGGCGAGACCATGCGCGTCGCGGATCGTCGGTGCGCCGATGATCTCGACAGGCAGGTCGAGGTCGCGGCAGAGCTGCCTCACCACGCAAAGCTGCTGGTAGTCCTTCTCGCCGAAGACCGCACAGTCGGGCGTTGCCTGCAGGAGGAGCTTTGCCACCACGGTGGCGACGCCGTCGAAAAAAGTCGGCCGAAAGTCCGATTCGAGCCCGGCGGAGGGGCCGCCGACCGAGATTTTCGTGGCGAAGCCGGCAGGATACATCTCGCCAACCGTCGGTGTGAAGGCAAGGTCGGCCTTTGCCGCGCCCAGCCGGTCGAGGTCGCGGCCGAGTTGGCGCGGGTACTTGTCGAGGTCTTCGCTCGGCGCGAACTGCGTCGGGTTGACGAAGATCGACACGACGCAGCGCTCGGCTTTTTGGAGCGCGATCCTGACCAGCGAGATGTGTCCGTCATGCAGTGCACCCATGGTCGGCACCATGGCGACACGAAGGCCGTCGCGCCGCCAGTCCCGGATTTGCGCGCGAAGTGCGGCCACGCTGTCGACGACGACGGGTTGGCTCATGCGTCATCCCTGTTCTTTGTCGCCGAAAAGACATGGCCGGGGCCGGGGAATGTCCGGCCCCGCACCTCGGCTGCATAGGTTTCAGCTGCATGCGAGATCACGCTGCGCAGGTCCGCGTATTCCTTGACGAATTTCGGCACGCGATCGACGGTCAGCCCGACCATGTCGTCGATGACCAGGATCTGGCCGTCGCAGTCACCGCTGGCGCCGATGCCGATGGTTGGAATGGCGAGGCGGCGGCTGATATCGGCGGCGACCCTCTCGACCGTGCCTTCGATGACCACCGAGAAAGCGCCGGCGTTCTCGACGGCGAGCGCATCGCGAAGCAATGCCGCAACAGCCTCCTCGGTGCGGCCCTTGATCTTGTAGCCGCCGTCCTTCTCCACCGATTGCGGCTGCAGGCCGATATGTCCCATCACCGGAATGCCGGCGGCGACGATGGCCTCGATCTGGCTGGTCATGTCGAGGCCGCCTTCGAGCTTCACCGCCTGGCAGCCGGTTTCGTCGACGACCCGCCGCGCCGAGGCCACGGCAAGTGCTGCCGAAACCTCATAGCTGCCGGCCGGCAGGTCGACGACGACGCAGGCCCTGGCCGAGCCGCGCATCACGGCCTGCCCATGTGCGATCATCATCTCCAGCGAGGCGCCCAGCGTCGTCTTGTGGCCATGCAGGACCATGGCGACACTGTCGCCGACCAGAAGCAGGTCAACATGGTGATCGAGCAGACGGGCGATGGGATAGGTATAGGCGGTCAGGCAAACGATCGGCGTGCCGCCCTTGCGGTGGCGAATCGCCTCGGCGCTGATGCGAATGTCGGTGGTCGGCAATTCCGTGGCCAATCGTCACCTCCTTTGGCCTCAAGCCGGGCTGGATGCAGGCATGGGCGCGCAGAGCTTTAGAAATACCGTAAAGGCTTGGCAAGCGTGCATGCAGTGACCGGCAGGATCACAGGCTTGTGTCGGGTTTCCGGCAAGCCATTTGCGCGCACGCCGTGGCAAAAGCCTTGCCTTCGGCAAGGCCTGACGCCATAAGCAGGAAAACGGGCGCTGCCGGCGCGAGGGTTTTGAAATGAAGACTTTCCTTACGCAGTTTTTCACCTGGTGGAACAGCCAGACGATTGGAACGCGCCTGCACACCTGGCGGTACGGCAAGAAGGTCGGCCAAGACGAAACCGGCAATTTCTACTACGAAGGCGGCATCGATTCGGAAGGCCGCACGCGCCGCTGGGTCATCTACCGCAATTATTCGGAAGCTTCGGCGATACCGCCCGGCTGGCACGGCTGGATGCACCACCGCGTCGACGTCGCGCCGTCCAGCGAGGACTACAAGCCGCGCGACTGGCAAAAGCCGCATCAGCCCAATCTGACCGGCAGCCCGGCGGCCTATCGCCCGAAGGGCTCGGTGCTGACCAATCAGCATCGTCCGCAGGTTACCGGCGACTACGACGCCTGGACGCCCGGGTCGTAATGGTAGGGTGCAGGCCGGTGCTTTATCGCCACAATTGGTGTTTAGCTGCTTGCTGATCAGAAAACGGCGACTAGCCTTGGCGATCGACAGAATCACCCGGGCGCGAACCACCGGTATCCTTGCATGAGCTTTTTCAACCTGACATCGATGGGCGGTCTGACGCTAGCCGCCGGTCTTGCCGTCAGCACCGCGGCGTTTGCCGCTTCGCCGACCCCCGCCGCCCCCGCGCCGGCGCCAGCCCCGGGATCGGACCGGGTTACCAACGCCGTTGCCGAGTTTGCCGGTATCGACAAGATCACCGGCCGCATCATCACCTTCGATGTCTATATCGACGAGACGGTGCAGTTCGGTGCTTTGCAGGTGACGCCGCGCGTCTGCTATTCGCGGCCACAGACCGAAGAACCGAAGACAGATTCCTTCGTCGAGGTCGACGAGATCACGCTGGACCGCAAGATCCGCCGCATCTTCACCGGCTGGATGTTTGCCGAAAGCCCCGGCCTCAATGCCGTCGAGCATGCCGTCTATGACGTCTGGCTGAAGGCTTGCAAGCAGAAGTCGGATGTGCCGGCGCCCGATGGCGCCAAGGCAGACTCGACCAAAGCCGAGGCGCCCAAGCCCGCCGCGGCCAAACCGAAAGCCGCGACCGCTCCGGACGTGACAGAGCCTGGCGTGACGGAGCCGGACGCTTCGGACCCCGATACGACCGACACCAACTGATCCTCCGGAACCGTCCTTGCCACCATACGTTGGGGCACGGATGAGCGCGCATTTATGCGCAGGGAGGATCTTCCGATGTCAGACAGCAAGCGGATCACGGCCGGCAAGACAGAGTTGCTGGAACTCGAAAAGGGATTCTGGACGGGCGACGCGGCCTACTATGCGGCCAATGCCGACACCGAATGCTTGGTGGCGTTTCCGCAGATGGCACAGGCGATGGACAATGCGGATCTCGCCAAGACCGCAACCAAGCCCAACCGCTGGCGCGACCTGAAAATCGACCTCAAGGGTATTATCGAGCCGGGCAGCGACATCATCATGCTGACCTACGAGGCACATGCGACACGCGAGAACGGCGAACCTTACGCCGCGCTGGTCAGCACCGGCTATGTCCATCGCGTCAACGGCTGGAAGATGATGTTCCATTCGCAGACGCCATTGGAAGCCGCCACTGGGAAGTAGGCTCAATCTTCAGGGATAGAATTGGGCGTCAGGGATAGAATACGGCCTCGCCCTTCAGCGCGTCGGCCAGCATCTTTTCATATTTGCCGCGCGGCACGTCGACGGCGCCGAAGCGCTTGAGGTGCTCGGTGGTGAACTGCGTATCGAGCAGCGCGAATCCGCGTGCCTTCAAGCGCTCCACGAGATAGAAAAGGCAGGTCTTGGAAGCGTCCGTCTCCCTGGCGAACATGCTCTCGCCAAAAAACACCCGGCCGAGCGACACGCCATAGAGGCCACCGACCAGCCGGTCCTCGCGCCACGCCTCGACCGAATGACAATGGCCTATCCGATGCAACTCGACATAGGCTTCGCGGATCGGCGCATTGATCCAGGTCGAGCGCCGTTCCACCCGCTTCTCGGCGCAACCGTCGATCGTGGCTTCGAAATCGAAATCGAAACGGATGTCGAAGGGGTTCTTCTTGATCGTTTTCCTCAGGCTCTTCGGTGCGTGAAAACCATCGAGCGGGATGATGCCGCGAGTCTCCGGCCGCACCCAGAACACCTCCGGGTCGCCGGCACTTTCTGCCATTGGGAAGACGCCCGAGGCGTAGGCCTTGAGCAGCAGGTCGGTGGGGATGCGATAGCCGGGCGCGTAGGGGCGGGTCATCGCGTCTCCGCGCTACTCTTCCTTGGCCAGATATTTTTCCAGCCAGTGGATGTCATAATCGCCATTGGCGATGTCGGCATTGCCGACGAGATCGCGAAACAGCGGCAGCGTCGTCTTGATACCGTCGACGACGAACTCGTCCAGGGCGCGGCGCAGGCGCATCATGCACTCGACGCGATTACGCCCATGCACGATCAGCTTGCCGATCAGGCTGTCGTAATAGGGCGGGATCTTGTAGCCGGAATAGACGCCGGAATCGACGCGGATGCCCAGGCCGCCCGGTGTGTGGAAATGGGTGATCGTGCCGGGCGAGGGGGTGAAGGTGCGCGGGTCCTCGGCGTTGATGCGGCATTCGATGGCGTGGCCGTTGAACTTTATGTCCTCCTGCTTCACCGAGAGGCCGCCGCCGGAGGCGACGCGGATCTGCTCGTGCACGAGATCGATGCCGGTGATCGCTTCGGTCACCGGATGCTCGACCTGCAGGCGCGTGTTCATCTCGATGAAGTAGAACTCGCCATTCTCGTAGAGGAACTCGATCGTGCCGGCGCCGGAATAGCCGAGGTCGGCGATCGCCTTGGCGCAGATGCCGCCGATGCGGGCGCGCTCTTCGGCATTGAGGGCGGGAGAGGGCGCCTCTTCCCAGACCTTCTGGTGGCGGCGCTGCAAGGAACAGTCGCGCTCGCCGAAATGCACGCCGCGGCCAAAGCCGTCACCAAACACCTGGACTTCGATATGGCGCGGCTTTTCCAGATATTTTTCAATATAAACGGCATCGTCGCCGAAGGCGGCACCGGCTTCGGTGCTCGCCGTCTGCAGGGCGATCTCCAGGTCAGCCTCGGTGAGGGCGACCTTCATACCGCGCCCGCCACCGCCGGCCGATGCCTTGATGATCACGGGATAGCCGATCTCGGCGGCAATGCGCCTGGCTTCCTTCTGGTCGGTGACGGCGCCGTCCGAACCGGGCACAACCGGAATGCCGAGGCGCTTGGCGGTTCGCTTGGCCTCGATCTTGTCGCCCATGATGCGGATATGGTCGCCGGACGGACCGATGAAGGTGATGTTGTGCGCGGCCAGTATGTCGGCGAACTTGGCGTTCTCCGACAGGAAGCCGTAGCCCGGATGCACGGCGTCGGCGCCGGTGATTTCGCAGGCCGCAACGATCTGATGGATGTTGAGATAGCTGTCGCGCGATGGCGGCGGACCGATGCAGACGCTCTCGTCCGCGAGCCGCACATGCATGGCGTCGGCATCGGCGGTCGAATGCACCACCACCG
This sequence comes from Mesorhizobium sp. M0715, assembly GCF_040320355.1. Classification (NCBI taxonomy): domain Bacteria; kingdom Pseudomonadati; phylum Pseudomonadota; class Alphaproteobacteria; order Hyphomicrobiales; family Phyllobacteriaceae; genus Mesorhizobium; species Mesorhizobium sp. M0715. The sequence continues at coordinate 52,038 of NZ_JAMYPL010000005.1, read as the reverse complement.
TCTGGATGCCGAGTTCCTTGCAGGCGCGCAGCACCCGGAGGGCGATTTCGCCGCGATTGGCGATGAGGATCTTCTGAAACATCAGGCCCGCTCTACTCGATCACGACGAGCGGCATGCCATATTCGACCGGCTGCGAATCCTCGAAAAGGATCGCGGTCACCGTGCCGGCGCGTGGCGAGGGGATCTGGTTCATCGTCTTCATTGCTTCGATGATCAGCAGCGTCTGGCCTTCCTTGACCTTCTGGCCGACTTCGATGAATGCCTTGGCGTCCGGCGACGGCGCCAGGTAGGCCGTGCCGACCATCGGCGAGGTGACTGCGTTCTTGGAAATATCTGCCACAACGGGCAGAGCTACGGAGGCAGCTTGCGCTGCTGCCGGCGCATAGGCCTGCTGCGGCGCTGCGATTGCATGAACAGCCGGCGCCTGCCGCGAGACGCGCACCTTCAGGTCGCCCAGTTCAACCTCGATCTCGGTGAGGTTGGTGTCGTTCAGTATGCCCGCCAGATCGCGAATCAGTTGCTGGTCAACACCGGTCTTCTTTATCGACATTTTCGAGCCTTCTGTTTGTTGGCCGGTCATAGGCGTGCGGCCAGCGCCTGTAGCGCCAGCGTATAGCCGAGCGGCCCAAAGCCACAGATCATGCCGACGGCGACCGGCGCGACCATGGAGACGTGGCGGAATGGTTCCCGCGCATGGATGTTGGAAAGATGAACTTCGGCCACCGGCAACGGTGCGACGGCGCGGATGGCGTCGTGGATGGCAATCGAGGTGTGGCTGTAGGCGCCCGGATTGATGACGATGCCGACAGCCTTGTCGCCGGCTTCCTGAATCCAGTCGACAAGGTCGCCCTCATGGTTCGACTGGCGGAAATCGATCTCGAACCCCAGCGCCGTGCCTGCCTGCTTGCAGTCGTCGGCGATCGCGGCAAGCGTCTTGCCGCCATAGATGCCCGGCTCGCGCTTGCCGAGCGCGTTGAGATTGGGACCGTTCAGGACGAAAACCGTTTTCAAAAAGCCGACCTTTCCCGGCGCCGTCATCAAGCCGGCGCGCTGGGCCCTCTATAATGGGCATAACCGCCCGCGGAAAGAGCGCAAGTGCGTTCTTTCACTGTCCACAACAGGCGGAAATGTGCCCGTGAGAAATAGCTGGCGAGCAAGATCAGAGCGCGGCTTTCGCCGCCTCGATCTTTTCAGCCAGCACTTCCTGCCCGAGCGCCCCGAACACCACCTCGTTGCCGACGACATAGGACGGCGTTCCGGTGATCGCCAGCTTGTTGGCAAGATCGTAGGTCTTGGCGAGGGCCTCGTTGATTGTCGGGTCCTTCATCTTCTCGCGCAGCGCCGCTTCGTCGGCACCGAGCGATAGCGCGACCTTCATGGCCGCCGCCTCGGTGGCGCGCCCCTGGCCACCGAGCAACGCATTGTGGAACTCGCCGTACTTTTCCGGGTGCATCAGGTGGAAGGCCATCGAGACCACGCTCGCCTTCTGCGAATCCGGTCCGAGGATGGGGAATTCCTTGAGCACGAAACGCAGGTCCGGATCGGTCTTGGTCAGCGCCTGCATGTCGTCGATGGCGCGTTTGCAGAAGCCGCAATTGTAGTCGTAGAACTCGACGATGGTGACCTTGCCGTTGGGATTGCCGACGACGCCGTCGAAGGCGGAGTTGAAGATCTGGTCCTTGGCATCCTTGATCACGCCGAGATGAGCGATGCGCTGCTCTTCCTTCTGCTTGGCCTCAAGCGCATCCTGGACCTCCAGGAGGACTTCCGGGTTTTTCAACAAATAGTCGCGGATGATGCCTTCGACCTCGGTGCGGTCGATCTTGGTATCGGCCGCGGCCGTCTCGACCGGCTGCGCGGTACCGGCCTTGGCGATCTGCGGGTTTCCGGCAACGAATCCGAAAGCCAGCATGGCCAGGGCGGCCGCAACCCCCGTGGTGCCCAGCAGCAGTGCCTTTTTCATCGTTCCTGTTCCTTCTACCTGTTTTCCGGTCTGGCTATGTCGTGGCGCGCGACCGGAAGGTTCACTTGATCTTGGTTGACGGCCTGTAGTTTATGATATCCTGGGCGCGAAGCCAGCGCGGCTCGCCGCGTTTCATCTGCTGTTGCGCCCGCATGGCGAAAATCTTCGCATCCTTGTAGTTGCCGGAATAGAAATGGCTTTCGGCGGTGGCAAGTTCAGCGCCCGGTATGTCGCCCAACTCGCCATAGGCCTGTGCCAGATAGCGATATCCGGCTGAATTTTCCTTGTCGCGACCGAGGCCATTGTTGATCTGCACGACGGCTTTTTTGAGGGAGTCGGGCGTGCCGACGGCCATCAGCGCCTGACCCACTGACACCGGCAGCAGACCGGACCGAGCCGAATCGAGGCTGACCGCCTTGGCGTAAGCGTCCGCAGCTTCCTTGGGTTTGTTTGCTTTCATCAGGATGTCGCCGCGCAGTTCCTGGAAGTAGGCATTTTTCGGCTGCGCTTTGATCAGTGCATTGGTCTTGGCGAGAGCGGCGGCGATGTTGCCGAACAGGTAGGTCGACTGGGCGTCGCCGTACTGCGCGGCGAGGGTTCCTTGCATCTTTCGCATCAGCCGCGACGCGGCCGCCTGGCCTTCCATGTAGACGGCGATCTTCACCCGCATCATGTCATGGCGCTGCTGCAGCGCGGGCGGGTCCGGCCTATCGACATTGGGGTCCTGTTTCACCAGCACTTCGAGATTGGCGATGCGGTCCTGCGGCATCGGATGGCTGATCCGATACGGATCGACCTGGGCGCCCGAAAGCGACAGTGCGGTCTGGAAGCGGCGGAATGTCTTCAGCATGCCCATGCCGGACTGGCCGGTGGCGTTGAGATAAGTGATCGCCGAGCGGTCGGCCGTCATCTCCTCGGTGCGCTGGTAGGCGAGGATGCTGCGCTGTGCCATCTCGCCGCCGCCAGCGGCCACGCCCATGCCAGCGCCGGCGAGACCGCGGCTGCTGGTTGTGGCACCGGCGACAATGGCGCCGGCGCCAAGCAATGTCGCGATGACGGCCATCGTCTTGGCTCGTTCGAGTTGGTCGCGCAGCTTCTGCTGGTGGCCGCCGGCGATATGGCCGGCTTCGTGCGCGATGACGCCGATGATCTCGTTGGGCGTTTCAGCCGTCATCAGCGCGCCGGTGTTGATGAACAGCCGGCGCCCGGTGACGAAGGCGTTGAAACTCTGGTCGTTGACCAGAACGATGTCGATGCCGTCATTCGCCAGGCCGGCCGCCCTGAAGATCGGCCGCGCGTAGTCGCGCACCAGCGCCTCGATCTCGGCGTCGCGCACCACCGGCACGTTCTGGGCGAAGGCACTGACCGAGCTCGCCATTGCAACGGCAACGCCAAGCGAAAGCGTCGCGAAGACGCGCGCTGCCTGGGCAATCGTCGATCTGGGTCGGCTCAACATGATGGCTCCACTGGTAGACGAGCGGGCGAAAGATGAAAAGTCGGCGCCGGAAACTTCCTCAACTTGTGATCCTCACATCAATCGGGCATTTGTGCGGCACATGCGCCAGTGCCTGGCGCCGTCAGTCATCGGGAATACTGGTTAAATGGTCGTTTCGCTCTCACGCCGTGGCAAAGTCGAGCCCTTCCATGCTATGGACATTCTGGCAGAGGCGAACCGGCTGAAGTCCCAGGGCGTGCCGGTTGTTTCGATGGCCGTCGGCCAACCCTCCGATCCCGCACCGGTTCTGGTTCGCGCCGCAGCCGCCAAGGCGCTGCAGGATGGGCGCATCGGCTACACCGACGCGCTGGGACTGGCAGGTTTGCGCAAGGCGATCGCCGGACACTACGCCGATCACTACGGGCTTGATATCGAGCCCAGCCGGATCGCGGTGACCACTGGATCGTCGGCCGCCTTCAACCTTGCCTTCCTGGCGATGTTCGATGGGGGCGACCGGGTCGCCATCGCGGCACCCGGTTATCCTGCCTATCGCAACATCATGGCTGCACTCGGCATCGAGGTGGTCGAGATCGAGCTCGGCGACGCCGCCTACCTGCATGCCGGCCATCTCGAGACCGCGCATCGTGAAAAGCCGCTGAAAGGCGTTCTCTTCGCCAGCCCCGCCAATCCAACCGGCGCGGTCATACCGGCCGATGAACTGGCGGTTCTGGTGAGGACGGCGCAAGACCTCGGCATCGCCGTCATCTCCGACGAAATCTATCACCGGCTGGCCTATGCCGCCCCCGACACCACGGCGCTGGCCTATGGCGGCGACGTGACGGTGATCAACTCCTTCTCCAAATATTACTGCATGACGGGCTGGCGCATCGGCTGGATGGTGCTGCCGCAAGAGCTGGTGCGGCCGGTCGAGCGCGTCGCCCAGAGCCTCTACATCTCGCCGCCGGAACTGTCGCAGATCGCCGCGATCGAAGCGTTCAGGGCGACCGAGGAGCTGGAGGCGGTAAAAGGCCGCTACGCCTGGAATCGCGAGCTTTTGATGAAACGCCTGCCGGAACTCGGCTTTCCGCTGGCGGCGCCCATGGACGGCGCCTTCTATGCCTTCTGTGACGTCACCAGGCATACCAATGACAGCATGGCCTTCGCACGCAAGATGCTGGCTGAGGCGCATGTGGCGGCAACGCCCGGCCGCGACTTCGACACTCAGGCTGGGCACCGGACGATGCGGTTTTCCTATGCCGGCAGCCACGACGACATGGTCGAGGCAATAACGCGCATCGAACGCTGGTTGAGGTAGCAACATGCCGGAACTTGATCAGGCATTGGCCGAAGTCGCCGCCGAAATGGCCGATCGCACCGATCGCGGTGATGTCGCTTCCTACATTCCGCAGTTGGGCAAGGTCGATCCGAAGAAATTCGGCATCGCAGCGGTCACCAATGACGGCCGCGTGCTGATGGCGGGGGACGCCGACCAGGCCTTTTCCATCCAGAGCATCTCGAAAGTGTTCACCCTGACACTGGCGCTCGGCAATGTCGGCGACGCGCTGTGGCAGCGGGTCGGGCGCGAACCGTCAGGCAATCCGTTCAACTCGATCGTGCAGCTCGAGCATGAGAACGGCATTCCGCGCAATCCGTTCATCAATGCCGGCGCCATCGTCATTTCCGACATCCTGCTTGCCGGCCACCAGCCGCGCGAGGCGATCGGCGAGATCCTGCGCTTCATCCAGTTTCTCGCCGACGACGAGACTGTTATCATCGACCGCGAGGTCGCGGCGTCCGAACGGGCCACCGGCTATCGCAACTTCGCGCTTGCCAACTACATGAAATCCTTCGGCAATCTCCACCACGCGCCGGAGCTGGCGCTGGGCGTCTACTTCCACCACTGCGCCATCGCCATGAGCTGCCGGCAATTGGCGCTCGCCGGCCGTTTTCTCGCCAATGGCGGCAAGAACCCGGCGACCGGGCATTCCGTGGTGTCGGCCGAACGGGCGCGCCGCATCGGCGCGATGATGCTGACCTGCGGTCACTATGACGGTTCCGGCGATTTCGCCTTCCGCGTCGGCATTCCCGGCAAGAGCGGCGTCGGCGGCGGCATATTGGGCATCGTGCCGGGCGTGGCGTCGCTTGCCGTCTGGTCGCCGGGCCTCAATGCCAACGGCAACTCCAAGCTGGGGTCGATCGCGCTGGAAAAGCTGGCCAGGATGATGAACTGGTCGATCTTCGCGCCGTGATGCATGTCGCCCAAAAGTGCGCAGCGGTTTTGGGACAACGACATGCTTGGAATCAAAGAAGCGTTTTAGCCTTTCGCGATCCAGCATAACGCCAGATAAGAAAATCCCGCACCGTCTTCGAGACGGCGCGGGATTTTTTTGTCAAAGAACTAGCTCATGCGATTGAAAGGCTTAGAAAAAGCCCTTCCGCTGCCACCATCCGCCGCGTTTCGGCTTGTCCTCGGTCTTGTCCTCAGCCTTGGCCGCGGGTTCTTCCGCTACGGTCGAAGACACCACGGGCTCGACCGGCGCATTCACCGCCGCCGGCTTGCGCCGCGACGGGCGGGCCTTCGGTGCCTTCTCCACAGCCGCTGCTTCGTCGGACGCCGTGGCCGGCGTCTCGACCGGTGCTTCCGCCTCGGCAGCCGGCTCTTCGGCGACGATTTCGGCCGCGGCCTTCTTCGGCTTGGCGGCACGACGTGGCTTCTTCGGCTTCTCCGTGCTCGGCGCGTCGTCATTGGCCGGAGCAAGCGCCACCGGCTCTTCGGCTGGTGCAGCAACGACCGGCTCGCTGGCGATCACCTCGGTTGCCGAGACTTCGCCTTTGGACGCGTCGGCTGCTTCGCCAGCACTTGCCTCGGCCTCGCCTTCACCGTCTTCGCGGCGATTGCGCTTGCCGCCGCGCTTGCCGCGCCGGCGCTTTTTGCCTTGGCCTTCGTCCGAAGCCTCAACTGTCTCGGACGTTTCGGCAACACCAACAGGGGCGTTGTCGTCCGTTTCCGTGTCGCCGTCGCTGGCGGCCGAGTCTGGGTCCGAAAACTCGCCGGCCGGAGCCGAGACGGAAGCACCGTCCGCCGGGGCGCCATGTTCGCGATCGCGATCCTTGCCGCCGCGCCGACGCCGGCGCTTGCGGCGCTTGCGGTCGCGGCCTTCGCCTTCCTCGCCACCGGCGGCAGCAGGTCGGGGTTGTTGCTGCGGCTGCTGGCGTGGCTGTTCGGCCTGGACCGGCGCCTCGTCATCCTCCTCCTCGGCGACGACAATCTCGTCCTCGGGCTCTTCCGGCTCGACATAGGCCGGGAAGCTGCGCGCCTCGACAAAGCCTTCCGGCTTTTCAGCCAGCGCGCCGCGGAAGATCGCATAGTGCTGCGAACCGACCGAATCGTCGGCCTCGACGGTGATCGTCAGCCCGAAGCGGCTTTCGAGTTCGACCAGCGTGCCGCGCTTATGGTTGAGCACGTAGAGTGCGGTCGCCGCCGGCGTCCGTACCGTGATGTGGCTGCGCGAATCCTTGAGCAGGAATTCCTCGATCGCCCGCACCACCATCAGCGCGACCGACGAATCGGAGCGCACATGGCCGGTGCCGCCGCAATGCGGGCAAGGCTTCATGGTCGATTCCAGCACGCTGGCGCGGATGCGCTGGCGGGACATCTCCATCAGGCCGAAATGCGAGATGCGGCCGACCTGGATGCGCGCACGATCGTTCTTGAGGTGATCCTTCAACCGCTTCTCGACGGAGCGGTTGTTGCGGTTCTCCTCCATGTCGATGAAGTCGATGACGATTAGGCCGGCGAGATCGCGCAGCCTGAGTTGACGCGCGACTTCCTCGGCCGCTTCCAGATTGGTGTGGAGCGCGGTGTCCTCGATCGAGTGCTCCTTGGTGGAGCGGCCCGAATTGACATCGATGGCAACCAGCGCCTCGGTCTGGTTGATGATGATGTAGCCGCCGCTCTTCAGCGTCACCTGCGGCTGCAGCATGCGGTCTAGCTGTGCCTCGATGCCGTTGCGCACAAAGATCGGCGTCGTGTCGCGGAACGGCTGAACCACCTTGGCGTGGCTCGGCATCAGCATGCGCATGAAGTCCTTGGCCTCGCGGTAGCCTTCCTCGCCGGAGACAAGAATCTCGTCGATATCCTTGTTGTAGAGGTCGCGCACCGAGCGCTTGATCAGGCTGCCTTCCTCGTAGACCAGGGCAGGGGCCGTGGACTGCAAGGTGAGATTGCGGACATTTTCCCAAAGCCGCATCAGATATTCGTAATCGCGCTTGATCTCGGCCTTGGTGCGGCTCTCGCCGGCGGTGCGCAGGATCACGCCCATGCCCTGCGGCACTTCGAGATCGGCAACGACCTCCTTCAGGCGCTTGCGGTCGACCGCGCTGGTGATCTTGCGCGAAATGCCGCCGCCACGCGCCGTGTTCGGCATCAGCACCGAATAGCGGCCGGCAAGCGACAGGTAGGTGGTCAGTGCCGCACCCTTGTTGCCGCGCTCTTCCTTGACGACCTGCACCAAGAGGATCTGCCGGCGCTTGATCACTTCCTGGATCTTGTACTGGCGGCGCACCGGCTTGCGGCGGTTGCGCACTTCCTCCAGCGCGTCCTCGGCGCCGACCGATTCGACCTCGTGATCGTCCGGATGCGAGGACTGCACTTCTTCCAGCATGCCGCGATCATTGTCGCCGGAGGTCGCTTCGCTGCCTTGTTCGGCCTGCGGAACGGCTTCGGAAACCACATCGGCCTCGACCGAGGCGGCGATCGACGTCGGGCCGCCTTCGCGGGTTTCGCCTTCGTCCTGCTCGGCGGAATCCTCGCCATGTTCGGACGCATCGGCATGTTCGGACGTATCGGCCGCATGTTCGATGATCTCGGACGTGTGCGAGATCTCTTCGAAACCAGCGTCGGCCCCTTCTTCTGCCTCGTCGGCAGCGTCGTTTGCCTCGCCGGAATCGGCTGCATCGCGCTTGTGCTCACCCCGGTCACGGGGCTTTCCGCCGCGCCGGCGGCCGCGCCGTCCGCGATCGCGGCTCTGACGGTCATCGCCGTCGCCGTCCTCGTTCTCCTCGTCCTCGGCCTCCTGCGCTTCCGCGCGTAGCAGTGCCTGACGATCGGCGACCGGAATCTGGTAGTAATCGGGGTGAATTTCACTGAAGGCGAGAAAACCGTGGCGGTTGCCGCCATATTCGACAAAGGCTGCCTGAAGGGAGGGCTCTACGCGCGTTACGCGGGCTAGGTAGATGTTTCCTTTGAGCTGCTTCTTGTCCTGGGATTCAAAGTCGAATTCTTCAATACGGTTACCGCGTACGACGACAACGCGTGTTTCCTCCGGGTGGGAGGCGTCTATCAGCATTTTGTTGGGCATTATTTCGTTTCCCCCCGGCAGCCGTCAGCCGCAGCTTGCGAGGCAAAGCCTGCTGCTGCGTGTCTGGAATGTGGGTGCCGGATATTTGAACGTCCGCCGGCCGCCGCTTGAGCGCCATGGCGGTGCCGCCCGCAGCCATAATGGCGCGGTTTGATGCGGACCTTTCCATGATTGCGCTTGAAGCCATCGTCACCAACAGAACCTTTTGAACCAAAGCCCGGATGAACCGGACCAGCTTGTTTGCTCATACAGAGCCGGCGCGGGAACAAACCCGGCCGTTTTCCTCACGCAGGCGATTCCCCCGCCACGGGAGCACGCCTGCGAAATTCGTCGCGATCACCTGAACCCTTTTCGCCTGAAGCGAAAGGAGCCGCCTTTACATCTGACCCTGTAGCAAGAAGCTGCGGAGGAGGGCGGTTCCAGGATTGCAGTGATCCACTATCGCTTTTATGATTTGGCGGGATGGAAGGCAACCCCGATTTCCGATGCCGGCAAAAAGCCGTTCCGTAGCGTAAGCCAGGCTTGCGGCCTTGCATGAAAAGGCTTGGTTAACCTTCTCTGGATACCAATCGTTAATCGAGTTCGCGGCCTAACCGGCATATGGACGAAATGACCGGGCGCCGGGCGCCAAACCGGGAGCGACTGGAAGAGAGATGGGATTGGCGGACTTCACAGACAAGGGATGTCGTGTCGGCGGCCGGATCCTGGCCGCTTTCTGCCTCTTGCTGCTGCTGGCGGTCTCATCTGCCCTGTCCTCAAATGCCAATGCCGCCGACGCTCCGCTCGTGGCAAAAGGTTACAAGATGGCCGGCGATGCCACCAAGATGCGCATCGTCATGGACTTCGATCGCGAACCCGGTATCAAATGGTTCCTGCTGCGCGGTCCCAACCGTCTTGTCATCGATCTCGCGAATACGAGATTCGCCGTTGATGCCAAGGATTTGAAGGCGCGGGGCCTGGTCAAGAGCGTGCGCCTGGGCGCCCTCGGCGAGGGCGTTTCGCGGCTGGTCCTCACCGGCAAGGGTCCCTTTGCGGTCGACAAGCTCGATGTGCTCAAGAACGAGGACGGTACCGGCTACCGCATTGCCATCGACATGTCGGCGGCATCCGAGCGCGAGTTCGATGTGGCGCTGGCCAATCAGGCGCTGACCACCGGATCGACCGTTTCGACCGACAAGGGAGGGCGGGTCGGCACCGGGCCGGTCTCCAATCCAGGCCATCGGTTCACCGTCGTCATCGATCCCGGCCATGGTGGCATCGACGGCGGTGCCGAGGGCCTGAACGGCACCATCGAGAAGAATGTCACGCTGGCCTTCGCCACGGAGCTGCGGGACAAACTCGCAGCCATCGGCAATTATGATGTGTTCATGACGCGCGACACAGACGAATTCCTGCGTCTGGACGATCGCGTGCGCATTGCCCGTCAGCATGAGGCCGACCTGCTTATTTCGATCCATGCCGACACGATCAGCGTCAAAGGCATTCGCGGCGCCACCGTCTACACCGTCTCCGACAAGGCTTCGGATCCCGAGGCGCAGGCGCTTGCCGACCGAGAAAACCTCTCCGACCAGTTCGCCGGCATGGAAATCAAGAACGACAACAAGGAAGTCACCGACATCCTGATCGACCTGATCCGCCGCGAAACGCACAATTTCTCGATGAGTTTCGCCCACACGCTGGTCGGCCAGTTGTCGACCAGCGTCGGCCTGATCAACAATCCCCAGCGTTCGGCGGGCTTCAAGGTGCTCAAGGCACCCGACGTGCCGTCAGTGCTGGTCGAACTCGGTTATCTCTCGAACGCCAAGGACGAGGCGCAGTTGCTCAACGCCGACTGGCGCGGCAAGGCGGCCCAGAGCATAACCAACGCCGTCGCGCTGTTCGCGTCGGCCAAGGCCGGACCGGGAACCGGAGGTTGACATGACCGGCGGCGCCTGCAACCAGAGGCGGCGTTGCGCGACGACAACACCCAGTGCTTTTATTTCCGGCTCGCGACCGCGAAATCAGGCATTGCCGTATTTTGTCCACATGGCGGCGACAAGGGTTTTCGATTACGGATTGGGACCGGCTCGAAAGCTTGCGCGAAAGGCGGCTTCGTTTAGGAAATTCCCGAACCAAGGACTGGAGCGGGTATGATTCGTCTCATTGGCTATTTTTTCGGCATCGGCACGACGCTGGCCCTTCTGGTCGCGGCGGGCGTTGCCATCTATATCGGCCATTTGTCGAAGGATCTGCCCGACTACGAGGTGCTGGCCAAATACGAGCCGCCGGTGACCACCCGCATCCACGCGTCTGACGGCGCGCTGATGGCCGAATACGCGCGCGAACGGCGCCTGTATTTGCCGATCCAGGCCATACCGGACCGCGTCAAGGCGGCCTTCCTGTCGGCCGAAGACAAGAATTTCTACAACCACCCAGGCATCGATGTGACCGGCCTCGGCCGCGCCATCATCGTCAACCTGCAGAATCTCGGCTCGGGCCGGCGTCAGGTCGGTGCCTCGACGATCACCCAGCAGGTGGCGAAGAACTTCCTGTTGTCCTCGGACCAGACCTACGAGCGCAAGATCAAGGAGATGATCCTCGCCTTCCGCATCGAGCAGGCCTATCCCAAGGATCGCATCCTGGAACTCTACCTCAACGAAATCTTCTTCGGCTTCGGCGCCTATGGCGTCGCCGGTGCGGCGCTGACCTATTTCGACAAGTCGGTCAACGAACTGTCCGTGGCCGAGGCCGCCTACCTGGCCTCGCTGCCCAAGGGGCCGAACAACTACCACCCTTTCAAGCATGCCGATCGCGCGATCGAGCGCCGCAACTGGGTCATCGACCAGATGGTCGAGAACGGCTACGTCACGCGTGAGGAAGGCAACAAGGCCAAGGCCGAGCCTCTGGGCGTGACGCCGCGGCGCAGCGGCACCTATCTGTTCGCCGGCGAGTATTTCACCGAAGAGGTGCGCCGTCAGATCATCGCCCGCTACGGCGAGAATGCGCTCTACGAAGGCGGCCTCTCCGTCCGCACCACGCTCGATCCGAAGATCCAGCTCATTGCCCGCAAATCGATGCAGAACGGGTTGATGAAATACGACACGCTGCGCGGCTATCGCGGGCCCGTGACATCGATCGACGCCTCGGGCGACTGGGGCGTGCCGCTTGGCGCCGTCAAGGGGCTGGAGGATGTCCCCGAATGGTCGCTCGCCGTCGTGCTCGACAGTTCGGCGACCGGGCTGTCGATCGGCCTGCAGCCGGCACGGCAGGCGTCGGGCGAGATCGTCAAGGAGCGCGTCGAAGGCACCATCAGCAAGGAGGACATGGGTTTTGCCATGCGCCATGTGGTTGCCGGCAAGACCGTCAAGGCCAAGTCGCCGGCGGAGGTGCTGAAGCCGGGCGACGTCATCTTCGTGCAGAAAAACGATGGTGCCGATGGCGCCTACAGCCTGCGCCAGGTGCCCGAAGTGGAAGGCGGCCTGATCGCCATGGACCCGCACACCGGCCGCGTGCTGGCCATGGTCGGCGGCTTCTCCTATGCGCAGTCCGAATTCAACCGCGCCACGCAAGCCATGCGCCAGCCGGGCTCCTCGTTCAAGCCGATCGTCTATTCGGCCGCACTCGACAATGGCTATACGCCGGCCTCGGTGATCATGGACGGGCCGATCACGATCCAGAGCGGTAACACGAGCTGGACGCCGAAGAATTACGACGGCACCGTCGCCGGTCCGGCGACCCTGCGCTCCGGCATCGAGAAGTCGCGCAACCTGATGACGGTGCGGCTTGCCAATGACATGGGCATGAAGCTGGTCGTCGAATATGCCGAGCGCTTCGGTGTCTACGACCATCTGGCACCCTATCTGCCGATGGCGCTGGGTTCCGGCGAAACCACCGTGATGCGCATGGTGTCGGCCTATTCGATCATGGCCAATGGCGGCAAGTCGATCAAACCGTCGCTCATCGACCGCATCCAGGACCGCTACGGCAAGACGGTGTTCAAGCAGGACGAGCGTGGCTGTCAGGGCTGCAATGCGCCCGAATGGCAGAACCAGCCGGAGCCGGAACTCGTCGACAATTCCGAGCAGGTGCTCGATCCGATGACGGCCTACCAGATCACCTCGATGATGGAAGGTGTCGTGCAACGCGGCACCGGCGCGACCATCAATGAACTCGGCCGTCACATCGCCGGCAAGACCGGAACGACCAACGACGAAAAGGACGCCTGGTTCATCGGTTACACGCCCAACCTCGTCGTCGGCCTCTACATGGGCTACGACACGCCGCGCGGCCTCGGCCATGGCGCCACCGGTGGTGGTCTCGCGGCGCCGATCTTCAAGGACTTCATGCGGGTGGCGCTGGACGGCACGCCCAATGTCGACTTCAAGGTGCCCGAAGGCATGAACCTGGTTGCCATCAACCGCAAGACCGGCATGCGTGCCGCATCGGGCGATCCCGGAACCATCATCGAAGCCTTCAAGCCGGGCACCGGTCCCGCCGACAGCTATTGGGTGATCGGCATGGGCGCCGACGGCTCCAATGCCACCGGTGGCGCGCTGTCGCCGCAGGCCAATCAAGCCATCCAGTCCGGCGGCGGCGGCCTCTACTGATGATTTTCAGGAGCGGATGGGCTGGCCTTGGCGCCAGCCCATTTTGCTTTACAGCCGGCGGCGGCCTGCCTATGTATCGCGCCAACCGACTTCAGCAAACAGGACAGAACAGCCAGCCATGCGCGCGGAAACGCAGAATATTGTCGACGAGATCAGGCAGGCGATAACCCTGCTGAGGAGGCATCTTTGACTGGGATCAGGCCATAAGGCGGCTTGAATACCTCAATGTGCGCGCCGAGGACGCCAGCCTCTGGAACGAGCCGCTGGAAGCGCAGAAGCTGATGCGCGAGCGCCAGGGCCTCGAAGAGGGCATCGCCTCGGTGAAAGGCCTGACGCAGGCGCTGGAAGACAATATCGGACTGATCGAGCTCGGTGAGGAAGAGCGCGACGAGGGGGTGATCGCAGAGGCGGAAGCCGCGATCCGCTCGATGCAGGGCGAAGCGAAGGCCCGCCAGGTCGAGACGCTGCTGTCGGGTGAAGCAGACTCCAACGACACCTATCTCGAAATCCATGCCGGCGCCGGCGGTACCGAAAGCCAGGACTGGGCCTCGATGCTGCTGCGCATGTACACGCGCTGGGCCGAGCGCCGTCGCTTCAAGGTCGAAGTGCTGGAAATGCATGACGGCGAAGAGGCCGGCATCAAGTCCGCAACGTTGATGATCAAAGGCCACAATGCCTATGGCTGGATGAAGACGGAATCGGGCGTTCATCGCCTGGTGCGTATCTCGCCCTATGACAGCAATGCGCGCCGGCATACGTCCTTCGCCAGCGTCTGGGTCTATCCGGTCATCGACGACACGATCGAGATCGACGTCTCCGAATCCGATGTCCGCATCGACACTTATCGCTCGTCAGGCTCGGGCGGCCAGCACGTCAACACCACCGATTCGGCGGTGCGCATCACGCATCTGGCCACCGGCATCGCGGTCGCATGCCAGGCTGAACGTTCGCAGCACAAGAACAAGGCCAAGGCCTGGGAGATGCTGCGCTCGCGCCTTTACGAGGAAGAGCTGAAAAAGCGCGAGGCGGTTGCAAACGCCACCGAAGCGTCGAAAAGCGATATAGGCTGGGGTCACCAGATCCGCTCCTATGTGCTGCAGCCCTACCAGTTGGTGAAGGATCTCCGCACCGGCGTCGAGAGCACCAGCCCGTCGAGCGTGCTCGATGGCGACCTCGACGATTTCATGGAAGCCTCGTTGTCGCAGCGCATCGAGGGCGGCGCGGGCGAAGCCGTAGCAGACCTGGATTAGGATATGTCCATGTTCAGGTGAGTTTAGCTGACCTCAATCTGAACATACCCCTGCGCACCACAGCGACGGAGGAGTGTGTTGCCGAGCAAGCTCACCGGAAAGTGCTTCTGCGGTGCGGTTCACTACGAGGTCACTGACGAATTCATCTATGCCGCGAATTGCCATTGTTCGGACTGCCGGCGCACCACCGGTTCGGCCTTCAAGCCTTTCGCCGGTATCGAGCGTGAAAAGCTTGTCCTCACCGAAGGCGAGGACAAGCTCCTGATCTTCGGCGACGAAAGCGGCCATAACGCGCATTGCGGCCGGTGCGGCTCCTTGCTTTATTCGCTCGTGCGCGACGGGGCCTACGTCCATGTCGCCATGGGAACCCTCGTCGACGACCCATCCATCCGCCCGACCGCGCACATCTTCGTCGGTTCGAAGGCCGGCTGGTTCACCATCACCGATGACCTACCGCAGTATCAAGAGCACGTGATTGCCGGCTCTGACCAGCAGTAGGCTGGAACCACAGCGGGCCTATTCCGTTTATCCGACGCCCGTTTGCCGGGAATTGACCTTGGCCTCATCTCGTCGGCGGTAGCGGATACCTGACGTCCATAGAACGATGTCGGGAATGCATCGTCTTGCGCCGACCAAGGAATCAGCCCAGCATCCAAGGGCTGGGAGAGAAAAAGCATTTATGGCCGGACGCGGCATATCTGCGACCCGACGATCCGGCCACTGGGAAGATACGTTCCGGGAACGGGCAAGCGAAACGCTTGAGCTCGTTTGAAAGGAACGCGTCATGTCTGCTGCCACACTTAGATCGGCCAATGCCGTTCAACCGGCTGGCCGACTTTTGTTTTCCCTGTTCGCGATCGGCGCGATGGCAATGCTGACGACACCTGCCTTCGCGCATGACGCCACGCCCACGGCGGCAAAGCCACAGGGCTGGAGTTATCCGTTCGCATGCTGCGCCAACTATGATTGTCGCACGACCCATACAGGCGAAGTGCTGGAGAAACCCGAGGGCTATGTCATCGCCGGAACGGGTGAGATCGTTCCAATGACCGACAAGCGTGTCAAGGACAGCCCGGACGGCGAATTCCATTGGTGCGCGCACCAAGCGGGCCTCGACGCCGGCAAGACAATCTGCCTGTTCGTGCCGCCGCGCTCCTATTGACGACAGGACGGCGGTCGGACGTCCGCGGTCGCGTGTGACCGGAGCCGCAGGCCGGGTTTGCGCGGTTCGGGTGTGCCTGCTGACAGACAGTTGTCAGGAGCACCTCTTTATGGTGCCTTTGTCGCATAGGGTGGCGGGCGACAGGAGGAGTTCGTTGATGACCATCAAGGCAAGCTGTCATTGCAAGGCGACGACACTCGAGGTTTCGCAGGCACCGCAGACGGTGACGCAATGCACTTGTTCTTTCTGCTCGAAGCGCGGCTCGCTCTGGGCCTACTACGTGCCTTCGCAATTCAAGCTCACCAGCCCGATGGAGAACGTCTCTTTCTACCGCTGGGGATCGAAAACCGTAAAGCACGGTTTTTGCGCCACCTGCGGCTGCGGCACCTTTACCGAAACGCCGGACTGGTCGACCGGCGAGCCGGATTTTGACAATCCCAAGATCAGCGTCAATGCGCGGCTGTTCGATGATTTCGATCTCGACAAGGTCGAAGTGGTTGTCATAGACGGCAAGAACCTCTGGTAGCCTGATCCAGACCATTCCGGCACGGCGATGCGGCGCCACCGCCGGGTATTATCTCTCGGGAAAAGCCGTGAGCGGCGCTTTCGCCATTCCGCTTTTCGCCGCAATTCGTGGTACAAGTCGCGGGAAGGGCTGATTTGGCGCCACCGCAAGGCGTGACTTGGAGAGGGACCATCCTATGAAAAAGACTGTGCTCGTCGTCGTGGCGACGGCTGTGCTCGTGAGCGCCTGCACCACCACCGATCCGTATACGGGCGACCAGAAGATTTCCAACACGGCGGCCGGCGCCGGCCTTGGCGCCCTAGCGGGCGCCAGCCTTGGCCTGCTTGCCGGCGGCAATGACCGCCGCAACGCACTGATCGGCGCCGGCATCGGCGCGCTGGCTGGCGGCGCCATCGGCGCCACCATGGACCAGAACGAGGCCGAACTGCGCCGGCAGCTCGAGGGCACCGGTGTCAGCGTCACCCGCAGCGGCGACCAGATCATTCTCAACATGCCGTCCGACATCACCTTCAACTCGGATCAGGATGCGGTGAAGCCCGGCTTCTACCAGGTCCTGAACTCTGTCGCGCTGGTGCTGAAGAAGTTCAAGCAGACCACGGTCGACGTGTTCGGCCACACCGATTCGACCGGTGGCGACCAGCACAATTTCGATCTGTCGCAGCGTCGTGCTTTGGCGGTCGCGAACTATCTGTCCGGTCAGGGCGTGGATCAGCGGCGCTTCGCAGTCACCGGCTTCGGCAAGACACGCCCGGTCGCATCCAATGCCACGGCCGAAGGCCGCGCCCAGAACCGCCGCGTCGAAATCCAGCTGTCGCCGCTCACCTGATCCGTTCGGCAAATCAAGCGAAACGGCTCCCATGGGGGCCGTTTTTGTTTGCGCGGATATTGGCGTTGTTGAATTAGCTATTGCTAAAATATAGCTTTCCCGGAGCTATGGAAAGGAATAGCATCATCGCTGTTCCTGAGGGGATGAGGCGGTGTCACTGGCCGCGCAATCAGCATTTTTCCGCCTCGGTCTTGCACGGCCAGATCAGAAATCTGGGAGGAATGCATGACAAGAACAGCCAGCCTTGGGCGCTGCGGCGTCCTCGTTTTGACAGGTTTGGTGGGCGCGTGGCTGAACGTTGCTTCGGCTCGGGCCGAGGACGCCAACAAGGCCGACATCGAAGCCTTGAAAAAATCGCTCGCCAAATATGAGGATTACACCGTCGCCGTCCGCGACCTCTATCTGTCGACGGTCGGCTGCGTCTACTACAGCGGAGAAAAGATAGCGGGTGCGATGGACTACCCGAAGGGCGCCATGGGTATCCACTTCGTCAATGTCCCGAGTGTCGGCCAGAAGCTCGATCCGATGAGGCCAAACGTGCTGATCTACGAGCCGACCAAGAAAGGCCTGAAGTTGGTCGGCGTGGAATGGCTGGTGCCTCTGACGCCGGACATCAAGGAGCCCCCGAAGCTGTTTGGCCAAACCTTCATGGGGCCTATGGAGGGGCACTACCCTCTCATCCCGAAGGAGTTCGTCCACTACGACCTGCATGCCTGGCTCGGGGACAATCCGAACGGCATGTTCAGTCCGACGAATCCGAACGTGAAATGCAACAAGGCCGAGTTTCCGATGCTGGAAAAACCGACCAAGATGATGCCTGGGCCGATGTAACGGGCGAGCCAGGCAGGAACCTTTGCCGAGAAGACAAGCCGGATGGCTGGCTTGCCTTTGAAGCGGTCGGGAATCAGACCTTGGCGACGATCCGCATGAAGGCCGGCATGTCATCGCCGAAGCCGACGGTGGAATCATTGTCTTCCTGGTGTCGTTGGCGGGCAGGGCGGCTGTTGTCGCGCTGCGGCCTCGTGTCGCCGCGTTCCGGTGCGCGCTGTTCATTGCGATCGGATGATTTGCGGTCGGTGTTTTCCGAACGGATCGCTTCCTTGCGCGAGCGCCGTTCGCCG
Organism: Mesorhizobium sp. M0715; assembly: GCF_040320355.1. Lineage (NCBI taxonomy): Bacteria > Pseudomonadati > Pseudomonadota > Alphaproteobacteria > Hyphomicrobiales > Phyllobacteriaceae > Mesorhizobium > Mesorhizobium sp. M0715. Next base: position 33,808 of record NZ_JAMYPL010000005.1, on the reverse strand, counting down.
ACGTCGGCGGCTGCGGCCTCGGCCACCGGCTGATCCTCGCGGACTGTTTCCGGTGCCGTGTCTTCGCTGCGCTTGGCGTGGCGTTCGCGCGGTTTGCGCTCGCCGCCCTTTTCCCTGCCGCGGTCGTCGTCCTTGCGGCCGGCACGGCGCGGCGCGCCCTTGCCACGGCGCGGAGCGTCGTCCTCGCCTTCGCTGGCAACCACCGTCGACAAGTCGCCGTCATGCCATTCGATCTTGTTGCCGATCAGCCGCTCGATGGCGTCGATGTATTTGGTGTCCGACTTGGTCGCGATGGTGAAGGATTTTCCGGAGCGTCCGGCGCGGCCGGTACGGCCGATACGGTGGACATAGTCCTCGGCGTGGATCGGCACGTCATAGTTGAAGACGTGGCTGACATCGGGGATGTCCAAGCCGCGCGCGGCGACGTCGGAAGCGACGAGGTAGCGCAGCTTGCCGTCGCGGAAATTGGCCAGCATCTGCATGCGCGCGCGCTGGTCCATGTCGCCATGCAGCGCACCGGCGTCGAAATCATATTTCAGCAGCGAGCGGAACAGCTCCGCCACTTCGACCTTGCGGTTGCAGAAGATGATGGCGTTCTTCAACTCCGCGTCTTCGGCCTTGATCAGATTGCGCAGCGTCTCGCGCTTGTCCCATGGCTTGGAGCCTGATTTGACCAGCCGCTGGATGATGTTGGTGGCGGCGGATGCTGCCTTCGAGACCTCGACGCGCACCGGCGCGTGCAGGAATTTCTCGGTCAGCTTGGTGATTTCCGGCGGCATCGTCGCCGAGAAGAACAGCGTCTGCCTGGTGAACGGGATCATTTCGCAGATGCGCTCGATATCGGGGATGAAGCCCATGTCGAGCATGCGGTCCGCTTCGTCGATGACGAGGATCTCGACGCCGTTGAGCAACAGCTTGCCGCGCTCGCGGTGATCGAGCAGGCGGCCGGGCGTCGCGATCAGCACGTCGACGCCGCGCTCCAGCTTCTTGTTCTGTTCGTCGAATGAGACACCGCCGATCAAGAGCGCGATGTTGAGCTTGTGGTTCTTGCCGTAGCGGATGAAATTCTCTTCGACCTGCGCGGCGAGCTCGCGCGTCGGCTCCAGGATCAGCGTGCGCGGCATACGGGCGCGGGCCCGACCGTTTTCGAGGCGGGTCAGCATCGGCAGCACGAAGGAGGCCGTCTTGCCAGTGCCGGTCTGGGCGATGCCCAAAATGTCCTTGCCGAGCAAGGCGTGCGGGATCGCACCAGCCTGGATCGGCGTCGGCTGGGTATAGCCGGCGTCGGTGACTGCGGAAAGGACCTTCGGCGACAGGCCGAGGTCTGCGAAGGTCAACGCTTCTTGAGCGGTCGTGGTGTCTGAGGACAAGTGTTGTTGTCTTTGGCTGGTTCGGGGAAGCGCAACGGCGTCTAATGGCGTCTGTCGCGGCAAGCGCCACGCGCCTGCAAGATTGGTATTGCAATTAGGAGCAAGCCCTCGATTTGTCAACAGAAACGGGCAGCAATGGCACGATTGTGAAGTTGTAACCTTAATCGGGATGCTTAATCGACCTGTCGGTCGCAGCGCCGGCTCAATAGCGGAACTGTTCGGCGAGAATACGCTCGTTCCAGGAATGATTGGGATCGAACAGCAACGTTGCTGTCGCCGTGGGTGATTCTCGCACCGTTACCGAGGTCACGGCCTTGACCTCGGTATGGTCGGCGGCGGCGTTCACCGGCCGCTTTTCCGGCTCGCGGATATCGAAGCGCACGGTCGCCTTGTTGGAGAGCAGCGCGCCGCGCCAGCGGCGCGGGCGAAACGGGCTGACCGGGGTCAGCGCCAGCAGCGGTGCGTCGAGCGGCAGGATCGGTCCATGCGCCGAAAGATTGTAGGCGGTGGACCCGGCCGGGGTTGCGATCATGACGCCGTCGCAGTTCAGTTCCTCAAGCCGGACCTGTTCGTCGACGGTGATGCGGATCTTGGCCGTCTGGTAAGACTGGCGCCACAGCGCCACCTCGTTGATCGCCAGTGCCGAAATCGTTTCGCCTTCCGAGGTCACGGCCAGCATCTCCAGCGGGCGGATCGTTTCGGCGACGGCTGCTTCGAGACGCTCCGTCAGGCCACCGGAACGATACTCGTTCATCAGGAAGCCGATGGTGCCACGGTTCATGCCGTAGACCTTCTTGCCGGTCCCCATCGTGTCGCGCAGGGTCTGCAGCAGGAAGCCGTCACCCCCAAGGGCAACGACGATCCCGGCCTCCTCGACGGAAGACTGGCCATAGCGCGCCGAGAGGCTTTCCAGCGCCGTCTTGGCGTCAGCGGTGTCGGACGAGACGAAGGCGATGCGGCTGGCGGCTTTGCTCATGGCTCCCCGATGACGACCGATTGGCAGCGGCAGGGCCGCGCCAGCGCCGGGGTAGCATGGGCGGGGTACGTCTGCAAAGGGAGCTGTCATCCCGGATGCGACCCATGCCGGATGGCAAGGCGGCCGCAGGACGGCGGATGCGGACTTGCCGTTCGCGTATCATGTCAAAGGCTACGCGAATGTGATGGTTAAGATCGGTCTTAAAGTCTCGTAAAGCCGGATCGGTCATGTTAGCCGGCAGTGGATGGGTGGCGTGGGGGCTAGCCAGTCGAGGCCGACATATTGCCGGTAACACGCCTGATCATCGTCTTTCTGATGCTGGGAAGCTTCGCGCTGCTCTTTGCCGAACTGGTGCGCCAGTCCGAAGAAACGAGCTTCCGACCGCAGCCCACGGCGTCGCGCTGTGGTGACGCAGCCGGAGCGCCATGTCCGCAAAGGGCGCTGTAGCGCTGTAACCTGATCATCCTTTCGGATGACCGGCGGCATTGGCGGCCGCTTCGGTGCGCGACATCGCGCGGCAGTTTCTCTCTTAAAAGCAGAGGCCGGTCGGCCGCCGCACATTCCATCGTGAAGGCTTGCTGTTTGCACGCGCGGCGCTTGGCGGTGTAGATGGGTGCATCGATTGGCGGAAGGGCTTTTGGGTAGCCTCGTATCCGCTGTTGTTTTGAAACAAGCCCTGTGGCTCGTTGACTGGCCGGGTGTCTGGAGCGGGGGTTTTCCATGTCACGCAGCGTGTTGGTCTCTGGCGGCTGCGGTTTCCTGGGCTCGCATCTGGTCGACCGTCTGTTGCGGCGAAGCGATCTGGAAAAGCTGGTCGTCGTCGACAATCTTTGGACCGGGACGCGAGACAACATCGCGCATGTCGCCGATCCGCGTTTCGATCTGCAGATTGCCGACGCCGAAAGCTTCTCATCCCTTCAGCGCTTCGATGAGATCATCCATCTCGCGTCGCCGGCTTCGCCTCTTTGGTACATGCGCGAGCCGGTACGCACGATCAAGGCCAACATCGGCGGCGCGCTCAATCTTCTGACGCTGCTCAAGCCCGGCGGTCGCTTCTGCTTCGCCTCGACCTCGGAAGTCTATGGCGACCCCCTGGTTTCACCGCAACCCGAGAGTTACAGGGGATCGGTGGACTGCACCGGTCCCAGGGCTTCCTATGATGAAAGCAAGCGCTGCACCGAGGCATTGCTGTTCGAGCAGCAGCGGGTTGGCGGGCTCGACATTCGCGTCGTCAGGATATTCAACACATATGGGTCGCGAACCCGCATCGACGATGGACGCGCCGTCTCGAATTTTGCCGTCCAGGCTCTCACAACCGGGGTTCTGACGGTTTATGGCGACGGCTCCCAATCGCGCAGTTGGGGTTATGTCGACGACATCGTCGAGGGGCTGGAACGTTACTTCTGGCGCGACGGCATCTCGCATCGCGGCCCTCTGAACATCGGCAACGACCACGAGGTTTCGGTCCTGCGCATCGCGGAATTCGTCAGATCGCTTGTCCCCGGCAGCCGCATCGAGCACCACCCTCCGGCTCCCCAGGATCCGACAAATCGGTGTCCGGACCTGACTTTGGCGAGGCATGTCCTTCCTGGCTGGGAAGCCAGGACGAGCTATCAGGAAGGCATCGGGCGCACCTTCGATTGGTTCCGCCAGCGAATTGCGGCCGCGGGCATTTCGGCCTCAACGGCCTGACGCGTCCGGTATCGCGGCCAGGTTCTTTCCTAGCTACCCACTGAGTCACCACCGCATCGGGCGCATGATCGGCGAGCCATGGCCGTATCCGCGGAAAGATATTGACTGTATGTTTAGTCATAGTTACTTCTGAGGTCGAGAATTGAGTTGGACAGCCGGGTTCCAGCCGGTGAATGGCCACCATGAAAGAGGGGAATATCTTGACTGCCATGCGGCTTGCCGTTGCCGGCGCGCCGCAAATGCGATGTCGACGGCCGTTCTCGTGCTGTCGGTCGGCATCGTCGCGGCCATCTTTTCGTCAGCAGGAAACGGACTTGGGGCCGTAGTGCCGCCGGTCCCAACAATGGGAGCATGCAGCATGAACTGGAAACTGACCGCGACGGCCATCGGCCTGTCGTTGCTGACTGTCACGGGCGTGGCCCGTGCCGACGGCGAGCTCAACATCTATAATTGGGGCAACTACACCAGCCCCGACCTGATCAAGAAGTTCGAGGAGACCTACAAGGTCAAGGTCACCGTCACCGATTATGACTCCAACGATACCGCCTTGGCCAAGGTCCGGCAGGGCGCCTCCGGCTATGACATCGTCGTGCCCTCGGCGAGCGTCGTGCCGGTCTGGATCAGCGAAGGTCTGCTCTTGGAGACCGATCCCAACAAGATGGAAAACTTCAAGAACGTCGATCCCAGGTGGGTCGATGTTCCATTCGATCCAGGCCGCAAATATACCGTTCCATGGCAGTGGGGCACGACCGGCATTTCGGTGAACAAGTCGGTTTATGCCGGCGACCCGAACACATCGGCGATCTTCCTCGACCCACCCCCCGAACTCGTCGGCAAGATCAATGTTGTACCCGAAATGGGTGACATCATGTTCCTCGCCATTGCTTACGAGGGTGGCAAATATTGCAGCAGCGACATGCAGATGCTGAAAAAGGTGCATGACAAGCTGGTGGAGGCGAAGGCGAAATGGCTTTCGCTCGACTATGCGGCTGTCGATGGTCTGGGCAGGGGCGACATCGCCGCGGGCGTCAACTGGAACGGCATATCGCTGCGCGAGCGGCTTGAGAACGACAAGATCGTCTATGGCTATCCCAAGGAAGGCTATCCGATCTGGATGGACAATGTCGCTGTCCTCAAGGACGCCAAGAATGTCGACAACGCCAAGCTGTTCCAGAACTTCATCATGGATCCGCAGAATGCGGCGCTGATCTCAGCCTTTGCGCGTTATTCGAACGGCATCAAGGGCTCGGAAGCCTTCATGCCCGACGACATGAAGACCGCGCCGGAAGTCAACATTCCCACCGAGTTTGCCGCCAAGGGCCAGTTCATGCAGGCCTGCCCGCCCGACGTGCAGGCGCTCTACACGAAGATCTGGACCGACCTGCAGAAATGACCTGAGCAGGCGTTCCCGCGCCGCTGCACGCGGCGCGGTCATCTCCCGTCCATGCCAAACGCGATGCGCAGATCGCAGGAGACTTCCCATGACCGATCTCGACCTTTGCTACATGCCGGCCAGCGAGGCGCTGCGGCTGTTCAAGGCGAAGAAGCTTTCGCCTGTCGAACTGATGCAGGCCACCATCCACCGCGCAGAGGCAACCAAGGCGACGATCAACTGCTTCACCTTCACGCATTTCGACGAGGCGATGGACCTGGCTGGGAAGGCCGAGGCGAAATACGCCAGGGGCGCCCGGACCGGGGCGCTCGAGGGGCTGCCGATCGGCATCAAGGACGAGAGCTATATCAAGGGCAAGCCGACCTCGCATGGCTCGCTGCTGTCCGGGGACGCCATCGGCGGCCATACCTCGACGATGAACGAGCGCATCATCAAGGCCGGCGGCATTGTCCATGCCCGCACGGCGACGCCTGAATTCAGCTGCGCCGGCTACACCTGGTCGAAACGCTGGGGTGTGACGCGCAATCCGTGGAACCCGGATTTCACGCCCGGCGGTTCGTCGGGTGGTTCCGCGGCGACGCTGGCATCCGGCACGTCGTCGATCGCCACCGGTTCGGACATTGCCGGATCGATCCGGATTCCCGCGTCGGCCTGCGGTCTTGTCGGCTTCAAGCCGCCTTACGGGCGCAATCCGGACGAGCCGCCGTTCAACCTCGATTTCTACTGCCACACCGGACCTTTGGCACGAAACGTCAGGGATGCGATCCTGCTGCAGAACGTGATTGCCGGGCCAAGCCCGCTCGACATCGCCACGCTGCGCCCCAAACTGCGCCTGCCCAGCGACTACAAGCCGATCAAGGGCTGGAAGATTGCTTTCTCGATGGACCTCGGTTCTTTCGAAGTGGACGCCGATGTGCGCAAGAACACGCTTGCCGCCTGCGACGTGTTCCGCTCGCTCGGCGCCACGGTCGAGGAAGTCGATCTGGGCTGGGGCGACGACGTGCTCAGGGCGGGCATGGCCTATCTCGAACATCTCTTCGGCGCTTCGCTGTCGCAGCTGCTCAAGGAGCACGGCAAGGACATGACGACCTATGCACGTCAATTCGCCGAGGACGGGCAGAAGTCCAAAGCCACGGATTTTGTCGGAACCCTCGATGTGGCGGCCAGGATGTACCAGACGCTGGGGCCGCTGCTTGAGACCTATGATGTGCTGGTCTGCCCGACCAACGCGCTTCCCTCCGTGCCGGCGGAGTTCGATCAGACCACGGGCACGGTCGAGATCAACGGCAAGCAGGTGAACCCGTCGCTTGGCTGGGTGATGACGACGCCGTTCAACATGATGAGCCGTTGTCCGGTCCTGTCCATCCCTTCGGGCCGGGCGGCAAGCGGCGTGCCGACAGGCATCCAGATCGTCGGCCGCACCTATTGCGATACCGATGTTTTCCGAGCGGCCATGGCCTATGAGAGGGCCAAGGGGCAATGGTACACAAACGCCGAAACGCGTCCGTCGCTATAACAGGGCGATGCGGCTCTTGCCGCGATGGTGGTTGATCTGCGGTCTCGGTTGTGGTGAGCCGACGCCGGACACCTCGAATAGACGGATCCGTGGCGGCGCCGGCGATCGCCGCCAGAAGGTCCGAAAGGAGCTGGACGAAGATGGCGCAACAAAAGGCTGCGGCGGCAAAACGCAAAGGCGCAATAGCGAAGAATGGAAGTGCGGCAAACGATCCCGCGCCGCCCAAGGACCGTCGGCGCGAACGCGGCGAAGCCAGCGTACAGCGGATCATCGACGCCACCATCGAGCTCATCGCGGAGGAGGGGCTGGCAAGCGTCACCATGCAGCGCATCGCCGAACATGTCGGCTCGTCCAATGCCTTGGTCGTCTTCCATTTTCGCAGCAAGGAGAACCTGTTTCGCGCCGTCCTGCAGTATCTCAGCGATCGCTATGACGAGCTGTGGGTGACGTTGGTGCGGGCGCCCGGCCTGTCTCCGGTTGAGCGGGCCCTGGGCGCGGTCGATTGCGCGCAACGTTTCGCCCGCCAGCACCCGAAATGGGTTTCGGTCTTTGTCGTGTTCTCCAGCGACCGCAAGAGCATGCAGATCTACAACGAGATCGGCCTTCCGAGCGATCTCGCCTACACCGCCGAGGCGCGCGAGCTGCTGATCGAGATTTCGTGCAGCGGCGGTTATACCGGCGTCGACATCGACACGCTGTCGGAGAGCCTGAATTATCTGGTTCATGGCGCCTGGTATTGGGATCATCTCAATCCGTCCAGCCGTGACACCAACGTGCTGCGCAAGACCATGCTGCTCCTGCTGCATCAGGCGTTCCCGCGGCATTTCGAACTGATGCGCTAACTGCTTCAGGGCTGCCGCAGATGGCAGCCGGCCTGCCGCTTCTGCGCCAGATACTCGTCGACAAGCTGGCGGTAGCGCACCTTGCCGAAGCTGGGGAAATGGCCGCCATGCACGACCGAGACATCGAGGTCGCGCATACGCAGCAGCGTAGCGACATAGTCATCGACAACCGAGTGGTAGACGTCGTCGATCAGCGGGCCGTCATAGATGATGTCGCCGGATAACAGGATGCCCGTCCTGTTTTCGTAGAGCGCGATGCCGCCGGGCGAATGGCCGGGCGTGTGGATCGCCTCGAAGGCCCGGTCGCCGAGATCGACGACGTCGCCATGGTCGAGCAGACGGCCGGCCGGTGCGGGCAGGATGCCGTAGCGCGCCGTGTCCCAGCCTTGCGGCATGCCATCGAACATCTCGTCGGTCGCATAGGTGCCGGCTGCCGTCCATTCGTTGCGCGGATCGGCGAGGATGTCGGCCTCGGCGGCGTGTACGCAGCGGTCCGGAAATTCGTGATGGCAGCCGATATGGTCGAAATGCGTGTGGCTGGCGACGCAGGTCAGCTTGCGCTCGCTGACCAGCGGCACATGACGCCGAAGGCTGAAATGGCCGAGCCCAGTGTCGAAGAGGAGATCGCGGTCGCGGCCGCGCACATGCCACATATTGCAGCGGAAGAACGGTTTTATCCATGGCTCGTGGATCAAGGTCACGCCATCGCTCATGCGGATGGTTTCGTACCAGTCCGGTGCCTTGATGAGCGGAAGTGTTGCCATTTTCAACCCGTCAGAAAAGTTCAGTCCGTCAGCAGGATGATCTGGTCGGTATCGCACGAAACGGCAACTGTGTCGCCCGGCCGGGCGGTGGCTGTCGCGGGCAGCCTGGCGATGAAGTGAAGCGAGGGGTCTTCGACGGAGACGGCAAGCACGCGCTTGAAGCTGCCCTGGAAGACGACGTCGCTCACTCTGGCCGTGCCGAGCCTGACACAGCCGCTGGCCTCGCCGAGGACAAGATGCTCCGGCCGTATGGCCAGCGCAACGGCAGAGCCGACCGGCAAGGCGCCGGGCAGCGAGATCGGCCCGACGGGCGTGGCGACGGTGCTTGTCCTCTCCTTCGCCTCCGTGACCGTGCCGGCAAGGATCGTGCTTTCGCCCATGAAGGTCGCCGAAAAGCGCGTCGCCGGCCGTGCGTAGACGCGCTCGGGCGGACCTTCGTCCTCGATGCGCCCGTCATTCATCACCACGCAATGGTCGGCCAGCGCCATCGCTTCTTCCTGGTCGTGGGTGACGTGGATGAAGGCGGTGCCGACGCGCTTCTGGATTGCCTTCAACTCGTCCTGCATCTGCCGGCGTAATTTGAGATCGAGCGCGCCGAGCGGCTCGTCGAGCAAAAGCACCGCCGGCTCGATCACCAGCGCCCGCGCCAGCGCCACGCGCTGCCGCTGGCCGCCGGAGAGCTGGTGCGGTTTCTTGTCGAAAGCAGCGGCGAGACCAACCAGGGCCAGCGCCTCGCGCGCCTTTGCCGCGCGTGTCGTGCCGTCGACCCCCTGCATGCGCAGGCCGAAGCCGACATTGCTGCCGACGCTCATATGCGGGAACAGCGCATAGTCCTGGAACACCGTCGTCGTCGGCCGCTTGGCCGGCGGCACCGAAGTACAGTCCTCGCCACGGATGAACACCTTGCCTTCGCTGGGCGTGACGAAGCCGCCCAGAATGGACAAGAGCGTCGTCTTGCCGGAGCCGGACGGCCCGAGCAGGATCGTGTAGCTGCCCGGCTCGATCTGCAGCGAGACATCCTTCAGCACGGTGTGCTGGCCGAAGCGGTGCGAGACGGCACGAATATCGACCAAAGGCGCGGTCATGCCTTTCTCCTGCGCAGCAATGTCAGTTCGAACAGCACGACCAGCACGATGGAGACGGCGAAGACCAGCGAGCCGACGGCGTTGGTCTTGGGGTTGAGGCCGGAGCGCAGCAGGTTCCAGATCTCGACCGGCAGCGTGGTGTCGAAGCGGGTGAGCAGGAAGGAGATCACGAACTCGTCCCAGGAGAAGGTCATCGACAGGAAGAAGCCGGCGAAGATGGCAGGCGCCATGACCGGCACTGTGATCAGCAGCAGCACCTTCCATTCCGGCGCGCCGAGGTCGCGCGCGGCGCGTTCGATGTTGATCTGGTGATCGCCCATCTGGCTGTAGATGATGGCAAAGCACAGCGGCAGGTTGATCACGACATGGCCGATGCCGGCGGCAAGCAAGGATTTCGGTACGCCGGCCCAGTTGAACAGCACCAGCAGCCCCATGCCGATGATGAGATAGCTGACCGTCAGCGGCAGGGTGATCAGCCCGCGCAGCAGGCCGGAGCCAGGCAGGACGAAGCGGGCAAAGCCCCAGGCGGAGAGAAAGCCGAGCGTGACGGCTGCGAGCGAGGAAATGGATGCCACCAGCAGCGAGTTGACCAGCGCCGAGGTCAGCCGCGTGTCCGAAAGAACCGCCTCGTACCAGCGCAGCGACGGGCCGGTGAAGGGCGGGATCGGGAACGACGTCGCCTGCAGCGAAAACAGCACCAGTACGACGACCGGCAGGAAGATGAAGCCGTAGACGGCGATCGCGTAGAGCCAGGAGGCGATGCGGACAATCCTGCGCATCTCAGCCCCGCTCGATCTTCAGCCAACGGGCGCAGGCGAGGTAGGCGATGGTGACGACCGCCATCAGGATGATCGACAGCGCTGAGGCCAGCGGAAAGTCGCCGCGCCGGCCGATCTGCATCATCACCAGCTGCGGCATCAGCAGCTCGTTGTTGCCGCCCAGGATCTGCGGCGTGATGTAGTCGCCGATGCACAGCACGAAGGTGAGGAAGGCGCCGACCATGATGCCGGGCAAGGTCAGCGGCAGCACGACATGCAGGAAGGTGCGCACCGGCCCGGCGCCGAGATCGGCGGCGGCTTTGCGATAGCTCGGACTGAGCTGCTTGAGGTTGGCAAAGATGGTCAACGTCAACAGCATGACGAAGAAGTGCACGAAGCCGGTGACGGTGGCGAAACGCGTGTTGGCGAGTTGCAGCGGCTCGCTGATCAGGCCAGAGCCGGTCAGCGCCCGGTTGACGACGCCGTTCTGCGCCAGCACCAGCAGCCACGAGTAGGAGCGCACGACATAGGATGTCCAGAACGGCAGCACGGCCAGCATCAGCGCCAGCCGCTGCCAGCGTTCCGGCACCTGTTCGGCGAGGATCCAGGCAAAGGGGTAGGCGAGCAGCACCGAGATTACGGTGACGATCGCGGTCACCTGCAGCGAGTTCACCATCGCCTGCCAGTAGGAGGGGTTGGTGAAGAACTGGCTGTAATTGGACGCCGTGAAGCCGCCGCCCTCATGCGCCGTCAGGCTGGAAAACCCCATCGCGACGAAAGGCAGCACGAAGAACAGCAGCGTCCAGCCGAGCGCCGGCGTGACCAGCGCCCAGGGCAGAGTAGAACTCGCCCGGGGCAGAGCACGGCCCGCCCTGGGGAGGTTGTTTGCCGAGGTGCTCATGAGCGGTTACAGCTCATTTTGCCTGCAGCATTTCGGTCCACATGTCCTGCATCTTCTTGTCGAGATCGGCATTCGGCGCTGGATAGGCCTGGGCGCGCGCCAGGAAGCCCGGCTGCTCGTCGAAACGCAGGACCTTCTTCTGGTCGTCGGTGAGCGCTGCCTTGGTGTTCGCCGGCATGCCCCAATAGCAGGACGAGGTGGCAAGCCGCGCCTGGCCTTCCGGGCTCATAATGTACTGGATGAACTTCAGCGCCATGTCCTTGTTCTTGGAATCCTTGAACATGGCCAGCGACTGCGACCACAGCACCGCACCCTCCTTGGGGATGGAGAAGTCCAGCGCGGGGTTCTCCTTGGCCAGGCCCGCCGTCACCCATTCGCCACCGCCGACCAGAATGTCGACCTCGCCGGTCGCCAGCGCCGTCTGGCTGGCGGTCACTTCGCCGACCAGCTTGGCGTTCGCCTTCATCTTCAAAAGCTCGTCCTTGAGGGCGGGCAGGTCGGCTTCGGTGAGATCGGCCGTCTTCTTGCCGATGGCCAGCGCGGCCATGCCGATGACCGGCAGATAGTAGTCGTAGATGGCGACCTTGCCCTTGTACTTGTCGCCGGTGAGCGCGGCCATCGACTGCATGTCGGCCGGGTCGACCTTGGTCTTGTTGTAGCCGATCGTGTTGTAGCCGAATTTCTCGGTAATGCCGTAGCGTTTGCCGCCGACGACGGTGGAGCCGTCCATCTTCACCTGCGCAAACAGGTCGGCCAGTGGCAGCTTGTCTTCCGGCAGCGGCTCGAACAGGCCCTTTTCGACGCCGCGCGGTATGTCGATGCTGTCGATCACCATCACGTCCCAGTCGCCCGGCTGCGACTGTTCGACGATGGCCAACCCGGCGCCGGTGCCCTCGAATTCCTTGACGTTGACCTTGACGCCATTGGCCTCCTCGAACGGCTGCAGCAATGCCGGATCGGCATGATCGCACCAGATCAGCGCGTTGAGGTCGGCGGCCCGGGCGGCGCTGCCGGCTCCGAGCAGCAGCGTCGTGGCGGCGCACGCTGCATGCAGATGGCTCTTCAGGATGGAAAGCGGATTCCTGGATGTAGGTTTAGCGGACATCGAGTGTTCTCCCTTGCCTTTGTGGCTTCTTGCAAAAAATTGAACCAATTCTAAAATTGAGTCAATTCTGTTTTTATGGCAAGAGGCTGATATGAGCGGATTGCGGGCAAGGCAAAAGGCGGACCGGCACAGGCGCATCATCGAGGCGGCGGCGGAACTGTTTCGCGAGGCCGGCTACGAAGGCGCCAAGATCGAGGCGATCGCCGCCCAGGCCGAGGTCTCGGTCGGCACCATCTACAATTACTATGAAAACAAGGGCGACATCCTCGGCGCCATCGTCTCGCTGGAGGTCAACGAGGTGCTGAATGCCGGTCAGGGCGTCGTCGCCCGGCCGCCGGCCAATGTCGGCGACGCGCTGGACACGCTGATCGGCATCTATATCGAGCACTCGCTGCACTATCTCAGCAAGGAGATGTGGCGGCAGGCGATGGCGATCTCAACGCAACTGCCCGATAGCCCGTTCGGCCAAGCCTACACCGCGCTCGACCGCGCGCTAACGGAACAGATCCGCGCTCTGATCGTCCGCCTGCAAGCGCTCGGCCTTGTGCGGCAGGACATAGACGGGGCGGCGCTCGGCGAACTGATCTTCAACAATATGAACATGATGTTCATCGAATTCGTGAAGCGCGACGCGGCGAGGATTGCGGAATTGCGGGCGGCGGTACGGAGGCAGAACAGGATATTGGTGGCGGCGATTGGGGTGTGAGTGGCAGGAAAGGGCAGGAGAAAGCGTTGCTTCCGCATAAGACCTGGTTTCAGATGCATGTCGGCTCTTGAGTTGAATTTAAAACCTGATACAACTTATAGGAGCAAAAACGGGGGAGGGGTAAATGGGGACGTTTTCTATCTGGCATTGGGCGATCTTGCTGCTGTTGATCGGCGTGCCTGTTTTCTTTGCTGTTCGATCAGCCGCGAAGCCGTCGCAGAATCCCGAGGCTCTTGTGGGCTTCGGCGGCTGGTTAATGCTGCTGGCGATCGGTCAGACGTTATCACCGTTGCGCACACTTGCCGACTTCGCCAATTCGGCCGACGGCTACCAGCAACTCATGACCCTCCCGAACGGACCCCTGGCGGTGTATGGCGAACTTGCTCTCAATCTGGCATTTCTGGCGCTTCAGCTGGTTGTGCTCGTTTCGATGCTGCGGCGAAGCCACCGCTTTCCGCAATTGTTTCTGCTCCAGTGGCTGGCGATTCCTGTCGTTTTCATCCTGGACACGATCTGGGTTGCGTCAGTTCTGGGCGTTCCGGTGAGCCTGGTGCTCGCAGGCGATGCGCTGGTGGCCCCGATAGTCTCGTTTGTGCTGACAGGGCTCTGGGTCGCCTACGTCTACAAGTCCGTCAGGGTCCGGAACACGTTCACCGGGGTTGGGGCATCCACCCAGGTCGCGAGCGTGTCATAAAAGACAGCAAACTTGGAATATTTGGAGCATCACGGGCTCGGCGAACTGATGTTCATCGAATCCGTGAAGCGCGAGGGGGGAGAACCCGAACTGCGCGCGGTGATCGGCAGGCAGAATCGGATTCAGGCAGAATCGGATTCAGGCAGACGCGCGTCCTGCATGAGGTGCTGTTAAACGCGTTGCGGGAAGTCACCGGGAAGGAAGTCGAGTTCATCCGGTGGAACATTACTGGGCCGGTGCCTCCTACGGCGGGGTAGAACCGACTGCAAAGGCGACGGCTGTGCCCCATAACGGGTCAAAAAGTTTGGCATCTAAATTGCTCTGACAGGTATGGGGTGGGCGAGAGCCCGTCGCTTCGCAAATGGAGCGGCGGGTCTACTCTACCAGCGACTGTCGAATGGCCACGGCAGCAGAATGTACCCGCTTGTCAGCAGAAGCTGACGGAACAACCGTGCGCGCACAAAGTTGGATTGCAGGAAGCACCGCATGCCGGCTTCCGCAGCCCGTTTCGTGTCACCGGCAATGTGGGCGGGACGGGCTGTTTTGCGTTGGTGACTACTTGTGGGTGATCCAATCCAACAGGCCAACGTCGATCTGCTCGCACCCGACATATTCGCGGACCAAGCTCTCAGCCAAATCGCGCCATTGACATTCAGGCACGCTCATATCCCTGACCAGGGCTCGAAATGCAGAGCGAAGAATATCAGCATCGAAGGCGGAGACGGAAGCAGGAGTCGGGCCCGGATCTTCCCACCCCTGGGCCATGTCATCGCGGTGACGTTGGCGAAGGCGCTTGAGCAGTTCGCGTGATGCCTCGATTGCACGTCGGGAGTGATCCATATCGCGGCGAAACGAGGCAGTTCCGGCCAGGGAATGGTGCCGCAACCGAAAGCTGGTTTCGATAGCCGCGCATGCGACTTCCATATGCGTTTCAACCATCGCGGCCTCCCTTGCTGCGAAGGGATTTATTTACTCTCTTCTCACGCGTGACCCAAGAAGGATTCAACGTACGGTTTGATACGCAAGGGCCGCGCGCAGATGGGCGCGGATCGCGGCGGCGTCTCTAACGAGCATTCGGGCGTGAGTAAGCTGTTCAAACAAGACGTGCATTCGCGCTCGCTCATGAGCCAGGCGGGCACGCAGGGCACTCGCTAATACAATCTCATCGAAGGCGTCGAGGGGGATAGACCGTCGCGGACAATCTTGCCTGACCTCGGCGGCGTTCAATTCAAAATCGCCTTGCCGGGATGTTCCGCTTTCGCCATCAGCTTGTTGAAGGCTGCGGCTTCATCCGCCGTGTCAAACGGCGCCGCCGTGATTGCTCCATCCACCGTCAAAGTGGCAGCTAGATATGGGAGGCCAGGCAGTGGCGGAAGGTAGACCATGTAAGCTGGGCGGGGAAATTTCATCCCCTATGTAGCACGGTCTGCCGGTCATCTCCTAATCGGGCGGAACGCCGCTTTGCTCCATTTCATCGCTGCCCAATCGTATTAGCTCGAACGTGACCTTAACGACCAACAAAGCGGCGTTGGTATCGTCGCGAACGTGGAACGCTACCTGACGATGAGTGCCGTCCGGCATCGCGTCTTTCGCTATTTCCAAAAGCGCCCGTGCGGCCTCGTCTTCCACGGCCTCCACGCTCGGAAGCTCTGTGCCCTTGGTGTCGGGATAGAATTCGCCGTTGTCGGTCAGATCAAAGTAGAAGCGGGCCATGCAAACCCGACAATGTCGATGCCTCCAAAAAGGTTTCCCAGTGCAATCATTTTAGTGCTTTGGATTCCCATCGTGGGCGTGATGCGTCCGGTGCTTGCCATTCGAAGTTCATCCTCCGATGGAGCCCGAGCAGGTCCACACGCCGCCGCTGGGCGAGGCGGCTTCAAAAGAGCATCGTGCAGCCGCTTCTATCGCCAAGCTGCGATCATTGCCGATCGCTCCAAGCAGTGCATGAGGTGCTGTTGAAATCCATCAAGGAGATCACCGGCGAGGAAGCGTCGTTCATCATCAGGTGGAATTGACCGCCCAGCACCACAAGGGCCGGAGCACCCGGCAGAAGAGCCGCATAGCATGGTCCCAAACGGAGGAAGGGCCTGAACCGCGAACTATTTGCGATCCAGACCCCTGGCCGTCGGGTTCTTGGCGACATTGCGCCCGCGGAAGGCCGTTCGCAAGCTGGACCTTGGTCTTGCTATTCCTGCGGAGCGCGTCAACGTCGGAGACGCGCTGAACAGTTAGAATTTCATCGCGATGCCGACGCGGAAATCGTGCGTCTGAAGCGTGTGTTCCAGCGTGCATCCGCCGCCGCAATATTCAAGCGACTTCTTGCCGAAGAAGGAGAAATCGTATTCGCCTCGCAAGAACACGTTGTGTGTGAGAGCGACGTCGATGCCTGCTCCAACAATACCACCGACCAAAGTTGCATCCCGCTCGGCGTTTCCACCTGGATAGAACGTCTTCAGCTTTGCGGCGGTTACACCAGCCGTGACAAACGGCATGTAGGCTCCCATGTCCATGCCAACGCGACCCTTTACGGATCCGAACAAACCTGTGGAGGCGTCGAGAACGCCTGGGCCTGGAATATCGTCGAAGGTGTTCTTCTTAAAGCGGTAGCCAAGCTCGCCTTCAACGCCATAGACAATCTTGCCGGACTGGAAGTTATAACCTGCAAAGCCGCCGACCGCGGCCGAGCCGACGTTGTGCGTTGCGCCAGCCTGGGCGCCCGGCTCATAGATCTTGTAATGTTCCAACGTTCCGGCGCCGAACACGCCGGCGTATGGCCCTTGCCAGGTCCATTCATGGGTGTCGACAGGAGCGGTCATCATATCGGCAGCGATGGCCGGAGCCGCCGAAAGCGCAACGAATGAAGCGAGCAAAAAAGCTTTCATGAAATCCCCATCAAATCGCCAAGCGCTTTATATCGATGAGCCTGCAACTTTGTATGTAGCTAGGAAGTCACACCTGTGGACTAAGTTGCTGCGCCTGAATTCGGCGACTAGGTATCAGGAAGGCCGGTGCAAACAGGCATCCCTCGAGGAGTTCCGGACTTCCGCGGCCGAACACCGGCGCCGCCACAACCTCTGGAATGAAACTCAACGCCGGCGAGGAATGGCAGTCAGGTTTCGACGCGGGCATTATCCGGAAATTCGAGAGCGGAGCGTGGAAGGTGCCGTTCTAATCTTCAATAAATCCCGCCGCCGCACGGTGGCGGGCTTTCCACATGGTGATGCTCCGGGGCGGATATTCTCGCCGGTAAGTGCATGATTTCCAAGGTGGATCAGGCGGCGGATCGAACTCGAGGACAATAGATTAACTATCTGAATTTACTCAATTGCCGCACTTTGCTGGTGCCCCCGGACGGAATCGAACCGCCGACCTTCGGTTTACAAAACCGCTGCTCTACCAGCTGAGCTACAAGGGCACGGCGCTCCGGTTAGCATATTTGTTGCGCCAGTAAAGACAAAACTCCGTTTTTCTCGGCATGCGGCATAGGCTGTCGGGGCAGGGCATCCTGAAAAGCGCCGGATCGCTTCCTACATCTAGGGGAGGTGCAATCGCTTCGAGCAGGGGTGTCGCATGATCAGATTTGTCGTCATTCTCCCGATCATCTTCGTGGCCTGGATGCTGCTGGTGAAGATCATCAGTGATGTGAAGAAGGCCAATGTCGACTGGACCGGCGTCACCACCATCATCGGCTTCATCGCGCTGGCGTTCTGGCTGCGCCATGTCACGGGGATGGGGTGAGGGAATAGGGGAATAGGGAATAGGGAATAGGGAATAGGGAATAGGGAATAGGGATTGCATCGTTCGGATGCGCATGGTGCCGTTTCACTACTGCCTACTGCCTACTGCCTACTGCCTACTGCCTACTGCCTACTGCCTTCCGAAAAATCTCCAAGACCTTTCGAACCTTTTGCCGCGCCGCGCCGACTGATGGTTAGAGGCGAATGGGTCGCCTCGATCAAAAGATCCAGGAGATCATCATGTTGAAGCGCACTCTTACCTCAGGCCTCGTCGCCATCTTCGTCGCCACCGGCGCGCTCGCCGGCACTGTCGGCACGTCGTCAGCCCACGGCATGCACGGTCATCATCATCACCACCACAACCATCACAAGAAGCACTTCAAGAAGTTCTGGTGGAAGCACTACAACCACCACCACAACCATCACCACAGGCACGGCAGGGTGATCATTTTCCTTTGATGGAGGGACCCAATTTCCCAAAAGGGCGGCTTCGGCCGCCCTTTTTGCGTTGGGCGATCACTTTGTGAAGTGGGGACGGCAAAGCTGCCGATCTCCCCCTTTGCGGGGGAGATGTCCGGCAGGACAGAGGGGGGTGTGAAGGATCACCGGCTTCCCCATGAACTTTCTCTATTTTGTCCGTGCGGTTGCCTCGCCCTGATTGGTTGACAAGCTGGCGGGACAGCACCCCCCTCTGCCCTGCCGGGCATCTCCCCCGCAAGGGGGGAGATCAGCCGCATCAACTTCTTCGCCAAGCTCTCGCAAGGTCGCCGTCAGCATGACCTCGGTCGATCCGATTTCTCCGATCCCAGAAAAATCGAAAAAAGATTCGAACCTTTTTCCTGGCCGCGACGACAGATGATCAAGAGGCGGATGGATCGCCTCGGTCAACGAAGCAAGGAGATCGTCATGTTCAAGAGCACACTCGTTTCCGGCCTCATCGCCACTGCAGTTGCCGCCGCCACGCTGGCCGGCACCGTCCAGCCCTCGGCCGCCCACAGCCATCACCACAACCGCGAAATCGGCATCGGCATTGCCGCCGGCGTCGGCGGCTTCGTCCTCGGCAGCCTGCTCGCCCAGCCGCGTACCGTCTATGTCGACGAAGGCGGCGGCTCGTGGCACGTCCGCCGCTGCTATGACCGCTACCAGAGCTATGATGCGGACTCCGACACCTATCTCGGCCACGACGGCTATCGCCACTACTGCCGTCTTTGAGAGGAGGAGGCGTTTCAATCAGCCAGAAGAGGGGCGCCCCGCAGCCCCTCTTTCGCTGTGCTTGAAACGATCGGACCGTCAGGTCGCCCTGATGCCGCCGATCATCCGGGTCACCTCGGCCGCGGCATCGCGCACCAGCGGGCCGATCTCGGCCAGCCGCTCCGGCGTCACCCGCACCGTTGGCCCCGACACCGAAACGCCGCCAATCGGCTCGCCGAATTCGTTGAAGATGGCGGCCGCCACGCAGCGCATGCCGGGATGCCGCTCCTCGTCGTCGACCGACCAGCCGCGCAGCTTGATCCGCGCCAGATCGTGGGCAAGCGCTGAAATGTCGGACAGCGTCCTGTCGGTGAAGCGCTGCAGTCCGGCCTTGCGCAGGATGGTTCCGACGCGCTCCGGCTCGAGATGCGCCAGCACCGCCTTGCCGATGCCCGACGCATGGAACG
The DNA here is from genome assembly GCF_040320355.1 of Mesorhizobium sp. M0715. Classification (NCBI taxonomy): domain Bacteria; kingdom Pseudomonadati; phylum Pseudomonadota; class Alphaproteobacteria; order Hyphomicrobiales; family Phyllobacteriaceae; genus Mesorhizobium; species Mesorhizobium sp. M0715. The sequence continues at coordinate 14,611 of NZ_JAMYPL010000005.1, read as the reverse complement.
GGCTGCGCGTGCCCGGCCGGAAGAAGGCGCGGATCGCCTGGTGCGTCTCGACCTGGCTGACGAAGACCACGCAATCGTCCTCGGCGACGCCGAGATTGGCGGTCTCGCCGGTTCTTTCCATCAGCTCCTGCATGACGACACGGGCGCGGTCGACCAGTTTGCGGCGGCGCAGGAAGGCCGCGCCCATGCGGTAGGTCTCGACGCCGATCGACCAGAGCTGGTCTGATGTGTCGAATTCGACCATGCCGTGGTTTTGCAGCGTCGTCAGCATGCGATAGGCGGTGGACGCGGCAAGGCCGCTCTGCGCAGAGATCTCGCTCAGCGACAGGCCGCTGCCTTCCGCGACAATGGCCAAGATGCGCAGCGCCCGGTCGAGCGACTGCACCGAGCTGGCCTCCGACGGCCCGTTGAAAGCGCGCGGCCGTCCGCGCTGGCGTTTTTCGGTGGTTTCCATGCAGTCAATCTCGGCCGGTTTCGCCAAATGCACAATGAAAAAGTTTTTCACTACGTTCGCGGGTCGGATTCCTGGAAAACACAAAATCAAATAAAATCAAGAAAGTGACGCCGTTTTCTAGAAATGAAAAAATATTCTGAAAAAATTGAAAAATAACCGGCGTGCTGACATCCTTGGCCAATCCAACAATGACAAACCCGTGGAGGGCTGGAAAATGGCCAGGATGCGCGCTGTCGATGCCGCGGTTCTCGTTCTCGAAAAGGAAGGCATTTCCTGCGCTTTCGGCGTGCCGGGCGCGGCGATCAATCCGTTCTATTCGGCAATGAAGGCCAGGGGCACGATCCGCCATGTGCTTGCCCGTCACGTCGAGGGCGCCTCGCACATGGCGGAAGGTTTCACCCGCGCCAAGGCGGGCAATATCGGCCTGTGCATCGGCACTTCGGGTCCAGCCGGCACCGACATGATCACCGGGCTCTATTCGGCCGCCGCGGATTCCATTCCGATCCTGTGCATCACCGGTCAGGCGCCGCGGGCGCGGCTGAACAAGGAGGATTTCCAGGCCGTCGACATATCAGCCATTGCCGCGCCGGTCGCCAAATGGGCAGTCACCGTCATGGAACCCTATCTCGTCCCCATGGCGCTGCAGAAGGCGTTTCACCTGATGCGCTCGTCACGTCCCGGCCCGGTGCTGATCGACCTGCCGGTCGACGTGCAACTCGCCGAAATCGAATTCGACATCGACGCCTATGAGCCGTTGACGCCGTTCAAGCCGGCCATGACACGCGCCCAGGCCGAAAAGGCGTTGACGATGCTCAACGCCGCCGAAAAGCCGCTGATCGTCGCCGGCGGCGGCATCATCAACGCCGATGCATCGGATCTGCTCATCGAATTCGCCGAAATTTCAGGCGTGCCGGTCATCCCGACCTTGATGGGCTGGGGCGCGATCCCCGACGACCACCGGCTGATGGCCGGCATGTGCGGGCTGCAGACCTCGCACCGCTATGGCAATGCGACGATGCTGGAAGCCGACTTCGTCTTCGGCATCGGCAACCGCTGGGCCAACCGCCACACCGGCTCGGTCGACGTTTATACAAAGGGCAAAAAATTCATCCATGTCGACATCGAGCCGACGCAGATCGGCCGCGTCTTCGCGCCGGATCTCGGCGTCGTCTCGGATGCTGGCGCGGCGCTGAAGATGCTGCTCGACGTCGCCACCGAATGGAAGACGGCGGGCAAGCTGCGCGACTGGTCGATCTGGGCGAAGGAATGCCAGGCCCGCAAGAAGACGATGAAGCGCAAGACGCATTTCGACCAGGTGCCGCTGAAGCCGCAGCGTGTCTATGAGGAGATGAACAAGGCGTTCGGCCGCGACGTCACCTATGTCACCACGATCGGCCTGTCGCAGATTGCCGGGGCGCAGTTCCTGCATGTCTACAAGCCGCGCAACTGGATCAATTGCGGCCAGGCCGGCCCGCTCGGCTGGACCTTGCCGGCTGCCCTTGGCGTTCGCGCCGCCGACCCGGACCGCACCATCGTGGCGCTGTCGGGCGACTATGATTTCCAGTTCATGATCGAGGAACTGGCGGTCGGCGCACAGCACAAATTGCCCTATCTGCATGTCGTCGTGAACAACGCCTATCTCGGCCTGATCCGCCAGGCGCAGCGTGGGTTTTCGATGGATTTCGAGGTCGATCTTGCCTTCGAGAACATCAACCGGTCAGGCGATCCCGAGGCCGGCTATGGCGTCGACCATGTTGCCGTCGCCGAGGCGATGGGCTGCAAGGCGGTCAGGGTGCGCAAGCCCGAAGAGTTCGCCGGTGCCTTCAAGGAAGCGCAGCGGCTGATGAAGGAGCACCGGATTCCGGTCGTTCTCGAATTCATCCTCGAACGCGTCACCAACATCTCCATGGGTACCGAGATCGACAAGATCACTGAATTCGAGGAGCTTGCCGAACATCAGGAAGATGCGCCGACGGCGATTGTGATGTTGGATTAGGAGAAAAAGAATGCCGCGTTTTTCAGCCAATCTGTCGATGCTCTTTGGCGAGCATGAGTTCCTCGACCGTTTCGATGCCGCCGCCCGCGCCGGCTTCAAGGCCGTCGAATATATCGGCCCCTATGACCATGCCCCCGATGTCGTCGCGGCCCGGTTGAAGAAGAACGGCCTGACCCAGGTGCTGTTCAATCTTCCAGCCGGCGACTGGGGCAACGGCGAACGCGGCATTGCGGTGCTGCCGGACCGTGTGCCGGAATTCCGCCAGGGCATCGCCAAGGCGATCACCTACGCGCAGGCGCTCGGCTGCCAGCAGGTCAATTGCCTGGCCGGCATCGCGCCGGCCGCCGCCGACCGCAAGGTGCTGGAGGATGTCTTTGCCGAAAACCTCGCCTTCGCGGCGGAGAAGCTGGAGCAGGCCGGCATCAGGCTGCTGATCGAGCCGATCAACACGCGCGATATTCCGGGCTTCTTCCTCAACTATTCCGATCAGGCCTTGGCGCTGATCGATCGCGTCGGCTCGAAAAACCTGTTCCTGCAATACGACATCTATCACATGCAGATCATGGAGGGGGATCTCGCCAGGACCATCGAGGCTAACCTTGGCCGCATCGCGCATATCCAGCTTGCGGATAATCCCGGCCGTCACGAGCCGGGGACGGGTGAGATCAATTATCCCTTCCTCTACGAGCATATCGACCGCATTGGTTATTCCGGCTGGGTCGGGGCGGAATACAAGCCGAAAGCGGGTACGGAGGCCGGGCTGGGGTGGTTCAACGAACTGGCCGGGCAGGGAAGTGCTGCGGCGTAAGCACTAGAGGGGGCGTTTCACACAGTCATTTGGAGAACCACAATGGAAACCATCGGCTTCATCGGCCTCGGCATCATGGGCGCGCCGATGGCGGGGCATCTGCTGGACGCGGGTTACAAGGTCATCGCCAGCGACCATCGCTCCAAGCCGCCGGCCGATATCGTCGCCAAGGGGCTGAAGTCAGTTACCGGCCATGCCGCCGTTGCCAAGGCTGCCGACATCATCATCACCATGGTGCCCGACACGCCGCAGGTCGCCGACGTGCTGTTCGGCGACAACAGCGTCGCGTCCGGCCTGTCGAAGGGCAAGCTGGTCATCGACATGAGCTCGATTTCGCCGATCGAGACCAAGGTGTTCGCAAAGAAGATCAACGATCTCGGCTGCGACTATCTCGATGCGCCGGTCTCGGGCGGCGAGGTCGGTGCCAAGGCGGCGTCGCTCACCATCATGGTCGGCGGCGAGGAAAAGCCTTTCGAGCGCGCCAAACCCGTCTTCGAGAAGATGGGCAAGAACATCACCCTGGTCGGGCCGAACGGGGTTGGCCAGACCACCAAGGTGGCCAACCAGATCGTCGTTGCGCTGACCATTGAAGCCGTCGCCGAAGCGCTTGTTTTTGCGTCGAAAGCCGGCGCCGATCCGGCCAAGGTCAGGCAGGCGCTGATGGGCGGGCTGGCGGCTTCGCGCATTCTGGAAGTGCATGGCGAGCGCATGGTCAAGCGCACCTTCGCGCCTGGTTTCCGCATCGAACTGCACCAGAAGGATCTGAACCTCGCGCTGGAGGGCGCGAAGGCGCTCGGCGTTTCCTTGCCCAACACCTCGACGACTCAGCAGCTGTTCAATTCCTGCGCGGCCAATGGCGGCGCCAAGGAGGATCATTCGGCGCTGGTCAGGGCGCTGGAGCGGATGGCCAATTTCGAGGTCGGCAGCGAGGCAGCCGACGCCAGGGGCAAAGCGGCATAGGTCAGGAGAGGGCGGCGCAACGTTCCCAAGCCGCAAACTCCTGGCCCGTCGAAGAACGGGTTTCAGCGTCTGTCGGAACCCGTTTCTCGTTTCGAGATATTTTTGGCTTAGAGCATTCCACCGTTTCACGGAAATGGCGAAATGCTCTAACTCTTTGTTTTGACGCAATTCTGGAAGGAAAACCGCTTCACACTTTTCCTAGAATTGCTCTAGCCGCGCTTCAAAAATGTCCGCGCCACGTAAAGGCTGATCGCCGCGGCATTCGACACGTTGAGCGAATGGATGGCGCCGGGCATGTCGAGCCGCGCCAGCGTGGTCACCGTCTCGCGCGTCTTCTGGCGCAGGCCCTTGCCTTCGGCGCCCAGCACCAGGGCGATCTTTTCTCCGGCAAAGCTCTTTTCGAGTTCGGCCGGCGCGTCCGAATCAAGTCCGATGGTGCGGAAGCCGGCCTCGTGCAGCTGGCCGAGTGCGTCGGCGAGGTTCTTCACCTCGATCTGGTCGATGTGCTCCAGCGCGCCGGAGGCGGATTTCGCCAGCACGCCCGATTCCTGCGGGCTGTGGCGGGCTGTGGTGATCAGCGCGCCGGCGCCGAAGGCGACCGCCGAGCGCAGGATAGCGCCGACATTGTGCGGGTCGGTGATCTGGTCGAGCACCAGCACCAGCTTCGCGTCGCCAAGCGCATCGAGCCGCTTGGCTTTCAGCGGCTCGGCCTCGATCAGCACACCCTGATGCACGGCGTCCGACCCAGTGATCTTGTCGATGTCCCTGGGTTCGACCAGTTCCGTCTTGAAGGGCAGGGCGGCGAGATCGGCGATTTCCAGTCGCTCGGCCGCGTTGCGCGTCACCAGCATCTTCCTAATCTTGCGGCGCGGATTGTCGAGTGCGGCGCGCACGGTGTGCAGGCCGTAGAGCCGCACCAGGCCATCCGCGGCATTTTCGCCCGGCGGAACCGGCTGTCGGGGCCGGAACGCCGGCGCGCCGCCGCTTTTCTCGTCGCGATAGGCGCGGCGCAGCTTGGCGTAATGGGTGTCTTTGGGGGTGTTGGTTTTATCGCTCATGGCTGGCTTCTATAGCTGTCTCCTCCGGCCAAGGATATGGCCCGCCGTCACAGCCGGCGAACAGAAACGAAAAACCATGGTTGCGCGGTTGACACCCAATGGGCTTGCCGCCATAAGGCGCTGCGCTGGTTTCGGAGAACACATAACTCGGGTCCGGATCGGCGTGAATGCCTCGTTGCATGGCTCCGGCGGCAGACTGGAGAGGTGCCCGAGTGGTTAAAGGGGACGGACTGTAAATCCGTTAGCTTAGCTTACGTTGGTTCGAATCCAACCCTCTCCACCACTGCCGGCCCGGAAGCCCTGAAACGTGACAAGAATCGGACCGAAAAGTGCATGGCGCTTTTCGGATGAATCCGGTACTTGAGGAACGGCGCGGGTATAGCTCAGTGGTAGAGCAGCAGCCTTCCAAGCTGAATATGCGGGTTCGATTCCCGCTACCCGCTCCAGACACTCATCCCATCCGGCAAGTCGAAACACTGCGCACGAGGCGCAGCGCTCCAATTGTGGTGGCTGCGCCGCGTCAGCTGTTGAACGCGGTGGCGACCTGGTGCTGCTGCGGCACCTGGCCGTTCGGCGTCAGCCTGTCGACGATGCCGGGCAGGGCGGTGGACAGTTGCTTGAGCAGTTCCTGCTCGTCCAGCCCGGTCCGTTGCGCGATCTCGCGAATGATCTGCGGTCCGATCGCGGCGCCAAGATCGTTGGCGTTGATCGGCTGGTTCTGCCCGGTGCCGACCCAGGAGTCGGCGGCATTACCGTGGCCGGCATTTCTGAGCTTGTCGAGCAGACCGCCCAATCCGCCAGCCAGGCCACCATCGGCGGATGTGGTTTCCGTCGGGACGGGGGCGGTCGGAGCGGGCGCGGGAGACTGCTCTGGCTCTTCGGCACTTCTGCCGCTCAGCATCTTGCCGACCAGCAATGCGCCGAGCGCGATCATCAGGGGTTTGGTGATGTTGCCGCCGGGAACGGCATTGTCAAAAAGTCCCATAGTGGATCCTCCATAGCGACCAAGCCCGTCCCATCTTCAACAATGAAGTATTCGGGCGGAATTTCAAGCTGGCTTGAGGTTTTGACAATCCTATGAAAATGTCGGCTGGCGAGGGGATGGAGAGGAAAAAATGGGTATCATCAGTTGGATCATTCTGGGCGCCATTGCCGGCTTCCTGGGCAGCAAGATCGTCAACAAGACCGGCCAGGGCCTGATCATGGATATCGTCCTCGGCATCGTCGGCGCCATTGTCGGCGGTGTGATCTGCAGCCAGATCTTTGGCGTGGGTGTCACCGGTCTCAACATCTCCAGCCTGATCGTCGCGGTGGTTGGAGCGGTGGTCGTGCTGTGGGCCTACCATCAGTTCAGCGCAAGGCGGACGCTTTAGGCGCCTGCGGGGTCGACCGACGTTTCGAAGTCCTGCTGAGGCAAGACCGGCTTCGGGCCGGTACGTGCAGAGGCTCGTCTATGGCATCAGCACTGCATCGGCGGCGACGAAAAAGATCAGCGTTCCCGCGATGAACACCGCCCAGCCGACAAGCGACTTGCGGATAGCGGCCTTGTGCTCGGCGTCGGAGCTCTTGTTCTGGTCAAAATCGGTCACGGGGAACTCCCTTGGCTGATTGATCATCTCGTCGTCGATCGAACTATGCTTCGCCGATTAGACGATCTTTTTCGGCGCGGCAACTGCTCATCCGCGCATGCGTGGATGCGGAGGCTCCAGGTCTTTGTTTATGCATGTCGTTCTCCCAAATCCGGGGCACTTTGGGCGACATGCATCAGGCGACGACGGCCAGCCGGCGCTGACGCTGATCCAGCGACACGATGGTCAGCCCGCTGCCGACCACCAGCAGGATGCCACAGATCGCCAGTGTGTTTGGGAATTGCCCGAACACCAGCAGGCCCGAAATCACCGCCCAGACGGTGAAGCAATAATAGAACGGTGCCACGGCGCTGGTCGGTCCGACGCGATAGGCCATGAAGATGAAGAAATGGCCGAAGATCAGGAAAAATCCAGCACCCGCCATCAGCAGCAGGTGATGTGCCCCGGGCATGACCCAGCGCTCTGAAACCAGATGCGCGGCGCCGGCGCCGATCAGCACCACCACGACTGCGGAAATCGCCACGATCATCCCCGGCACCTCGACCGCGACCCGCCGACCGGCAAGGTCGCGCGCCGCCGCAAATGTGGCATTGCCGAGCGCCAGCAAGGCGTAGACCGAAATGCCTTGCATGCTCGGCTGCGCCACCATCAGCGCTCCGACGAAGCCGAGCCCGATCAGCGCCATGCGCCGGCCGCCGATCCGCTCGCCAAACAGGATCGAGGAGCCGACCAGCATCAAGAGCGGCGTGATCTGGCCGAGCGCGGTGGAATCGGCAATCTGCATATTGGCGAGCGCGATCACATAGCAAAGGATCGCCGCCAGCTCGAGCATGTTCCGGCTCAGTACGCGCTTGTCGAAGATCAGCGGGATCTGCTTGCCGTAGCCCAGCGCGAACAACAGCGGGAAGCCCCAGAGCGCAGCCGCGGCACCCCGCAGAAACAGCACTTCGTAGGACGGCAGGCCTGCCGTCGCGAGTTTCATCATCGTGTCGTTGACGAGATACGATCCCGTCGAGACGATCATGAACAGCGGGCCGCGGATAGAGGCAGGGATGAAATGCATCTGGCCACAAGATCAGAGGCGGGTGGTGGCGGCAATGGTCCATGGCCTGGCCATGAATCAGACAGGGCCGGGCAAGCAAGCCAGCGCTTTCGCGGCCTCGATCGGTCGGCCCGCTACCCCTTCATTTTGCCCAGAGCCTTCCTATATCTTCGTCATATCCCCGCAATCGGATCGATGGTTCGGACTGAGTGAGACGGCACCCGGCCAAAAGACGCTTGTGTTTTTTGGCCTTTGTCGCTAATCGCCCCGCATTCGACTGAACTGAAGGTCTTCGACCGAACTGAAGATCCGGGCCGTCCAAGGAAAGAGACAATGGCAAAAGGTAAATTCGAGCGTAACAAGCCTCACGTGAACATCGGCACGATTGGCCACGTCGACCATGGCAAGACGTCGCTGACGGCGGCGATCACCAAGTATTTTGGCGAATACAAGCGCTACGACCAGATCGACGCTGCCCCTGAAGAAAAGGCGCGCGGCATCACGATCTCGACGGCGCACGTCGAATACGAGACGGCTGCCCGCCACTACGCTCACGTCGACTGCCCCGGCCACGCCGACTATGTGAAGAACATGATCACCGGTGCCGCGCAGATGGACGGCGCGATCCTGGTCGTGTCGGCTGCCGACGGTCCGATGCCGCAGACCCGCGAGCACATCCTGCTGGCCCGTCAGGTCGGCGTGCCGTCGATCGTGGTGTTCTTGAACAAGGTCGACCAGGTCGACGACGCCGAGCTGCTCGAACTGGTCGAGCTCGAGGTTCGCGAGCTTCTGACCAAGAACGAGTTCCCCGGCGACGACATTCCGATCGTCAAGGGTTCGGCTCTGGCTGCCCTGGAAGACAGCGACAAGAAGATCGGTGAAGACGCGATCCGCGAGCTGATGGCTGCGGTCGATGCCTACATCCCGACGCCGGTTCGTCCGCTCGACAAGCCGTTCCTGATGCCGATCGAAGACGTGTTCTCGATCTCGGGCCGCGGCACGGTCGTGACCGGCCGCGTCGAGCGCGGCGTGGTCAAGGTCGGCGAGGAGCTGGAGATCATCGGCATCCGTCCGACGACCAAGACGACCTGCACGGGCGTGGAAATGTTCCGCAAGCTGCTCGATCAGGGCCAGGCTGGCGACAACATCGGCGCGCTGCTGCGCGGCGTTGATCGCGAAGGTGTCGAGCGCGGTCAGGTTCTGGCCAAGCCGGGCACGGTGAAGCCGCACAAGAAGTTCGTGGCCGAAGCCTACATCCTGACCAAGGACGAAGGTGGCCGTCACACGCCGTTCTTCACCAACTACCGTCCGCAGTTCTACTTCCGCACGACGGACGTGACCGGCATCGTGTCGCTGCCGGAAGGCACCGAGATGGTGATGCCGGGCGACAACATCACGGTCGATGTCGAGTTGATCGTGCCGATCGCCATGGAAGAGAAGCTGCGCTTCGCTATCCGTGAAGGCGGCCGCACCGTCGGTGCCGGCATCGTCGTCACCATCAAGGAATAATCGAGCCCGGCATTTGCCGGATCGACAAGAAAAGGGCGGTCTTCGGGCCGCCCTTTTTTGTTTGCCGGGCTATCGGCTACCGCCCTGTCGCTCGACCCTGTTGCAAGCCCTTGGACCTCGTCTAGTATAGGTTGCATCAAGGGGCTTTTTGCAGAATGGTTTCAGGGCGCCTTCACCGTTGTCGGGCATTGTGGTCGCTGGCCTTGATCTGCCTGCTGGCATTGCTTGCCGCGGGCCCGGTAGCCTTTGCGGCGGATGCGGCGCCGGATCTTGGGCCGACGATGCGGTTCGGCATTGTCCGCAGCAACGCACCGGGGTGCGAGCCGATCTGCCCGGAATGGATATCGGCCGAGGGCTCCATAGAAGCCGGCACGCCGGCACTCTTCAAACGCATGCTGAAGACGCTTGGCGGGCGGAAACTGCCTGTTGTCGTGGATTCTCCCGGCGGCAATGTCGAGGCGGCGCTGACGCTTGGCCGGCTGATCCGCAAGAACAAGCTCGATATCGCCATCGGCAAGACGGTGTTTTCCAGCTGCCAGCCCGGTGCGAAGGGATGCCAGGACCGTGACGCCCGCTACTTCGGCGATGTCATCGACTATGGCGCCATGTGCAATTCCGCCTGTCCTCTGATGTTTGCCGGCGGTATCAGGCGGGTGGCCGGCGAATGGGCCTATCTCGGCGTCCATCAGATCACCACGACCTACATCCGCACGAAATTGCAATACCGCACCACCTACCGCATCGTGGGGGGCAAGAAGAAGATCCTCAACACAAAGATCGTCAGCCGCAAGAACGCCGGCAGCTACAAGACCTACGAGATGAGCAAGTCGGTGGAGAAAAAGCTGGCGGCCTATCTCAACCAGATGGGCATCGAACAAGGCATGCTCGAAACGATGAAGGGCACGCCGGCCAGCGAAATTCACCAGATCGCCCTCGACGACATGCTGGCGATGAAGCTGGTCACCAGCACGGACGCTGTAGGCCTGTTGACCGCGGCAAGCCTGTGCGAGCCCGGCCGCCTGGCCACGAATTGCCGGGAAATGCCGGGGGACAAGCCTGATGGCCTGACGGCGACCGCGGCCAAGCCTGCTCCGCCGGCGATCGAACCCGAGCCGGCGCGACACGATGAAGAGCGGCGCGATGAAGACATGCGCTTCGTCGTCGTTCGCGGCACCAATCCGCTCTGCAATCCAGACTGCCCGGAATGGATCTCGGCGGAAGGCGCGATCACTCCCCAGACCCCGCAGAAGCTGCGCCAATTGCTCGCCACGCTCGGCAAACGGCAACTGCCTGTCGTGGTCAGTTCGAGGGGAGGCGACCTGTTCAGCGCCCTGGCGGCGGGACGGCTAATCCATGAAAGGAAGCTCGACGTCGCGGTTGGCCGCACCGATTTCGTCGGCTGTGACCCGGGAGCGTGGAATTGCCTGGCCAAAGAGGGCGCCTATGCCGGGCTGAGCATCGATGCGGGCGTGGAGTGCGATTCGGCCTGCGCGCTGATGCTTGCCGGCGGCATCAAGCGGCTTGTCGGTCCCCAGGCGCGACTTAGCCTCTACCTGATGGGGCAAAAGCAGATGGTCAAGGCCTATCTCGACGAGATGGCGATCGCTCCCGCCCTGTTCGCGGCGATCGAGCGTCGCTCGGTCGAGCGCCGGCTGGAACCCGGCATGATGCTGAAGGTCGGACTGACGACGAGCCTGCAATCGGTCGACGCGCTGACCGGCGCCACCATTTGCGAGGCGGTGCCAAGACCCGAGAATTGCCGGATCCGGCCCTCCGCCAATGCCGAGGCTGACGCGCCGGCCAAATTGTAGACCGCGGCGAAGCCGGAACTGGCCATCGAGGCAGGTTGAGACACTTCCGATTGTTCCGCTATCGTCGCTGCTGGCGGCGCCAGGCAGGCGGAGGATCGAGAATGAGCCAGGATATCCCGACCCTCTACGAATGGGCCGGCGGCGGCGAGGCCCTGAACCGGCTGACCCAGACTTTCTACGACAAGGTGGCGCAGGACCCGATCGTCGGGCCGGTGTTCAAGACCATGTCGCCGGATCATCCCGCCCATGTCGCGGCCTTCATCGGCGAGGTTTTCGGCGGGTCAAAAACCTACAGCGAGCAGTTCGGTGGCCACCGCGAGATGGTCATGCACCATCTGGGCAAGCATCTGAGCGAGGAGCAGCGCCGCCGCTGGATTAGCCTCCTGGCCGATGCAGCCGACGCGGTCGGCCTGCCTGACGATCCGGAATTCCGTTCGGCCTTCATGGGCTATGTCGAATGGGGATCGCGTCTGGCCAAGATGAACTCCAATCTCGGCGAGACGTGCGATCCCGAGACGGAACCGATGCCGGCCTGGGGCTGGGGCGTGCCGGGCGGACCCTATCGGCCGCTGAAAACAAAGTAACCTCTCGCCGAACGAGCTGGTCGTCAGCTGTCCCGATTTCTGGCGCAGGGGGGGTGAAGGTACGTTTGCTTGCAAACCACCCTTTACAGAGCGTGCGGAAGCTTTTAGGAAGCGCCTGCTGCGCCGACATGCGCACGTACGGGCATAGCTCAGTTGGTAGAGCGGCGGTCTCCAAAACCGCAGGTCGTAGGTTCGAGCCCTGCTGCCCGTGCCATTTCCAAAGGGAAATCAGGCACTTAGAAATAGCGCTACTCGGTTGAGAAGCCAAAACGACTGCTGCACATCTATTGCACGGACATGCACGTCCGCGGGCAGCGTCCGACGGTGGCGTAAAATCACACGATTCTGGTGGGCAACTTCACCGTAACGACAGCCTGGTTTGGCGCTGCTCGAGGTTCCACAAAGGTAAAAATTGGCGGGTTGGCACCAAGGAAGCTGGCTTGGCTCGAGTCGAGATTTGCTCCTTTGGTCCGAAGGATGCGGGCGCAGAATACAAACCATCCGACGCTCGGGCATAGGCTTCCATGCTATGCTTTGGACCGCTCGGCTTTGAGAATCTACAGCTTGTAGGCAGCAGGCGGACCAACGGATCCGCGTTCGATGATTGTGGTCGGCAGAATGAGCCTTTCAGCTGGCCGTGCTTCGCCCTTCAAGCGGCGGATGAGCAGTTCCGCGACGCTTTTGCCCAGCGCATAGACGGGCTGGTCGACGACGGTGATGGGCGGGGTCGTGACGCTCGTCCAGTCCGCGTCATGGAAAGTGATGAGCGAGATGTCTTGTGGAATGCGCAGCCCGCGCTGGCGCATGACCTTGAAGATCTCCAGGGCTATGAGACTGTCGGAGGCAAGGATTGCGGTCGGTCGATCTGGCCCCGACAGCAGTTTGTCGGCGAGCTTTCGCGTCTCGTCGGGGCTTGTCGCGCCAAGGCGAATATGACGTTCCGGTCGATCAATTCCGGCGTCCCGGCACACCTTGAGAAAGCCGTCGATGCGCTCACGGACCGATGAGGTGTAGATTTGTCCTAGGTCGCGATACTCATTGCCTTCGGCGTCAACCGCGGTCACATAGGCGATTTTGCTGTGGCCGGCGTCGACAAGGATACGGGTCGCCCGCATGGCGATGTCTCGATCGTCAACCGTAACCGTGTCGACATCGAGATCAGGCAGCGCCCGGTCAAGCAGGGCAAGCGGCCGGCCTGAACGGTGGATGTCGCGCAGGTGTGAGATGTCACGCGATTCCGACGGCGTGACGATCAGTCCGTCGACGCGCTTGCCGATCAACAGCCGCACAGCTGCCCTTTCCGCGTCGATCCGCTCGCCGGAGTTGGCCAAGATGACGTTGAAGCCAGCCGCCCTTGCCGCGTCGCTGATTCCACGCACCGCCAGGCTGAAGAACGGGTTTTCGATGTCTCCGACCACCACGCCGATGATGCCGGACCTGCCGGTCGTCATGCTTCGGGCCAGTTCGTTCGGACGGTAGTCAAGGGCCTTGGCGGCGGCCATGACATTGGCGCGGATCGTGTCGCTGACGACACCGTATCCGCCGAGCACGCGCGCGGCCGTCGCTTTGGACACATTGGCCACTCGGGCGACATCGCTGACCGTTATCGACTGGGTCTTGGGTGCGGTTCTTTTCATTGGATGAACGACTACAAGAGTTGTTGACGGAAGGTCAATCTGGCGATAACGATTATCAAAGAGACCGGTCTCAATCAATAAGAGACCGGTCTCTTTTAGAAAATTGCGGGCCGAGAGGCGCATGCCGCGGTCGCGGCGGCGGGCGATGTCAAGCGTGGGATTGCCGGCTCGACGTCAATACCAAGAAGAACAGACCTTCAGAGTGGAGAGAAGACATGAGCAGGATAGGAATTCTCAAGTCGTTGATGTCACCGGTCCGGGCCGGCGCAATGGCTCTTATGGCTGTGTGCATCGGCGCGGGTTTTGTTTCCGGAGCAGCCGCCGCGGATGACAATCCCTATGGTCTTATTGATGCGAAAGTCATCAGCGTTGGTACCATGGGTGATGCCAAGCCTACGCTTTCACCCAGGCGGACGGCACATTCACCGGGTTCGACATCGAATTGTTCCGCAACGTCGCGAGCCGCCTTGGCTTCAAGCCGGACCAGGTGATCTTCACCGGTCAGGAATTCTCGGCGCTGATGCCTTCGGTTGCCAACGAGCGCTTCGATGTCGCGGTCGCGGCAATCGGCACGACGGAAGCGCGTAAGAAGACCGTCGACTTTTCCGACGGGTATCTTGCAGGCTATCTCTCCGTGCTTACGTCAGACAAGGCGATCACGTCGGCCGACGGGCTCAAGGGCAAGCGTCTTGGCGTCGTGCAGGGTACGCTGCAGGAAATCTATGCGGCGAAGAATTTTGTCGGGACTGATCTCGTCAAATTTCCTGACAACAATTCGGCCGTCTCGGCGCTCAACAATGGCACGGTCGACGCTCATTTCCTCGATTACGAGGCAGCCAAGGACTATGGCGTTCGTTATCCGGACTTGAAGATCGCGGTTAACATCCCGTCCTTCGACGCGCCGGCAGGCTTCGTCTTGCGCAAGGGCAACGACAAGCTTCGCGATGCGCTGAACACCGCCCTGCATGCGGCCATGCAGGACGGCACCTGGAAGACGCTTTATGAGAAGTGGTTCCCAGGCTCGCCGATGCCCGATCAATACCTCCCCAAGAAGTAACCGCACCCGGGGGCCCCCCGTTGTGGCGGGCGCCCCCCCCACCCCCGCCCCCGGAGAGGTTGGGAGAAGAGCGCGGAGGAACCCCAAACGGGCCCGAAAAACAAGG